>NZ_JAUPEW010000002.1:0-390521 GCF_033052775.1 Idiomarina sp. Sol25
ACAAATATTTCTGTTTGCTTAACTTCTGCAAGTGCCCACACAGTTTGCTTGGCTTGATATAATTGTTAAAGAGCGTTGCTTCTTTCGAAGCAGGGAGGCGTATTCTACACGTCCCTTTCGTTTCGTCAACCCATTTTATCAGCTTTTTTTTCAGCCCGGTTGAAGCAAAACGCCGTTGTCAGAATTTGTTGCAAATACGCTTTGCAGATAACTCATGACAACGGCGGCGAATTATAGTGATCTCTCTGAGCCTTGCAAGATCTTTTTTGAAACAACTAGTTCAACCGAACAAAAATCACTCACATTAAGATTAAAAGCTACACTTAGATTGTTTTTGAGTCTATTTTGTTGCTTTTTTGTGATTTATTTGAACTGTTGTTATATTAAATCACTCTAACTAGTTAGACTCATATAAAAGGCTTAATTTTTATGCGCTGGAAATTAATAACTCTTACCTGTTTACTTGCAGCAACTCTTAGTTCAAGCGCTATACGAACGAGTCATGCTGCTACTTTTGATCGCAGCATTCAAAGCTCGCCTTCCTCTTTAAAGGATACTTACCGAAATATTATCGAAAATCATCTCAATAAAAACTTTTCTATTATGCGCACTGTTCGTATCTTGATTAATAACTACCCCGAACATGCCTCTTATATCGTTAACGCCGCTTTTGACATTAGAGAAAGCAGAGTCAAGGCTATAGTAGTATCAGCAATGCAAGCAGAACCTGCTGTGACTTATACTGTCGTCGACATTGCTATAGCTCGTTACCCAGACTTATCTATGAGCATTGTTGAGGCTGCCATTCAAACCGAACCTGCGTATATTGATGATATCATTACTATTGCATTGCAGCGTCAGCCCGATAAGGCTGAAATTATTATACGCAAGGCTGTCGCGTCTCACCCTGACTTTACTGAATCTGTTTTGAGAACTGCAGCTAAAGAAACTCCGACTTCAATTCTTTCCTCCTTAACTGAGTCGATAAAAGCTCTACCGGAGACAGCGACATCATTAATTTCTGTTATGAAAGATTTTTTTGTGAGTTCAGATCAAGAAAGCATTAATTACCAAATTAGCAAAGAAGATTGGCGAATATTAACTTTGGAAGCTAAACAATCGGGGGTAAGTCGCAAGGAACTTGAATGGTTAGTAAAAGAAGGTTATGTCGAGACGGAAACCCTTGCCAAAATTTTTAACGATGAGCTCCAGAAATAGTTTTTACTATTAAACTTTAGACATAAAAAAGCCGGCTGAAATTGAGCCGGCTTTTTAACTTTTCGAAGCGGTTTACTCAGTAACTTCTTCAGCTACTTCTTCAACTTCTTCAACTTCTGGGCGACCAACTAATTCAATGTAAGCCATTGGAGCGTTATCGCCTGTACGGAAGCCACACTTCATAATGCGAGTGTAACCGCCTGGGCGTTCTTCATAACGCGGGCCTAATTCATTAAACAGCTTGCCAACAACCTCT
This sequence comes from Idiomarina sp. Sol25, assembly GCF_033052775.1. Taxonomy (NCBI): domain Bacteria; kingdom Pseudomonadati; phylum Pseudomonadota; class Gammaproteobacteria; order Alteromonadales; family Idiomarinaceae; genus Idiomarina; species Idiomarina sp. Sol25. The sequence goes on from NZ_JAUPEW010000002.1 coordinate 1,475, forward strand.
TTATCACGTGTGCGTGCGAACGCCAGACGACGGTTTGCTACGCTATCTTGTTTTGCCATTGTGATTAAAGGCTCAACAACGCGACGTAACTCTTTTGCCTTTGGCAAAGTCGTCTTGATGATTTCATGACGCACTAAAGAGCTTGCCATGTTACGGAACATTGCCTGACGATGGCTGCTGTTTCGATTTAGTTGACGACCACTCTTACGATGGCGCATACCTATACCCTTCTCAGTAAATCTATTACTAAGGTGAACTTAGTCGTTGTCAATTAAGCTGGCTGGTGGCCAGTTCTCAAGGCGCATGCCCAGAGACAAACCACGTGAAGCCAACACGTCTTTGATTTCAGTCAACGACTTCTTACCCAAGTTCGGAGTTTTTAATAACTCGACCTCAGTGCGTTGTACTAAGTCACCAATGTACTGAATCGCTTCTGCTTTCAAGCAGTTCGCAGATCGAACAGTCAATTCCAAGTCGTCTACCGGACGAAGAAGAATCGGATCGAATTCCGGTTTCTCTTCTTTTTCTTCCGGCTCACTTATGTCACGAAGTTCAACAAAAGCATCCAACTGTTCAGCTAAAATTGTTGCTGCACGGCGGATTGCTTCTTCTGGATCCAATGTACCATTGGTTTCCATTTCGATGACCAGCTTGTCTAAGTCAGTGCGTTGTTCAACACGAGCCGCATCTACAGAATATGCGATGCGTTCTACCGGGCTAAACGACGCGTCGACTAAAAGACGACCGATTGGACGTTCATCATCATCAGCGGACTGACGAGATGCCGCAGGCACGTAACCACGACCACGTTCGACTTTTACTCGCATTACAAGTTCATAGTCGCCTGTCAGATGACAAATAACGTGCTCAGGATTAACGATTTCAACATCACCGTCATGGGTGAAATCGCCTGCTGTTACAGGACCTGCTCCGGATTTATTCAAAGTCAGAGTTGCTTCATCTTTACCTTCAACGCTTACTGCCAGCCCTTTCAGGTTCAATAAAACTTCAATGACATCTTCCTGAACGCCCTCTTTGCTGCTGTATTCGTGCAGCACGCCATCGATTTCAACCTCAGTCACTGCACAGCCTGGCATTGACGATAGTAAAATGCGACGTAACGCATTACCTAGTGTATAACCAAAGCCGCGTTCCAGAGGCTCCAGTGTCACCTTGGCATGAGTCGGGCTGATTTGCTCGATGTCGACTAACCTCGGCTTTAGGAATTCGGTAACAGAACCCTGCATTGTGTCCTCTCTCTATGCTTAAGCTTTACTTAGAGTAAAGCTCTACGATCAACTGTTCGTTAATTTCAGCAGACAAGTCACTACGTTCTGGAAGACGTTTAAATGCACCTTCCAATTTGTTGTTGTCTACTTCTATCCAGACTGGCTTCTCACGTTGTTCCGCAAGCTCCAGTGCTGCTCCGATACGTGCTTGTTTCTTCGCTTTTTCACGAACAGAAACGACGTCTTCAGGACGAACCTTGAACGATGGAATGTTCACTACCTGACCATTCACAACAACTGCTTTGTGACTGACCAGCTGACGAGCTTCTGCGCGTGTTGACGCAAAACCCATGCGATACACTACGTTATCCAAGCGCTGTTCCAGCAACTGCAACAGGTTTTCACCGGTATTGCCTTTCAGTCGTGCAGCTTCTTTGTAGTAGTTACGAAATTGCTTTTCCAGTACGCCGTACATACGACGAACTTTCTGTTTCTCACGCAACTGAACACCGTAGTCTGACAAACGACCGCGACGCGCGCCGTGTTGTCCTGGTGCAGTGTCGATCTTACATTTAGAATCGATTGCGCGAACGCCGCTTTTCAGGAACAAATCTGTTCCTTCGCGACGGCTCAGCTTGAGCTTTGGACCCAAATATCTAGCCATGATCTTTCTCCAACTATCGATTCACGCCTTAAACGCGACGTTTCTTAGGCGGACGACAACCGTTGTGAGGAATCGGTGTCACATCGGTAATATTTGTGATTTTGTAACCAACGGCGTTCAGGGCACGAATCGATGATTCACGACCTGGGCCTGGACCATTCACAAATACTTCCAGGTTTTTCAGTCCGTATTCCTTCGCCATTTCACCTGCACGTTCTGCTGCAACCTGTGCTGCAAACGGCGTTGACTTCCGTGAACCACGGAACCCTGATCCACCTGCGGTAGCCCACGCTAATGCGTTACCCTGGCGATCAGTAATGGTAATAATGGTGTTGTTGAAAGATGCATGCACATGAGCCATGCCATCGGCGACCTGCTTTTTAACGCGCTTTCGAGAGCGAGTTGGTGTTTTAGCCATTACTCCATCCCCCTATTTCTTAATTGGTTTGCGCGGACCTTTACGAGTGCGCGCATTTGTTTTAGTGCGCTGCCCACGTAGAGGTAAGCTACGACGATGACGAAGTCCACGGAAACATCCGAGGTCCATCAAACGTTTAATGTTCATAGATACTTCACGACGCAAGTCGCCTTCTACGGCGAACTTTGATACGGCGTCACGAAGCGCGTCCAGTTTGTCTTCTGACAATGAACCAATCTTAGTGTCTTCAGCAATACCCGTGGCAGCAAGAATCTGCTGTGAACGAGTACGGCCAACACCGTAGATTGCAGTCAAAGCTATGACTGCATGCTTATTGTCAGGAACGTTAATGCCAGCGATACGGGCCACTAACACGTCTCCTTCAGTTTGTAGGCTTCAGTTGAAAAGCCCGTTAGGATACTCAACCGATTGCCGAATTGCAAATACTTCAAAGGCTGCGGCGATTAAGCCGCAAGCCTTTCCTTCGAATCAACCTTGTCGTTGCTTATGCTTAGCATCAGTACAAATAACGCGAACTACACCGTTACGCTTGATGATTTTGCAGTTACGACAGATTTTCTTCACGGAAGCACGAACTTTCATTGCTACTCTCCGTTCTACCCAATCTTACCGGCCGTAGCCTTTCAGATTGGCTTTTTTCAGGACAGAGTCATATTGATGCGACATCATATGAGTCTGAACCTGTGCCATAAAGTCCATGATAACAACTACGATAATCAATAAAGATGTACCGCCGAAGTAGAATTGCACATTCCATGCAATCATCATGAACTCCGGAACCAAACAGACAAAGGTAATGTACAGTGCGCCTGCTAAAGTTAAACGCGTCATTACTTTATCGATGTATCTTGAGGTTTGTTCACCTGGGCGAATACCCGGAATAAACGCACCCGACTTCTTCAAGTTGTCAGCTGTTTCGCGAGGGTTAAATACCAACGCAGTATAGAAGAAACAGAAGAAGATTATCGCAGCCGCGTACAATAACACATATAACGGCTGACCGGGAGACAATGTCATCGATACTTGCTGCAAAATGTCTGCAACCGCACCGTCACCAGAGCCAAACCAAGTGGCGATGGTACCCGGAAATAAAATAATACTTGACGCAAAAATTGGTGGAATAACACCAGCCATATTAACTTTCAATGGCAAGTGCGTGCTTTGCGCAGCAAATACTTTACGACCTTGTTGACGCTTCGCATAGTTAACAACGATACGACGTTGTCCACGCTCCACAAAAACAACGAAATAAGTTACTGCTAAAACTACAACCCCAATTAATAACAACAATAACAGGTGCAAGTCACCTTGACGCGCTTGTTCAGCCGTTTGGCCGATAGCGGAAGGTAATCCTGCAACAATACCCACAAAGATCAGGATAGAGATACCGTTGCCTATACCACGCTCAGTAATCTGTTCGCCTAACCACATAAGGAACATGGTTCCTGTGACTAAGCTCACCACAGCAGTGAAATAGAAGCCGAAGCCAGGGTCTATTACTAGCCCGGGCATTAAATTTGGCAAGCCTGTAGCTATACCAATCGACTGGAACGTTGCCAGTATTAAAGTACCCCACCGCGTATACTGGTTAATCTTACGACGACCAGATTCACCTTCTTTCTTAAGCTCTGCCAAACGTGGATGTACCACGCTTGCCAACTGCATAATAATCGAAGCCGAAATATACGGCATAATACCTAATGCAAATACTGACGCACGCTCTAAAGCACCACCGCTGAACATGTTAAACATGGCAACGATGGTATCTTTCTGCTGTTCGAATAGCTGAGCCAATACAGCGGCATCAATACCAGGAATAGGCACAAAGGAGCCCGCTCGGAAAACGATAATCGCTCCTAACACAAACAACAGGCGACGCTTAAGTTCCGACAAGCCACCTTGCGCTCGATTTGATTCCAATCCTGGTTTAGCCATTTGCTCTATCCTTCGATTTTGCCGCCAGCAGCTTCAATAGCTTCGCGAGCGCCTTTGGTGACTTTAAGACCTTTTACAGTCACAGCACGACTTAGCTCACCAGATTTGATGACTTTAGCGTGTAGTACGTTCTTACGAACGAGACCTGCTGCTTTCAAAGTCGCCAGTTCAACGGTATCACCGTCAACCCTCGCGATTTCTGCCAAGTTTACTTCTGCAGTGACCATAGCCTTGCGAGAAGTAAAACCAAATTTAGGCAGACGACGTTGAATTGGCATTTGTCCGCCTTCGAAACCTGGCTTAACTGAGCCACCAGAGCGAGACTTCTGCCCTTTGTGACCACGGCCGCCAGTCTTTCCAAGACCTGAACCTATACCACGCCCAACGCGCTTTTTGCTGCTTTTTGCACCAGGTGCGGGAGCAAGTGTATTAAGTTCCATCGCTTATCCCTCCACCTTAATCATGTAATTAACTCGGTTCACCATACCGCGGACTGCAGCAGTGTCTTCCAACTCTACTGTGTGACCAATGCGGCGGAGACCCAAGCCACGTAGTGTAGCTTTATGCTTCGGCAAACGACCGATAGAGCTACGCGTCTGTGTTACTTTGATTGTCTTTTTCGCCATTGTTCACTACCCCAGTATTTCGTCAACGCGCAATCCACGCTTCGCCGCAACTTGCTCCGGCGATTTCATGCCGTTCAACGCTTTAATAGTCGCGCGAACAACGTTGATTGGGTTGGTTGAACCATATGCCTTTGACAGCACGTTATGAACACCTGAAACTTCCAGAACCGCACGCATTGCACCACCAGCGATGATACCCGTACCTTCTGAAGCAGGTTGCATGTATACCTGTGAACCTGAATGACGTCCTTTAACAGGATGCTGTAAAGTGTCGCCTTTCAGTTGAACGGTAACCATATTGCGACGTGCTTTTTCCATTGCTTTTTGAATAGCAGCGGGTACTTCACGCGCTTTACCATAACCAAAACCGACTTTACCTTTACCGTCGCCAACTACAGTCAGTGCAGTGAAGCTAAAGATACGACCACCTTTAACAACTTTTGCTACACGATTTACTGTAATCAACTTCTCTATCAGTTCACCGGTTTGAGCTTCTACATTTGCCATGTTCGTCTCCTAGAACTGAAGTCCGGCTTCACGAGCTGCGTCCGCTAATGCGGCTACGCGACCGTGGTATTTAAAACCACTACGATCGAAAGAAACGTTTTTAACGCCTTTTTCAATCGCTCGTTCAGCGATAGTTTTGCCCACGACTTTGGCTGCGTCTACATTACCTGTAGATTTAAGCCCTTCGCGGACACTTTTCTCTGCAGTCGATGCGGCTGCCAGCACTTCAGAACCGTTAGGTGCGATCAACTGCGCGTAAATATGCCGTGGTGTACGGTGAACGACCAGGCGATTTGCACCCAACTCTTTAATTTGTTTACGTGCGCGAGTAGCACGACGTAAGCGAGCTGCTTTATTGTCCATCGTATTACCCTACTTTTTCTTGGCTTCTTTACGGCGCACTTGCTCGTCAGCATAACGGACACCTTTGCCTTTATAAGGCTCAGGTTTACGGTATGCACGAATGTTAGCGGCAACTTGACCAACTAACTGCTTATCTGCACCTTTAACGACGACTTCAGTCTGAGTCGGAGTATCGATTGTGATCCCCTCAGGAATCTCGAACTCCACAGGATGCGAAAAGCCTAGCGTCAGGTTTAGTTTTTTACCTTGTGCTTGCGCACGGTAACCAACACCTATCAACTGTAACTTACGCTCGAATCCTTTAGTGACTCCGACCACCATGTTTTGCAACAATGCGCGAGCCGTACCAGCTTGAGCTGTTGAGTTAGCAACACCTTCACGGGCGTTAGTACGTAACTCACTCTCATCTTTTACCAGTTCAACTGCATCGTTTACAACACGACTCATTGAGCCTTGGGCACCTTTAATCGTGACTTCCTGGCCATTTAGCGTAACTTCAACGCCAGCAGGAATTTCAATGGGTGCTTTAGCAACACGTGACATTTCCTACCTCCTAATTACGCTACGTAACCGATAATTTCGCCACCAAGACCAGCTTGGCGAGCGGCACGATCAGTCATCAGGCCTTTAGACGTCGAAACTACTGCGATGCCAAGGCCACCCATTACGTTAGGCAACTCGTTGCGTTTCTTATAGATACGCAGACCGGGGCGACTAACGCGCTCGATTGTTTCAATTACTGGCTTGCCTTCGAAATACTTTAATTCGACTTCAAGCTCAGGTTTAACAGTACTCTCGGCACTGTAACCAGTAATAAAACCTTCTTCTTTCAGAACTTGAGCAATCGCCACTTTCTGCTTAGAAGACGGCATTTTAACCGTTACTTTGTTAGCACCTTGAGCGTTGCGAATGCGTGTGAACATATCCGCAATTGGATCTTGCATGCTCATATTTGCTTTCTCCCGTGATTCGTGGCTTACCAGCTAGCTTTTTTCAAGCCAGGAATTTCACCGCGCATCGCCATCTCACGGACCTTGATTCGGCTCATGCCGAATTTACGAAGGAAACCATGAGGACGACCAGTTATACGACAACGGTTACGTTGACGCGTCGGACTGGCATCACGTGGGAGCTGTTGCAACTTAAGTACGGCTTCCCAACGCTCTTCGTCTGATGCTTTAGGGTCATTAATGACCGTTTTCAGTGCGTTGCGTTTTTCTGCGTATTTTGAAGCGATTTTAGCTCGCTTCACGTCACGCGCTTTCATTGACTGTTTTGCCATAACTCTACACCTTACTTTCTGAACGGGAAGTTAAAGGCAGCTAGCAAAGCACGAGCTTCGTCATCTGTGCCAGCATTTGTGGTAATGGTGATATCCAGACCACGTACCTTGTCGACTTTGTCATAGTCGACCTCCGGAAAGATGATCTGCTCACGAACACCCATGCTGTAATTACCACGACCATCGAACGATTTAGGGTTCAGGCCGCGGAAGTCACGGATACGTGGGATTGCAATCGAAATTAAGCGTTGCAAAAAGTCCCACATGCGCTCGCCGCGCAGAGTTACTTTACAGCCAATCGGGAAGCCTTCACGGACTTTGAAACCGGCGACAGACTTGCGTGCCACAGTACGAATTGGCTTTTGACCAGAGATAGCCTCTAGGTCAGCCACTGCGTTATCAAGTACTTTTTTGTCAGCCAGAGCTTCACCAACACCCATATTAAGGGTGATTTTATCAATCCGAGGGACTTGCATGACGCTGTTGTAGCTGAACTCTTTCATAAGCTCAGGAACTACCGATTCTCTGTAAAAATCATGCAGTTTCGCCATCGTAAAACTCCAAGTTTGAATTAAATGATTGCGTTGTTCGATTTGAAGAAGCGAACTTTCTTGCCATCTTCAATACGAAATCCAACACGATCTGCTTTACCTGTCTCTGGGTTAAGGATCGCTACGTTCGAAATGTGGATTGCTGCTTCTTGTTCAACGATGCCACCAGATTCACCTAGAGCCGGATTTGGCTTTTGGTGTTTCTTGACTACGTTGACGCCTTCCACGATCACGCGATCTTTATCGGTAAGAACTTTTAGGACTTTGCCTTGCTTGCCCTTGTCCTTACCTGCCAGGACGACTACTTCGTCATCACGTTTAATTTTTGCCGCCATAATTGACTCCTTATAGTACTTCTGGTGCCAGCGAGATAATCTTCATAAACTGCTCTGAACGCAGTTCACGAGTTACCGGCCCGAAAATACGTGTGCCAATGGGCTGTTGGTTGTTATTCAACAACACAGCCGCGTTGCGGTCAAAACGGATGACCGACCCGTCTTGTCGACGGACGCCTTTTCTGGTGCGAACGACCACCGCATTCACTACATCGCCTTTCTTCACCTTACCGCGCGGAATTGCTTCCTTGACAGTAACTTTGATGATATCGCCGATGTTTGCGTAGCGACGGTGCGAACCACCTAGAACCTTAATACATTGTACGCTGCGCGCGCCGGAGTTATCGGCAACGTCCAGGGTAGTTTGCATTTGGATCATTTCAGTGCCCCGCTTAGTTAAAAAAACAGACCCTCTCGGGTCGTGCTGCCTTTGGTTTTTCCCTTATAAAAAGGGTCGCGAAGTGTAACAGATAAATTTTGGAAGTGGTAGGGTAATCTCAGAAAATTTCGTAGGTGTAAGGTGAATTCACCATCTAAAGAGTTTAGTTTAGTTGGATTGCGGCAGAACCAATGGTAAATTCAATACTTTACGTTGCTCAGGTAAGTATACCTTATTATAAGAGCACAGGCTGACTTGGGACTTCTATGGTATGAATCTGCTATTCATTATTTTTGCCCCATTCTTTGGTGCGCTCTTACCGCTATTATTTAAACAAGCGTCGCGACCGATAAAGACTGGGATTACATTACTTGTTCCTATTTTCTGCTTAATTGTTTTGTTTCAGTACGTACCCGCAACGCTCGCCGGTGAAGTACCCAAACAACTGGTGGAATGGTTGCCGGGTATAGGGCTTGATTTCGCCGTGCGCCTGGATGGTTTGTCACTGCTTTTTGTAAGTCTCATATTAGGCATAGGTGTTCTGATTATTGGGTATGCCCACTACTATTTGAGCAGTAACGACGACGAATCCCGTTTTTACGCATGCCTGCTTTTATTCATGTCCTCGATGCTGGGCATCGTTATGGCAGATAATATCTTATTAATGTGGGTATTCTGGGAACTGACCAGCATTTCTTCCTTTTTACTTATCGGTTATTGGTTCCATAGCAGTGATGCCCGCCGCGGTGCCCGCATGGCATTGGCAACCACCGGCGCAGGAGGTCTGGCGCTCTTAGCCGGATTACTAATAATTGGGCACATAGCCGGCGGCTATCAATTGGATACCGTATTCGCCGCAGCAGACCAGATAAAGGCGCACGCGTACTATGTTCCGGCCTTAGTACTCGTTCTTTTAGGAGCCTTTACTAAATCAGCCCAGTTTCCATTTCAATTTTGGCTACCACATGCCATGGCAGCACCCACTCCTGTTAGTGCGTACTTACACTCGGCGACCATGGTAAAAGCTGGTATCTTTCTATTAGCACGTTTTCATCCAGTATTAGCTGAAACTGAGCTGTGGTTTACTCTGGTTACATTGACTGGCTTAATTACCATGTTAGTCGGCGCTTACTTTGCTTTGCTAAAGCACGACCTGAAAGGGTTACTCGCTTTCTCTACTGTAAGCCACCTGGGTCTTATCTGTATGCTACTGGGGATAGGCACCCAAGGGGCCGTAATAGCCGCGCTATTTCATGTTATTAACCATGCTTTCTTTAAAGCAGCACTATTCATGACCGCGGGTATTATTGACCATGAGTCCGGCACTCGTGATATGCGTAAACTGCAAGGGCTTATGAGCCTGATGCCAATAACCGCTACTCTCGCCATGATCGTAGCGGCCTCAATGGCTGGAATCCCGCCATTTAACGGGTTTATGTCTAAAGAACTCTTCCTGGATCAGGCTCTACAGCAACATTTATTCGGCGGACTGTCATGGTTTATTCCTATATTGGCGACTGTGGGTGCCATGCTGTCAGTGGCTTACTCCATTCGATTTATTCACGATGTTTTCTTTAATGGAGACTATAAAGAGCTACCAAAAAAACCACATGACCCACCGCGCATGATGTCTGCACCTGTTGCTATTCTGGGATTGCTGTGTATCGCTATCGGCATCGCGCCAATGACCATGGTCTCGGGTATACTTGACCAGGCTGCCGCGGCTGTTACAGGCTCTCCTGTTGAAGTAAAGCTATCGCTTTGGCACGGCTTTAACATGCCTCTATTAATGAGCGCAGTCGCAGTGGTTGGCGGCATTTTGATATACCTTTCCCGCGATCAGCTGTTTACGTTTAATCGTCAATTTGACGGCCAGGACGCTAAACACAATTTTGAACGGCTTGTGCAAAAAACTTCTGATGCCGCAGCTAATTTCTACGAGCGCTTAGACACAGGTTCCTTGCAACGCTACATTGCTTTCGTTCTTATCAGCGTTATTGTCGTGTTACTTCCTTCGCTAAGTGACCTAAGTGTGGTGACCGGTGGCAAACCGCAACTGCCTGTTGATATGGTTAGCATAGTTGGTGCTGTTGTCCTGATATCCGCAGCATTTGCCACCGCGACACTGCATCGCAATCGCTTTGTGATGTTAATGATGCTATCAGTGGTTGGATTGGTTGTGTCGTTAGCTTTCGCGCACTTCTCCGCACCGGATCTGGCCATGACTCAGTTGGTAGTCGAAGTGGTCAGTATTATCCTAATGATACTGGCGTTGTTCTTTATGCCACAAAAAACCAGTCGGGCTTCTTCTGGCCACCGAGTTTTTCGTGACATCATCATTGCCAGCTTTATTGGCGGCATTGTCGCTACCTTAAATTTCGCAATACTAACCTCACCATTTGAAAGCATCTCGGACTTTTTCCTTGCGAATGCCAAATCCGGTGGTGGTGGAACCAACGTCGTAAACGTCATTCTGGTGGACTTTCGTGGTTTCGATACCTTAGGTGAAATTACCGTTCTGGCAATAGCTGCTGCAGGTATTCATAAACTGCTTAATAAGCTAAAACCCTTTATGCCTTCCAGTGATATTGACGGACGCCCCTGGCATAGAATTAGACACCCGTTGATGCTAACGACTGTTGCCAACATTATTTTACCCATGGCGATGGTAGTTGCAGCCTATATTTTCCTAAGAGGTCACAACTTACCGGGTGGTGGTTTTATCGCAGGCCTGATAGTCGCGTCGGCCATGATCCTGCAGTACATAGCGAATGGCGTTGACTGGATGAAAGAACGCTTTAGCGTTAATTATCAATCTCTAATGTCGTTTGGTGTTTTGATTGCGGTGCTTACCGGGCTTGGTAGCTGGCTGTTTGGCAAGCCTTTCCTGACTTCCTGGTTTACCTATTTAGACTGGCCACTGGTTGGTAAATTTGAATTTGCGACGGCATTACTCTTCGATCTTGGTGTTTTCCTGACGGTTATTGGCGCCACTATGATGATTTTAAGTAACTTCGGGAAGATGACGACACGTCATCGCCCAACGCATGAGGGGCATTAATGGAAACTTTATATTCTGTTACCGTTGGCATTTTAACCGCATGCAGTGTGTTTCTCATTCTGCGCGGCCGTTCGTTTCCTGTGGTCGTCGGCATTACCATGCTGTCTTATGCCGTTAATTTATTTCTATTTTCAACCGGTCGTCTGACAATAGACGGAGCACCAATTTATGGTACTCAGGAAACCTATGCCGACCCTTTACCTCAGGCTCTGGTTCTTACCGCTATTGTTATCGGTTTCGCCATGACAGCCTACTCAATTATTCTGGCAGTTCGCGCCCGAGGCGAGATAGGAACAGACGAAGTGAACCAGCAAGATAACAGCACGGAGGGCAACCGCTAATGTGGCAACAACATTTGGCGATACTTCCTATTTTGGTGCCATTAATGGCAGCGCTGCTACAACTTCTTCCATGGGGAGACAGACCTCAGCCAAAACGCAGGGTTATAGGCCTGCTGTCCAGTATATTAACTTTGATAGCGAGTATCGCCCTACTCGTCCAGATTAATCAGGACCAGATGATTGTTTATGCTTTAGGCAACTGGTCTGCGCCATTTGGAATTGTCCTGATGGTGGACAAACTTAGCGCTCTGATGATGCTGGTAACAGCTATACTCGCATTACCTGTACTCATCTACGGATGTTATGCCGAAGATAATCTTGGCTCACACTTTCAGGCGTTATTTCAGTTTCAGGTGATGGGCATTATGGGGGCTTTTGCTACCGGCGATATTTTCAACTTATTCGTCTTCTTCGAAGTCCTACTGATTTCCTCGTACGCACTATTAATGCACGGTGGAGGAAAATTTCGTTTACGCACGACCTTACACTACGTATTGCTGAACCTGTTGGGGTCTGCTCTTTTCTTAATTGGTATTGGCACTCTATACGGCGTTACCGGCACATTGAATATGGCTGATCTTGCCACGCAAGTTCAGCAATTAAGCGGAGACCAGGCCGCCTTAGCTAAAGCTGGTGGCATGATGCTATTGATAGTATTCGGCATTAAAGCCGCTATTCTGCCGCTCCACTTTTGGCTGCCTCAGGCTTATTCCACAACAACCGGAGTTGTTGCTGCCCTTTTCGCAATAATGACAAAAGTTGGGGTTTACGCAATAGTTCGCGTCTATACACTCATTTTTGGCCCTGAAGCTAATGAACTCGCCCTCATTGCACATGACTGGCTGTGGGTTATGGGCCTCATAACCATGCTCGCCGGCACCATCGGAGTTATCGGAGCTCGAGATTTGCGCTTGCTTGTGGCCTATTTAGTCGTCACCTCAATCGGCACGCTTATCGCAACCTACAGTTTAAATGGAATAGCGACAACAGGCGCCATGCTGTTTTATTTAATCCACTCAACCTTTATAACTGGTGCATTATTCTTACTGGCCGACCTTATAGCGTTCGAACGCGGTAAAACCGCATCGCGTATCGTATCCGGCAAGAAAATGGCTAATCACTCTACGTATTCAGTCATGTTTTTAATTGCTGCAATAGCAATAATCGGTTTACCGCCTCTGTCAGGTTTTGTCGGGAAACTAATGATTATGGAATCGGCAAGCCCAACCGCGGCGAGTTTTTGGCTGTGGGGAGCCTTGTTAGGTGCGACTCTAGTTATGCTAATTTCAGTCACACGAGCGGGAAGTAAAATGCTTTGGCATACCCTGTCGGGTAAAGCAAATGAACAGTCTGCTCCTTTAGGAAAGAGAGCAGCTGTGGTTATACTTCTGTCGTTATCGGTTGTTATGACATTATTTGCCAGCCCAATACGTAACTATACCGATGATGTCGCTGAACAGCTTTACGACATAAGCCAGTACCCATCACGCGTGCTGACGAAAGGAGTGGAATAATTACTATGAAAAAGCTATTTCCGACACCTTTGTTATCTTTTTTCTTATTGACGCTATGGGTGTTGTTATTTAACTCAGTTTCGCCCGGGGTGATCATACTGGGCGCTTTATTTTCCTGGTTTATTCCATTTTTATTCCGTAACGCCTGGCCCAACTTTGCAAAGGTTAAGCGACCGGACCTTGCTGTCGTTTACTTTTTTATTCTGTTAAACGACATTGTTGTGGCTAACTTTAAAGTTGCCGTTATGATTATTGGGAAACCTCGTTCCATCAAACCTGCGATGTTTGTTTTTCCACTGGATATGAAAGAGGAACTTCCGGTTACTCTTCTTGCTAGTACCATAACATTGACGCCAGGCACGGTATCTTGTGAAATTACTCGGGGGCGTAAAGGTATTCTTATTCACGCATTCTCAGAAGAAAGCCCGGAAGAAGTGATAAAAACGATTCGAAACCGCTACGAGCGTCGCCTGAAGGAGATATTCCAATGTTAACGACGGTACTGCACATTGCCTTCTTGTTATTCAGTTTATCGGTATTAATGAATTTCTGGCGCCTTATTAAGGGACCGGATCTACCGGACAGAATACTGGCGCTGGATACGATTTACATTAATTCACTGGCTTTACTGCTGTTGTTGGGTATGTACCAAAACACGCAAACCTATTTTGAAGCTGCGTTACTCATTGCCATGTTCGGTTTTGTCGGCACCATCGCAGCAGGTAAGTTTTTACTGCGTGGCGACTTAATAGAATAAAGAGGAAAACCTTATGGATGCATTGAACCAATTACCAGCATGGTCACAGTGGCTAGCGGCCTTCTTTATCTTATTAGGCGCTATATTTGCCTTTATTGGCTCTTTGGGGTTAGCCATACTTCCTGACTTTTTTACCCGTTTACACGCGCCCACTAAGAACACCACAATAGGCATTGGCGGCATAGTCATTGCTTCTATTCTTATTACTTCGGTACAAGGGTCGATTAACCTGAACGAACTTCTTATTGCCATATTCCTATTTTTGACGGCACCTATCAGCGCCCACATTATGGCTAAAGCCGCATTACATACAGAACTAAAAATGTTTAATCGAACAAAAGACTTTCGTCAGGAAGGGGATTCTTACGAGCATATATTGCCCAATAAAAAAGACATGGAACCCTGAAGTTCCATGTCTTTCGCTGTCAAAATTTAGATAGCTTTAGAAATAATAACCGAAGTTAATGTTAAAGCGGTCATTGACCTCACCACCATCGGTCGCGGTATTACCACCAATAAACGGCTGGTTTTTTGCTCTTACGTAGTCAACGTAAGTATAAAAGCCACCGCCTGCTGCAACTGCAACCCCTAAAACATTCATCCAGGTATCATCTTGATAACCCATTTTATCGGTCATTAAGCTGTGGTCATTATAGAAAGTTAAGCTTGTCAGAGGCCCAATATCTACCGGTAAAGTATAAGCAACGTTGGCTGTATACAGTTTGGCTTCAGTAGGAATTGCGTCGTAATAAGCGTAAGCTGCCATGTAAACACCACGGTTTTCCAGTTTTATATCGTAGTCATAGTCTGAATACTGTAACTGTACGTTCCACGGTCCGTTATTGTAGACACCGTGTGCGGCCCAGGCCATGCGATTACCAACATTCTGATTCTCATACGCCTGTGCATCTGTAAAGCCTTCAGCAGCCGTTCCTGAATACAAATTCCCGCCTTGCAAAGACACACCAAGCTCTAAGTTTTCATCATCGCTGAAGCTAAACTTACGCGCGGTTCTGAAAGCGTAGCTGTTACTTTCGCCTACAGGCAGGCCCGGTTCATCGTAAGCGTCCTGACCGGGCAACCGAATACCCACGGTGTCGTAATTATAGCGCGCGGTACGATCAGATGTTGAGCCGTCGATGCCGCCCTGCTCGTCTGATTTCAGGTAAGCTAAATCGAAATCCCATTCATCGCCACGGTATTTAAACCGAATACCGTTATCATGTTCATCTTCTAGGCCAACATAGAAAGTACTATTAAAGAAATAGCTGTGAGAGTTGTAAGGCATGTTACCAAATGGAATTTTTACAACGCCAACCTGCCCTTGCAGTTTATCGGTGAAGTCATAACCAAACCAGGCGTGTTTGACAACGTCCTGATAATTAAACCAACGATACTCAGCAGAAAGGATGACACCTCCCATTTCTCCATCAAAATTCAGACGGAAAATATCGAAATCCAAATCGCCACCGCGGTTTGCGTTCCCTGAGGTGTTATAATCACTGTACTCATACTGAAAGCGAACCGCGCCATGAACCTTTATTGGCCAATTTTCGTTCTCTTCCGTTTTCTTTTCCAGCTCGTCTAAACGCGCATGAACTCCGGAGTCGTAGACAACTCTGCGGTTCGAACTGCTTTCTTTGCTGGCAGTTTCATTGCCTTTTTTTACTTCTCGTTCTTTTACAACAACGACTTCTTCTTTCTCACGCTCTTCTTTTTCTTCGAGCCGTTTCTCCAACTGAGCTAAGCGTTCTTTTAACGCCTGCATTTCCTGTTCAACCGAATTACTATCTTGAGGGGCAGCAATTACCGGACTCGCTGCAAGCACTGTAGCTGCAAAAAATAAACTTTTTGACATGAATTGTCTCCCTTTGAGAACTACGCGTTGGTGTGCGTATTTATTATTTCTTATGTTAAAAAGAAATTTATTCAATTTCAGATGTTTGTACTAAACCTATTAAGGTTTAGATCAAAAAAAAAGCCTCCGCAAGGGAGGCTTTTTAATTTCTTATCGCTATCTGCGTTTAGACAACAGTAGCGCGCTCAACGACTTCTTCCAGAGCCCAAGATTTATTCTTAGACAGCGGACGACATTCGCGAACAATCACGGTATCGCCGACTTTAACCTGGTTTTCTTCGTCATGCGCATGTACTTTAGTTGTACGCGTGATGTACTTCCCGTATACCGGGTGCTTTACACGACGTTCAACAGCTACAGTGATGGTTTTATCCATCTTATCGCTGACAACTTTGCCTTGCAGAGTACGAACACGTTTTTCATCAGTCATTACGCACCTGCCTTCTCATTTAAGATGGTTTTAACACGTGCGATATCACGACGCACTTGTTTCATCATGTGAGTCTGATTCAGCTGACCAGTTGCTGCCTGCATGCGCAGATTAAACTGCTCACGACGCATGCCTAACAACTCTTCTTGCAGCTGCTCAACGGTTTTATCTTTCAGTTCACTTGCTTTCATCACATTACCGTCCGAGTCACAAAAGTGGTTTTGAAAGGCAGTTTACGCGCCGCAAGGCGGAACGCTTCACGTGCCAACTCTTCAGGAACACCGTCCATTTCATACAGAACGCGACCTGGTTGAATCTGAGCAACCCAGTATTCGACGTTACCTTTACCTTTACCCATACGAACTTCTAAAGGCTTTTTAGTAATAGGTTTGTCAGGGAATACACGGATCCAGATCTTACCTTGACGCTTAACGTGACGAGTCATTGCACGACGGCCTGCTTCGATTTGACGCGCGGTCATACGACCACGGTCAGTAGCTTTTAAACCAAAAGTACCGAAGCTGACTTTGTTACCAGACTGCGCCAGACCACGGTTGCGGCCTGTGTGAACCTTACGGAATTTTGTACGCTTAGGTTGTAACATATCGTCTCTCCTTACTTACGGTTCTTGCCGCGCTTAGGAGCTGGCTTTTCTTCAGTTGGAAGTCCACCAAGAACTTCACCACGGAAAATCCAGACCTTAACACCGATGATACCGTAAGTGGTGTTCGCTTCTGAGGTCGAGTAGTCGATGTCTGCACGCAATGTGTGCAGCGGTACACGGCCTTCACGATACCACTCAGTACGTGCAATTTCTGCGCCGCCTAAACGACCACTCACTTCAACTTTGATACCTTTGGCACCTAAGCGAATAGCGTTTTGAACAGCACGTTTCATAGCACGACGGAACATGACACGACGTTCCAACTGACCAGAAATGTTGTCAGCTACCAGCTGCGAATCCAACTCAGGCTTACGAACTTCTGAGATATTGATTTGCGCAGGAGCACCTGTCAATTTAGAAACTTGCTTACGCAGTTTTTCTACGTCTTCGCCTTTTTTACCGATAACCACGCCAGGACGTGCAGTGTGAATAGTCACACGAACGCTCTTAGCTGGACGATCGATAACGATACGAGAGACTGATGCATTGCGCAGTTCTTTAGTCAGGAACTTACGTACCTGAAAATCACTGTGCAGATTATCAGCGAACTCATTTGTATTCGCATACCAGGTTGCATTCCATGGTCTGGAGATACCTAGGCGAATACCATTAGGATGTACTTTCTGACCCATAATTTATCTCCTAGCTATCTGACACGACCACAGTAATGTGGCTGGTGCGCTTAAAGATACGATCGGCACGGCCTTTCGCCCGTGGCTTGATGCGCTTCATAGTAGGACCTTCGTCTAAAAAGACTCGGCTCACTTTGAGCTCATCAATATCCGCACCTTCGTTATGTTCCGCGTTCGCGATTGCTGACTCAAGAACTTTCTTGATTAAGCCAGCAGCTGCTTTGGGGCTGTATGCGAGGATATCCAGTGCTTTTTCTACCGGAAGTCCACGGATTTGGTCTGCGACCAAACGGCCCTTCTGCGCTGAAACGCGGGCAAATTGGTGTTTAGCAATTGCTTCCATCACTCTCTACCTCTTACCGTTTCTTCGCTTTCTTATCAGCAGCATGGCCGCGATAAGTACGGGTTGGCGCGAATTCGCCTAGTTTATGACCGATCATTTCGTCTGTCACGAAGACAGGAACGTGCTGACGACCGTTGTGAACAGCGATTGTCAGGCCGATCATATCTGGGATGATCATTGAACGACGGGACCAAGTTTTAATTGGCTTTTTATCCCCGGCTTCCAACGCTTTCTCCACCTTATTTAGCAGGTGAAGGTCAATAAATGGACCTTTTTTAAGAGAACGTGGCATGTTTTATCCTCAACTCTTATTTGTTGCGACGGCGTACGATGAACTTATCAGTACGCTTGTTTTTACGGGTTTTGTAGCCCTTGGTCGGTGTGCCCCATGGCGTCACAGGATGACGTCCACCAGAGCTACGGCCTTCACCACCACCGTGAGGGTGATCAACTGGGTTCATCGCCACACCACGAACGGTCGGACGAATACCACGCCAGCGGTTTGCACCGGCTTTACCCAATTGACGCAGCATGTGTTCTGCGTTACCTACTTCACCGATAGTTGCACGACCTTCAGACTGAACGCGACGCATCTCACCTGAACGCAAACGAACAGTAACATAAGCACCGTCACGCGCAAGAATCTGGCAATAAGCACCCGCTGAACGAGCCATTTGTGCGCCTTTACCTGGCTGTAACTCTACCGCGTGAACAACACTACCCACAGGGATGTTGCGCATTGGCAGGCAATTACCAGGTTTAATTGGTGCATCAACACCAGACTGGATACGATCGCCTACTGATAGGTTTTTCGGAGCCAGAATGTAACGGCGTTCACCGTCAGCATACAAAACTAAAGCGATATTCGCTGAACGGTTAGGATCGTATTCGATACGCTCAACCTTTGCAGGGATACCATCTTTATTACGTTTAAAGTCGATTACACGGTAGTGGTGTTTATGACCACCGCCAATGTGACGAACCGTGATACGACCGTTATTGTTACGACCACCAGATTTGCTGTTCTTTTCCAGCAATGGTGCGTAAGGCTTGCCTTTGTACAGGTCCTGACCGACGACTTTAACGACGTGGCGTTGACCCGGAGACGTAGGCTTACTCTTAACTACAGCCATGTTTATTCCTCCTGTTACTCAGCGCCGCCTGAGAAGTCAATGTCAGCACCTTCTTCCAAGGCAACATACGCTTTCTTCCAGTCACTGCGTTTCCCGAAACGAGAACCAGTGCGCTTGGTTTTACCCTTCACGTTGACTGTACGTACGTTTTTGACTTCAACTTCAAACAATTTTTCGACAGCCGCTTTGATTTCGGTTTTAGTCGCATCAACAGCCACTTTAAAAACAACCGTGTTGTTATTTTCAGCAGTGTTAGTCGATTTTTCCGAAACGTGAGGTGCTAAAATCACTTTAAGCAAACGTTCTTCGCGCATCATGATAACACCTCCTCAAGCTGCTTGACGGCGTCAGCAGTCATCAGCACTTTCTCGAAAGCTATCAGACTGACAGGGTCAATACCCTGAACATCACGCACGTCGACTTTATGCAAGTTGCGAGAAGCTAAGAACAGATTCTCATCAACTTCTTTTGTCACGACCAAAACATCGTTCAGATCCATTTCTTTCAGTTTCGCTGCCAGTTGCTTTGTTTTTGGTTCATCAACACCAAACTTCTCAACAACAATCAAACGTTCCTGACGAATCAGTTCCGACAAAATGCTTTTAATCGCACCGCGGTACATTTTTTTGTTTACTTTCTGGCTGTGATTTTGCGGTTTAGCTGCAAAAGTCGCACCACCAGAACGCCAGATAGGACTACGGATTGTACCTGCACGAGCACGACCAGTACCTTTTTGACGCCAAGGCTTCTTACCACCACCGGCTACTTCAGAACGAGTTTTCTGAGCTTTTGTGCCCTGACGAGCACCTGCAGCGTAAGCTACAACTACTTGATGGACAAGGGCTTCATTAAACTCACGTCCAAAGGTAGCTTCGGAAACCTCAAGAGCGCCTTTTGCGTCTTTCAATGTTAATTCCATCACTATTCTCCTCAGACGTTATGCCTTGACCGCTGGTTTAACGATCACATCACTTCCGGTTGCACCCGGGACCGCACCTTTGATCAACAACAAGCTGCGCTCTGCATCAACCCGAACTAATTCAAGTGATTGCGTAGTGACTTGCTCATTACCCATCTGGCCAGCCATTTTCTTGCCTTTGAATACTTTACCAGGCGACTGGTTTTGACCGATTGAACCCGGTGCACGGTGAGATAATGAGTTACCATGAGTAGCGTCCTGCATGCTGAAGTTCCAGCGCTTCACAGTACCGGCAAAGCCTTTACCTTTTGAAGTACCAGTAACGTCTACTTTGTTAACTTCTGCAAAAATATCAACAGTCAGTTCAGAACCTACTGCGTAATCTTCGCCTTCGCCATTTTGCAGGCGGAATTCCCAAAGACCACGACCAGCCTCTGTACCAGCTTTAGCAAAATGACCTGCTAAAGGCTTGGTTACACGGCTCGCTTTCTTCTCGCCTGTGGTTACTTGAAGGGCACGGTAACCGTCAGTGTCATCAGATTTAATCTGAGTCACACGGTTCGCCAGCACTTCGATCACAGTAACAGGAACAGAAGCGCCGTCTTCCTGGAAGACACGCGTCATTCCTACTTTACGACCGACTAGACCTATAGCCATTGTTAAAACCTCTCGTGTGTAATCCTATTACTGCCCACTTAACCCAAGCTGATCTGTACATCAACACCAGCTGCCAAATCTAAACGCATAAGCGCGTCAACCGTTTTGTCAGTAGGGTCCATGATATCAATCAGACGCTTGTGGGTGCGGATTTCGTACTGGTCACGCGCGTCTTTATTTACGTGTGGTGAAGTCAGCACGGTGAAACGTTCTTTCCGTGTTGGCAGTGGGATAGGACCACGTACCTGAGCACCAGTGCGTTTTGCAGTTTCAACAATCTCTGCAGTCGACTGGTCGATCAGACGGTGATCGAACGCTTTCAAACGAATCCGAATTCTTTGATTAGCCATAAATAAATCAAAGCCTCAATAAAAGAGCATTTAAAAAAGAGCACAGAAAATCGCAACCTCCCTGGCACATACCGGGGGTGCGTTTTTCTACGTCAAGCATTCAGTCCCCAATCGGGACTGTTGTCGAACGTCTTCTACACGGCAAAAGCCGATAAACTTCAAAAGACGTGGCCGCGAATTATACTGATTCACGGCCTGGTGTCAAGCCCTTAATGTGTTTTGGCGTAGTCTTCTACTTGCTCCCAAACTCGCATTAAATTACCGCCCAGAATCATTTCAATTTCTTTATCTGAGTATCCTCTGTCCATCAACCCCTGAACAAGATTTGGATAGGTAGATACATCTTTTAGTCCAACCGGCAAAGAGTCACCAACCCCATCATAGTCTGAGCCAATGCCAATATGCTCCACACCGATTAAATCACGAACATGATCAATATGCTCCAGAACGGTATCTAAAGTAGCGAACGGATAAGGATTGTTTGCTTCAATCTCTTCTATACGGCGCTTCGCTTCTTCACTTCCCTCGCCATACTGTTCTTTTACCGCAGCAATACGCTTTCTCATCATGTCACGGTAACGGTTTGCCTGCTCTGCCAAAAACGACGAACCAAAGTTAATTTGGATAACGCCTTCATTTTTAGCCAAGGCTTTCAGCATGTCATCACTCATATTACGTTCAAAGCCAGGAGTGTAAGAACGCAGCGACGAATGCGACGCGATGACCGGAGCCTCACTAATTTCAACCGCCTGGTAAAATGCATCATCGGAAATATGCGACACATCGACCATAACGCCGACATTATTCATTTCTTTGACCAATTCTTTACCAAATGGGCTTAAGCCATCCCATTGACGGCGAATGTCATAAGAAGAGTCCGAAATGTGATTAGATAATGAGTGAGCCAGAGTAATGTAACGAATACCGCGCTCATAGAACATATGCAGGTTGGCGAGATCCCCTTCGATAGGAGTACCGTTTTCCATACCCAAGGCAATTGACATTAAGCCCTGCTCTTTATTTTCGCGGATGTCATCAGTGCTATAAGCCATTGCGAACTTATCTGGCGCACGTCCGACTAGCGCTTCCATACCGTCGATAAGCTCATGAGCCAACTGAACACTGCCACCACTCTCTTCATAAGAGGCCGGAATATAAATAGACATAAACGGGGCATCGAGGCCACCCTCTACTGCCCGTGGGTAGTCAAAATCCCCTTTTGCAGTGGCCTCTGTTACATCTTCCCACTTATCATGAATTCGATAAGGTACATCAATATGTGTGTCTATCAGCAAATACTGCTTCGCCAGTTTTTCAGCTTTATTACTAGCGGTATATTCCGCTTGTTCAGAACCGCTGGTTGCAGCTTGCCCTGCTGTTGCACAACCGGTAATAACTGCCAGCACAGAAGCGGCTATCAGAGACTTCATCATACGTATTCCTCTTTTTATTTTTATATGAAGATATACGCAGAGTAGCAAAAGTCTAGCTGTGCCGCATTACTGATGCGCTGAAACTTATAAGAGCACCGACAATCAAGGTTCCTAATACCGGCGCCGCCAGCCAAATGAGCCACCACTGATCTAATAAAATCACGGGGGCTCCTTACTGAGTCTGCTTATTCTTTTGTTCGGAAGTTTCGGTCTGAGTTTCAGCGAGTTTTAAGTCGGGCATAAACTCTATAACCCATTCTTCAATTGACTCTGAAACCGACTGTTTGACGTTTTGCATCGCTTCTTCAGACATTTCAGCAATCTGAGCTTGAAGCTCAGCAGTGATAGAATCTCTACTCTCATCGGCAGCTGAGACCGATGCACTGAACAACATAATACCACTGGCAACACTTACGATTAACGCTTTCATGATTTTCTCCTTTGAATAAATGACAGTGCGTTAGTTAAGTCACACTATGTAATTCAAAGGTTGTGCCATCTTTTTAAATATTGCTAAGCAGTTGTTCTATAATAACTTTTTATTTTCAACTGAAAGAAAGAAGATTTTCCAGATTAGTGTTTTTCACCAACTTTTAGTCAATTTATGACGTTAATGATGACACATGCTGGCTGTGATCGTCGCGAAATGCCAGAGCACCATAAAGCAGTTGTTCGGCGCTGGTGGCTCTGGGGCCTTTCACACTAAGATACTGGCGCCACCGCTTACCTCCGGTCATTCCCTGAAACAGCCCCAGCATGTGACGAGCCACATGCCAGGCACGCCCACCCTGTCGAATATGATTGTCAATATAAGGTATCATAGCGGTAACCACAGCCTCACGGGTTAACTCTGGCGGCTTCGTTTCACTCAAAGAATCAAGCTCAGTAAGTAACCAGGGATTTTGGTAGGCTGCCCGGCCGATCATCACGCCATGAACCTGATCTAAATGTTGCTTAACTTCGTGCAAGTCGACAATTCCGCCGTTAATCGCAACAGGTACATCAGGGTATCTTTTCTGGGCTAGGTAAACCCGTTCGTACTGCAATTCAGGAATATCCCGGTTTTCTTTCGGACTAAGGCCTTGCAGCCAGGCTTTACGGGCATGCAAAGTCAGCTGATCAACACCGGCAGCTACAACGGCATCGGTCAATTCATATAGAAAATCGTCGGAATCCTGATGATCAATGCCCAGACGGGTTTTTACGGTAATCGGAATATCAGTTACTGCTTTCATTGCCTTTACGCATTCTGCAACCTTTTCCGGTTGAGCCATCAAGCACGCGCCAAAGCTACCATTTTGCACTCGATCAGATGGGCAACCGACATTAATATTAACCTCATCGTACCCCCGCTCTTGTGCCAAACGCGCGCATTGGGCCATAGCCGCGGGCTCCGAACCGCCAAGCTGCAAAGCAACCGGATGTTCCTCTGAATTGAATGACAGAAAATCCTGCTGACCAAAAATAATCGCTCCAGTCGTTACCATTTCGGTGTAAAGCAAGGTATTCCCAGTTAGGAGGCGATGAAAATACCGGCAATGGCGATCGGTCCAGTCCAGCATCGGTGCTACAGAAAGCTTGTAAGAATATGGTTCGGTCAAAACATCCACCCGGTAAACAGTTAACTGCAAAGTCAGTATATTTAGACGGCTATTTTAACTCAGAATACGCCAGTAAGCAGCCTCTTCCGTAAAACCCTTTTCCTTGCCGTTAAAACTCTCTACAATGGCTGAAATGGTTATAAATTGTAGTCAATAATGAAAGCTCAAGAAGCACAACGACTTATACAAAAAGCTGAAAAACTGTGCCAACAACGTGGTGCTCGCCTGACAAATGCCCGCCGTGAAGTTTTCGCGATACTCGCAGAGCATTCAGGAGCCGTCGGCGCGTATGATTTACTTGATCAACTGCGGGAAGTCATGCCCAATGCGAAGCCTCCGACTATCTACCGCGCTTTAGACTTTTTACAAGAACAAGGCTTTGTTCATAAAATCACTTCGTCGAATAGTTTTGTTCTTTGCTCGCATTTCGACCATCAACATCCAGTTCAAATGTTAATCTGCAGTTCCTGCGGCGACGTCCAGGAAATTCAGTCCGAAGGGGTTTATGACGAATTGAAACGTCAGGCCGAAGATCACGGTTTTAAGGTTCAGAGTCAAACTATAGAAGCCCATGGTTTGTGTACCAAATGCCTTTAACTTATAACGCCATTAAATAATAACAACAGGTAACACTATGAAGCTCAGCCATCTTATCGCTACAGCTACGGTTTGTTTAACCATTAATCAGGCCGCAACCGCTCAAGCTTTCGAAGACAAGTTTCGACAACTTAACGATGATAAATTCCGTAGCCCGAACATTTATCGTACCGCGTCCGGAGCTCCGGGGCATGCTTACTGGCAACAGGAAGCCGACTACAAAATTCAGGTTGCTCTGGACGATGAGAATCAGAGTATTACGGCACAAAGCACCATAGCTTACACCAATAATTCCCCCGATACTTTGCGCTATTTATGGGTCCAACTTGATCAGAACCGTTTTAAGAAAGATTCCATAGGACCACAAAGCCAGGCTACTGGAGATTTAGATCGGGTGAGTTTTTCCAGAATGGAAAGCATGCTCACTCAGGAAGAGTTTCCGGCGGGTTATGAGCTTACTGAAATCAGTAACGAAGATGGTGAACCTCTAGCACATTACGTTAATGACACTATGCTAAGACTGGATCTGGATGAGCCCCTTAAAAGCGGCGAAAGTGTTACTTTTAATATCAACTGGCAGTTCAATATTATTGAAGCCGAAGTACTTGGTGGTCGTGGCGGTTACGAATACTTTGAAGACGACGGTAACTACCTGTATGAAATGGCTCAATGGTTCCCTCGCATGGCCGCATATTACGACGCGGAAGGTTGGCAGAATAAACAATTTATTGGTAACGGCGAGTTCGCTTTAGAGTTTGGTGACTACCGCGTGGAGATAACGGTTCCGGCTGATCATATTGTTGCTTCTACCGGTGTTTTGCAAAATCCCGATGAGGTACTTACTTCTACTCAGCGTCAACGCCTGGAAAAAGCGCGTAACTCTGACAAGCCGGTAAAAATTGTCACTGAAGAAGAAGCATTAGAAAACCAGAAAGAAGGCACCGATAATACCAAAACCTGGATTTTCGAGGCCGATAAAGTTCGTGACTTTGCCTGGGCTTCATCGCGCAAGTTTATCTGGGACGCGCAGGGTTACAAGAAGAATGACACCGATGTCATAGCAATGTCATTTTATCCTGAAGAAGGCAACCCACTATGGGAACGTTACTCAACGGCCTCTATTATTCACACCATTGAGCACTATAACGATTACAGCTTTGACTATCCTTATCCTGTCGCTATATCGGTGAATGGCCCAGTTGGTGGTATGGAATACCCTATGATCACCTTTAACGGTCCGCGCCCTTACGTTGACGAGGATTCAGGTGAGAAATATTACTCTAAACGCACCAAGTACGGCTTAATTTCGGTCATCATTCACGAGATTGGTCATATTTACTTCCCAATGATTGTCAATACAGATGAGCGTCAATGGACCTGGATGGATGAAGGTATCAATACGTATCTGCAATTCCTGGCTGAACAAAAATGGGAAAAAGACTACCCGTCATGGCGCGGTGAGCCGCGTAACATTACCAACTACATGGCCAGCAGTAACCAAATGCCGATTATGACCAACTCAGAGTCGATTCTGCAATTTGGTAATAATGCCTACGGAAAGCCGGCTACAGCCCTTAATATATTACGTGAAACTATCGTTGGCCGTGAGCTCTTTGATTTCGCGTTTCGTCAGTATGCGCAGCGCTGGAAGTTTAAACGCCCGACACCAGAAGATTTATTCAGGACATTAGAGGATGCGTCTGGCGTTGATTTAGACTGGTTCTGGAGAGGTTGGTTCTACTCTACCGACCATGTCGATATTGCCCTTGAGCAAGTCAATCAGTTAACTATTAATACGCAAGATCCAGAAGTCGAAAAAGCATGGCAAAAACAGCAAGACGATGCTGAGCCAGAATCTTTGACAACTGAGCGTAATGCCGATGTTAATTATAAAATTCATCAGCAACCAAATCTTGCTGACTTTTATAATGAGAACAATGACTACACTGTCACTAACGCTGACCGCAACAAATATCAAGAACTGATAAAAGGGTTAAATGAAGAACAGCGGGAAATGCTGAAAAATGGCAGCAACTTCTACGTGCTTGATTTCGCCAATAAAGGTGGCTTAGTTATGCCGATTCTGCTTGATCTGCATTTTGAAGATGGCAGTAAAGAGCATGTTCGTATTCCAGCCGAGGTATGGCGCCGCTCTCCGCAAAAAGTGAGTAAGCTATTAATTCGCGATAAAACGTTAACTCAAGTTGTTGTTGATCCTAACTGGGAAACCGCAGATGTTGATACCAGTAACAACTACTGGCCAGCAAGAGCAGTTCCATCTCGAATTGAACTGTTTAAGCGTGAAGACCGTAATAAGAGCATGATGGAAGACTACAACGAAGAGTTGGAGTCTGGTAACGATGATTAAACTTGTTGCTGCTACTGGTTTTTTGTTCGCGCTGATACCATCTGTATCAGCGCATCGCTATTTTTTCGGGTTAACCGAAATAAGTGCAAATAAAAACACGCAAGCAATAGAAATCGTTCATCAGTATACTTTGCATGATGTACAACAGGTGCTTAAAAAGCGGCTGGGGAAAACTTTTAGGTTGGGAGAACAAGGCTCTGAGCAACATATCAGGGACTGGATAACTGAAAAGTTTCAACTGGTAAACCTACAAGGAAATAAAGTTGAGCCTAATTGGGTAGGTTTTGAAGCTGACTATCAGAAAATTTGGGTTTATCAGGAGATACCCAAGCGTGATAACCTGTGCGGGTGGGATGTTTCAAATACACTTTTAATGGATAGCTTTTCTGCCCAGGTAAATACTATCAATGTCGTCGATGATCATGGCAATCGTAGCCTAATTCTGACCATTAAAAATACATCTGACACAATTACGTGCCAGCAAGAGATAAAGGAATAGAAAATGAATGCCGAGTTTGTAAACCCATTTCTTCAGGCACTGCAAAATGTCTTGTCGATGATGGCTCAAATGGAATTGAAGCCCGGTAAAGCGCAACTAAAAAAAGATGAGTACGCGCGTGGCGATGTATCCGGCATCATCGGTATGGTGGGCCCACAGGTAAAAGGGTCATTCTCAATTTCATTTGAGGAAAATCTGGCCTGTGAAATCATGAATAAAATGCTAGGCGAGTTGCCTAACTCAATTAACGAAGATGTCTGCGATATGGTCGGCGAAATCACTAATATGGTTACCGGCGGAGCTAAAAAGACCCTGGGTGAAAAAGGTTACGACTTTGATATGGCAACCCCAATTGTCGTTTCAGGGAAAGACCATACCATTTCGCATAAATCTGAAGGCTCGAAACTGATTATGCCGTTCAACCACGTTTCAGGTAAAGCATACATCGAAATCTGCTTCGATAAAATCAAGTAGCGACGACTAGTAACGCTCGTCGCTGGCATGACGGGCATAGTTATCAAACCTCGATAACTGCCCATGGAATTTCAGTTCAATTTTACCAATAGGTCCATTACGCTGTTTCCCGATAATAATTTCAGCTAGGCCTTGCTCCGCCGAATCTGGGTGATAAACCTCGTCACGATAAATAAACATGATGACGTCAGCATCCTGCTCAATAGAGCCAGACTCGCGTAAGTCTGAGTTAACCGGTCTTTTATCAGAGCGCTGCTCTAATGAACGGTTTAGCTGAGACAACGCCACCACAGGCACTTCCAGCTCTTTCGCTAAGGACTTCAAAGAACGCGATATTTCTGCAATTTCCAGCGTCCGGTTTTCCGACATGCCCGGAACCGTCATTAACTGCAAATAATCCACCATAATCATGGATATTCCTTTGTGCTCTCTATGAATTCGGCGAGCACGGGAGCGCACTTCAGTCGGCGTTAGGCCAGACGAGTCATCTATATAAATATTATTCTTGTCGTTTAGCATATTCATAACAGACGCGATGCGAGCCCAATCGTCATCCTCTAGCTTACCTGTCCGTACTTTATTCTGATCTACGCGGCTAAGTGAAGCCAGCATACGCATCATCAACTGCTCTGCAGGCATCTCTAGACTAAACACCAATACCGGGCGGTCATCATTGAGTGCAATGTTCTCTGCCAGGTTCATGGCAAAGGTTGTTTTACCCATAGACGGGCGTGCTGCTACGATCACCAAGTCGGAAGGCTGAAGCCCTGCGGTCATCTGATCAAGATCAGTAAAGCCAGTAGAAACGCCAGTCACACCGTTATTGTTTTTCAGCTTACTCAACTGCTCAATACGGCTGACCGTGCGTTGCAAAATTAAATTGATACCTTGCGGCCCCTCACTGGAATTGACCCGCTTTTCTGCAATTTGAAAGACTTTTGATTCCGCCAGATCGAGCAATTGTGCGCTGCTGCGCCCCTGAGTATCATAACCTGACTCAGCGATATCATTTGCCGCACCAATCATTTCCCTCAAAACTGCTCGCTCGCGAACAATATTCGCATAAGCTAATATATTTGCCGCGCTGGGCGTGTTTTTTGCAATTTCACCAAGGTACGCAAAACCACCTATTTGGTCCAGCTCTCCTGCTGATTCCAGATTTTCGGAAACCGTCACCAAATCCATTGGCTGACTGCGTTGAGCAAGCTCATGCATGGCTTTAAAAATAAGCCGGTGAGAACGATGGTAGAAGTCTTCAGCGATAACGCTACCGGCAACATTGTCCCAGGCGTCATTATCGAGCATTAAACCGCCTAGAACGGATTGTTCAGCTTCAATTGAATGAGGTGCTGAGCGCAGTGCTTCTATTGACGCGTCGCGTTTTTTTGACTTCTCTGCCATGGGGAAAGTTGTCTCGCAAAGGGAAATAATAAGAGGGGATTACTATACAAAATCCCCTCTTGTTTAGAAAGCGAAGCGACACCTAACAGCATGATTTAATTTTTATCGAGTGTTATTTCACCACTAACCGTTGTAGCGGAAACGGACGCGCCACCGTCACCAACGGTAAACTCTAACTTAGAGGATGGCCCCCACTCGGCTTCAGTTGCTGTTTCATCGCTTAAGCGGTTCGTAATTTCACCGCCCGCATTAGACTTAATGTTGAAGTCTGCGTGAATGTCACCTACCCACTCAAACGTTAAATTGCCACTGACTGAATTTGTTTCTATACGCGCGCTCCCGGATAGACCTGCAGTTAGTGTTGCATCGCCGCTAACCGTGGTCATCTTAGCCTTAGTCAGAGTACCAACTTTTGCGCTAATATCACCCGAGACCGACTGCGCAGTAAATTCAGAAATAGAATCGGACTGACTGGTGATATCACCACTAACAGACTGGTAAGTTCCGGAATCAGCGCTATTATTTATATCTTTAATATCGCCGCTGATCGTTTCAAAACGGACATCACCACTTATCTCTTCAGCCTCAATATTTCCACTAACCGTCTTCAGCAGTACGCGATTGGCTATTTGCTTCACTCTTATATTTCCACTAACCAATCGAATTTCCAATCCACCATTGAATCCGTCAGCGATTACTTTCATGGATACGCCATTCACTTTAATATCCATAGAGTCAGGCAAGTATATTTTCAGATCTGAACCTTCGCCGTCGGAAGAGGAGTTAAAACCTATTTCCTGCGGCGTCTCAACTTTTATTTGGATACGACTGCCTCTTTGTTCAAAAATGAACCGTTCGGTTTTTTCATCTAATGTCCCAAGAACCCGAATCTCGTCTTTATCATGGGTAATGAGTTCGACCTTTCCTCTCATGTTGTCAATTAACACTCTTGCTCCGGGCGATGTAGACAATGTCTTATCGACTTTTTCCTGGGCCAGGCTAACCGAACTCACGATTAGTAATATGAACCCCGCTAAGGATAATAGTTTTTTCACTTTTCGCTCCCTATCTTTTTACTGCACCGTTCTCGCATATTGCCATAATAAAATTGTTAGTGACGAAAATTTCGCAAAAAAAAAGCTGCCAGAAGGCAGCTTTTTCAGCAAATCGTAACAACTTATTCAGCAGGTACAACTTTCAATGTAATGTTTGCAAATACATCAGCGTGCAAGTGCAGTTCAATATCAAACTCACCGACTTCACGTAATGTACCATGCGGCATTAACACTTCGCTCTTCTTCACTTCAACGCCAGCAGCTGTTACTGCATCAGCGATGTCGCGAGTACCGATAGAGCCAAATAGTTTGCCTTCATCACCAGCTTTAGACGAAATAGTTACTGCATCTAAGGCATTTACTTTCTCAGCACGAGCTTGAGCAGCAGCTAATTGATCCGCTAATTTCGCTTCATACTCAGCACGACGCTGTTCAAATAGATCAACGTTGCTTTTGGTCGCAGGTACAGCTTTTCCGTGAGGGAAAAGAAAGTTACGTGCGTAACCAGATTTTACACTGACTTGATCGCCAAGGCTTCCCAAGTTAGCAATTTTATCTAACAAAATGACATTCATTTCTCGCTACCTCTACTTTTGGTAATCGAACCGGTGCTAGCTTACTGATGTGAATCAGTATAAGGCAGCAGTGACAAATAACGAGCACGCTTAATAGCGCGCGCTAACTGACGCTGATACTTAGCCGATGTTCCAGTAATACGGCTAGGAACGATTTTACCAGTTTCAGTAATGTAGTTCTTAAGCGTAGCGATATCTTTATAATCAATTTCTTTTACGCCATCTGCTTTAAAGCGGCAGAATTTGCGGCGACGAAAAAAACGAGCCATGATGGTCTCCTTAAATCAATTCGAGATGCTGAGCATGAAGTACCAAACGAGGTGAGCCATTGCTATCCTCGTGACGGTGCAGAAAACCTTCTGCTAAAACTTCACAACCCACCGTCAATTTTTCTAACCAGTGTTGTAAACCTTCACCACTTAACACGACCTGAATACGCACATAAGATTGACGATTCATACCGGCTTCCGGTTGCATAGACCGATGTTCAATCACTAATTGTAAATGCTCAATACCTGACGGGCTGGTTTCCAGCTTAGGTACTTTGCAAAGTGTTCCGGTTAAATGCAGTCGATTCATAAGGGTTATTGAAAGTTAGCAAGCTTACGCTGCTTCACTGTCACCTTTACGATCTTCCTTCGGCTTAGTCAGCGGCGAAGGCTCAGTAATAGATTCTTTTTTACGCATGATCATATTGCGCAATACTGCATCGTTATAACGGAATGCAGTTTCAAGCTCTTCCACAACCTCTGCAGAAGCTTCAATGTTCAACAGAACATAGTGTGCTTTGTGCAGTTTGTTGATTGGGTAAGCCAATTGACGACGGCCCCAGTCTTCTAAACGATGGATTTGACCACCACCTTGCTTGATCGTTTCGCTGTAGCGCTCGATCATGCCAGGTACTTGCTCGCTTTGGTCCGGATGGACCATAAATACGATTTCGTAATGACGCATTACAGTTTCCTTTTGGTTCGTATAGCCTCAGTTTAGCTCAGCCGCACTAACATAGAAGCAAGGAACACATTCAGTAAAATGAGAATATGGCTGATTTAAGCCGCGCGATACTAACTAAAATGAACGCCAATTACAAGTTAATCAGCGTTTTTATGGGCTTTTTCGATACGTGAACTGAGTAAAGAAACAACGCGGTCGGCTAACTCATTAGCCACTGCGATTTCTCCACGTACAACAATATGATCAACAATCTTTTCTTGACGTCTTACTGTTGCATCAATTTGTACCGCATCCTGCTGTTCAGCGAACACAAGAGTGACTTGCCATTCAGCATTATTATCCTCAACCCTGTGCCACTCGTGCCTGACATCGAGCCGATTACTAATATCAAAGGCTAAATTCTGTACAGATTGAGCCGCGTTATCCTCTACCTCAAAATGAAAAGCAACATAGGGCTTCTCTGAACGCAGCCAGGTTGGTGATTCCCAGTTAGGCGTCCAGCTCACAAACAATACTGCAACCATAGCCAGAGCAATGGCTATGGGGAAAAGGCGACGTTTAAGATTCATTGCGCTGTCTGACAACCTCAAATAAACAAACCCCACTGGCTACAGAAACATTTAAGCTACTGACACTACCAGATAAAGGAATGGAGACTAAACCATCACAGGTTTCACGGGTAAGACGTCTCATGCCTTTACCTTCGGCTCCCATCACCAAAGCGACAGACCCTCTATAATCAACGTCATAAACGGATTGAGTCGCCTCCCCTGCGGTACCGTATACCCACACGCCTAACTCCTGTAAGTCACGAAGCGCCCGGGCTAAGTTGGTTACCACAATCAGAGGAACGTTCTCGGCAGCACCGGATGCCACCTTACGCACGGTTGGGGTAATTTGAGCCGATTTATCTTTTGGTACAATAACGCCCGTAACACCTGCTGCATCGGCCGTGCGTAGGCAGGCACCTAAATTATGCGGGTCGGTCACGCCATCGAGAATTAAGAACAACCCGGCCTGCTGGCTTTGTTCCAGCAATTTAGGCAAGTCATGCTCGGTTAAAGTAGGAGGCGACTGAACTGTCGCAACAACGCCCTGATGGTTACCGCCTTCCGCCCGTTTTTCCAGAGCTTGTTTAGGCACCCATTGAGGTCTGACGCCAGTCGCGTGGCATTGATTGACAATGTCACGCACCGAATCATCTTGACGCTCTTTAGAAACATAGAGTTCCACCAAACGATCCGGATGATTTTTTAATATGGCCCGCACCGCGTGCAAGCCAAATACGGTCACTTTTTGACTCATGACTTACTACGTCCTTTATTGCTGCCACGATTACCACTTTTCCGTTGGCCGCCTTTTCCGCGAGACTGTCCTTTTCTCTTACCTTTGCCTGAACCTTTAGCTGGCATATTGCGTTTCTGGCCACCCGGACTCGTCGCTTCCAACAACGTTAAATCAATTTTTCGATCATCCAGATTTACGTCTTTCACTTTGACTTTCACATTATCACCCAGACGGAAAACGCTATTGCTGTTTTCGCCTACCAACATACCTTTCTGTTGATCGAAGTGATAATAGTCGTTATCAAGATTACTGATGTGAACCAGCCCATCGATTTGATAGTCACTCAAGCGAACAAACAGACCAAAGTTAGTGACTGAGGAAATAATACCTTCAAATTCCATACCGACGTGATCAAGCATAAACTCACATTTCAGCCATTCGTCAACCTGGCGGGTGGCGTCATCTGCTCGACGCTCGGTCATTGAGGTATGCACGCCCAGTTCGTCCAGTTGCTTCTCCGAGTACGCCCATGCTCCCACTAAACCTTTTTCTTCACCTTTTTTCTTGCGCAGAATTGCTTTTATCGCACGGTGCAAAATAAGATCCGGATAACGACGAATAGGCGAGGTGAAGTGTGCATATGACTTCAATGCCAAACCAAAGTGACCTTTATTCTCTGGTTGATATACCGCCTGCTGCATAGAGCGCAACAACATGGTTTCAATCAGCTCATGATCCTGGCGATCTTTCACTTGCTCAAGCAAGTTCGCGTAATCTTTTGGAGATGGCTCATCACCGCCTTCGAGGTTCAGACCCAGTTCACCAAGAAAACTGCGGAAGTTGTTCAGTCGTTCGTCCGCTGGGGTTTCATGCACCCGGAACAACGCTCCAACTTCTTTATCAGATTCAATAAGCTGAGCAGAGGCAACATTTGCCATAATCATGCACTCTTCAATAATTTTGTGAGCAACATGACGTTTAACCGGCTCGATACTCTCAATTTTACGCTGAGCGTTAAAAATAAAGCGGGTTTCCTGCGTATCAAACTCAATAGCTGAGCGGCGCTTACGAGCTGCACTTAAGGCATTATAAAGTCGCTCCAGCTCCTGCACATTGTCCATAACGTGCTGGTACTGTTGTTGCAGTTCTTCATCGCCATCAAGTAGTTTTTTAACTTTATTGTAAGTCAGTCGCGCATGGCTTTTCATCACTGCCGGATAGAACTCTGTGGATTTGAGTTTTCCGCGAGGCCCTAATTCCATTTCAGCAACCATACACAACCGGTCGACATCAGGGTTTAACGAACACAAACCATTAGACAGTTTTTCCGGTAACATTGGAATAACGTTACTGGGGAAGTAAACTGAGTTACCGCGTTCCGTTGCGGCTTTATCAAGCACCGTGTCTGGCCGCACGTAATAAGATACATCAGCTATAGCAACCCAAAGGCGCCAGCCTTTTTCTTCCTGTACGCAACAAACTGCATCATCAAAGTCGCGGGAGTCCTCACCATCAATCGTAATAAGCGGCAACTCACGTAAGTCTTTGCGGCCTTCGTAGGCCTCTGCCGGAACTTCTTCGCTGTATTTCTTCAGCTCTTCGTCAACTTCAGTTGGCCATTCGGTAGGGATATCATGCTCGCGAATCGCGACCTGAATTTCCATACCTGGCGCCATATGTTCACCCAGCACCTCGCTGACCCGACCAATTGGGCTGGTACGTCTGCTGGGTCTTCGGGTAATTTCTACGACCACAAGTTGGCCATGACGCGCGCCATTTTTATCCGCATCAGGAATAAGAATATCCTGACTAATACGCCCATCATCCGGCACCACTATGCCCAAATCATGTTCAATGAAATAACGCCCAACAATATTACTGTCGCGGGGCTCTGTAACTCTTACGATACGGCCTTCGGTTCGACCACGGCTATCTTTGCCGCTGGTTTTGACCAATACGCGATCACCATGCAAAACTGAATACATTTGATGATGCGGAATAAACAGGTCTTTACCGCCATCTTCAGTCTGACAAAATCCAAAACCGTCTTTATGACCAATAATACGACCTTTGATCAAATCCATACGCTCAGGCAGACCATAAGCATTCGCCTTGCTGTATATAAGCTGTCCGTCGCGCTCCATAGCGCGCAAACGCCGTTTCAAGCCAATTGCCTGGCGCTCATCATCTAAACCAAAGTGACGAATGAACTCGTCAAACTGAACCGGTTTACTGTTTGAGGTTACAAGTTCAAGCAATTGCTCACGGCCCGGAATTTCAACTTCATATTCTGGCGTACTGTTGTTCTGTTGATTATCTGACATAGAATCCTATTGTAGTTGCACGGTTAAGGGGAACCGGTGGGCAACAGTATACGTGCTGAATTTCATAATGTCAGTGCTTCGCT
The DNA here is from genome assembly GCF_033052775.1 of Idiomarina sp. Sol25. Lineage (NCBI taxonomy): Bacteria > Pseudomonadati > Pseudomonadota > Gammaproteobacteria > Alteromonadales > Idiomarinaceae > Idiomarina > Idiomarina sp. Sol25. Next base: position 37,095 of record NZ_JAUPEW010000002.1, read on the forward strand.
TGTATTTTGAACAAAACGTACCCATATATTGCGTAATTGGTAAAAAATGAGTTGTCGAATCGTCCTATATACTCTAATTTGAGAATTGAAACATTTACTAAGATCAAACGAATGCAAAAACATGCAGTAAATACCACAGAATTAAACTGGCCCGCAAAGTGGGGCTATCAGGTATTACTGTGCTTATTGCTTGTCGCCTTTAGTACCTCCAGCTATGCAGCATCGGCTGAAAACGCCGAAAAACATCTAACAGATCAGCCAACTCCTGACTCAGTTTTCGTTGCCGGTCTCTCGTCATCCGTTTTTGAGGTTCAGGCTGAAGAGCCCGAATTCGACAAAGCAATAGATGTTTCATCAAGAGTGTTTCAAAGCGTTCAGCCGCTTGTTCCTCCCGCTCAGAGAAAAAGTAAACCAAAACTGACTCAGTGGAATTGGCACCTCGTCAGGGGACCACCCGCTCACCTTTAAAAATTCTGTATTTTTCTAATTTTTAAAGGAGTTTGTCATGAGTGAGTTTAAAGAAATTCAATGGTCTTCTGCAGCCGATAAAATTGCAATACACCACGCGGATAAATCAAACAAAACGTTGAGCTGGCACGATGATGCATTGCACGTGATGGATGATTTTAAAACCTTATCGGCTGTTGAACTGCCGGAAAGTACACTGGTTAGCGACGCAGAATCTGCTATTAGAGGAGCGTCCTGTCGCTATGCTTGTGTAGAAAATAGCAGCCATCAAATGACCGGACTACTCGCACTCAGGGAACTGCATGGCCGAAAAGCAACTCAAATGACCACGCGTACGCAGACCAACTGGAAGGAGCTAACGGTAAAAGAACTGATGATGCCGTTATCCGCATTACCTCAAGTACAGTTAAGTGACCTGAAGAAATCTCGCATCGGAGATGTCGCAGCCACACTGAAAGCCAGTGGAAGAGATTTTTTGGTCGTCATCAATGAAGAAGAGGTTTTTGGCGTGGTTTCTTCTCTTAAGGTTGCTGAACTCACCGGGGAATCCGTCAATGTATTCCATTTGCCTTCGACATTTGCAGAGATTATCTCAGTGGTGAAGCATAAAGAGGCTATTGAGTGAAATAACGCAAATTTTTTACATCTAGTTAGCCCCGGGTCAAACTGTAACTCGGGGCCTATTATTATAATTGAGCTATAGAGAATTTAACTCTTTTTCCAGCTCCTTCATTGCTTTTTGAGTACGAAACTCTTCATAGAGCGCTGCTTTAGATTGCGGATCAAGCTGACGGTTTGACTCATCAACTAAGGCGTCAAACATTTCGCGAGTGTCTTCTTTAACGACTAAAGCGCACAGATACTTTTTACCATCAATTTGCGCTAAAGAAATTTCTTCCGGCGTTGAGCCTTCTAAAGTTTCGCTGGAAACTTGTTTGGTGACCTGTTCAAATGTTGAACCAACATCACTTTTGCCCTCCGCCTGAAGCTTGCGGTTATATAATTTATCTAATACGCTCGCTTTTATGCTGATTTGTTGCGCCATATCCGCTCGTGCGGCAGCCACAGCTTGAGGTCTGTCTACGGCCATATTTCCTGACCAGTCGACACACGCGGATGATGCTAAGCCCTTGTCTGATTTAGGAAGAAACACCCAGGCGGGCGCTGAGTCTTGAAGATTTCCGGTCACAGACTGCATCTGTTGATTTGCCTGTGCTGACGACTTTTGCTCTTCTGTTTGTTCTGGCTGTGATGCACATGCCGTCAACGCAAAGCACACCCCTATAGTAATCAAATGTTTCTTCATAATTATAAACCCAATGTTTTTTGATAATGAGCTTCACGCTCAGTGACTTTTGTTAAATAATTCTTGGTTTCCGATGCTGGCAAATAAGTCATTAGGTGCTCGTACACTTGTCCCGGTGACATTTGGTTTGCGGCTCTACTCGCTTTCGTCAATGAAGTGGTATTCGTCATTGCCCGCGCCACATTACCTGGCCCCGTATTATAAGCCGCAATTGCTATATAAAAGCGAGACTGAGTATTACGAACATCTTTAAAATAGCGGTTTAGCAATAAATGAAAATAAACGCTCCCTGCCTGTATATTTCGATTCGGATCAAACAGGTATTCAGGCGTCAGTAAACGCTGTTGTCCATGCAAAAACTGACTAATATCCTTTCCCGCCGATGTAGGTACTATCTGCATTAACCCGAAAGCAGGAATGTGAGAACGGGCTAACGGATTAAAGCTCGACTCAGTATGGATAACAGCAATAATTAACTCGGTAGGGAGTCCCCATTGACGCGCGTAGATCTCCGCGACTGGCAGTACTCGTTTTAATCGCTCCGAGACTGCTGCATCAGGCATCTTAATAGTCACCGAAGCTTGTTTTCCTGAGCGATGCACTTTTTGCTGAGGTAAATCCTGAACTTCGATCTTTCTCCCTAGCAAAGACTCAGACCTTCGTGGTTGCTTTTGAGGATGTTTGTTAACACTCATTCCAGCATTAATTAAGATAGGATCGGATTCGACAGCTTCTTGCGCAGAGGTCTCATTCAACCGTTTAACTTCAGCTTTCGCAGTATTTAATACATCCGCGTCGTCAGAGTCATCCAAAACTTCCACTGTAATAGTGTTGTTTTCATAATCGACGATGGTTCGACGACTTTTGTCGTCCGAATATTCAACCCAGCGTTTTTTATCAGGGAGCTTAGCGTCATCCCACTTTTCAGCAACTTCCTTACGATACGCTTGCTCGGCTTCCCGCCAACGCTCAACAAACGCCTGAAATTCCTGCTCACGTTTATCCTGGAACTCCTGAAACTCGGTCTGCTGCTCTTTAAGGTACTGCTCAAATTCAGCATCGTCCTGTGCAACCGTACTAAAAACGCTGAGACTAAAAATAGCTAGATAAATCGTCGGCTTTTTCAGCATCTTCCCGCTCCTTTTGTTCTTCAGCATTCAGCTTTAATTGACGGCATTCCACTGAGTCGCAGCTACTGGCTAAGTCAATAACTGATTGCCAACGGCCATCAGAAAACCAAATTGATGACACCGCGTATTTTGCAGCATTCATGATCAATGCATTGTCATTAAGGTTAGTGTCTAAATAGCCTAGACGTTGCTGCTCGGGCGCCAACTTCGCGATTAACGCTACTGCATCGGCAGAAGAATACGAGTGTGATAAAGCTTCTTTAAGAAAAGGCTTTATCTGTTCAAACTTGCCCTGTTCGACCAAAAACCATGCTGCTCTTACCGATAAGCCGGCGATATTCAATAACCAATCACTGACTTGTGACTCCCCCGCACAATGCAGCCACCCGGACTCATTCCATGAGTTAAACTTCTCAATATCTGCTCGAAGAAATGAAACCTCACCAGGCACGCTAAGGCCAACACGTTCACTCAGGCGTTCTCTAACTTCGGCTCTAAGAGGCAAAGTCAATGCTGACCGACAAGCTTTTTGCCAGGCCTGGCTTGGTAGTTTCGAGTCAGTTCGCACTCTAGCTTCGCCGTTTGAAATCTCTTTTTCAAACCGACTCAGCTCTGGTGGCTCTGAAGCTATAGCAAGCTGGGACAAAAGCCCCAGCGATGCAATAAACCACTTCATTATAGGTTGTCTTCGTCAGATACCTTACCTGACGCACCTTGAGGGTTCGCCGCTTCGTCATTTTGGCCACCATAAACTCGAATATTACGACCTGAGCCGCTCGGATTAGCTGTACCGCCAGCTTCCATTTCGCGTTTAGCTTCGCGAGACACAGCTTCTAAAGAAGGAGAATAAACGGATACGGTATACATCCAATGACCATCTTCGCTCGCAAAGCTACGGTTGCTGACACCCGGAGGCAATTGCCCCTTGGTTACAGAGCCATATTCGTCAGACATTTTCAATTGATTAAGGAAGACAGTACGTTCGCTATCCAGTTTTTTTGCAGTTGTCGGATCTTCTAAGCGCGGATCGCCGCCGTATTCAAACTGCTGATTTGACTCCACTTGATCTTCGCTGAAGCTGCCTTTCCAATAGACTTCATCGCCCTGCATAGTGCCAATAAGCGCGCTGTTTGCTCGGCTTTGTGACTGGCGCTTAGCCGCATCTTTCAGTCGTCTTGCAACACGCGAGTTATCGTTATCGCGAATAATTGCAGAGCCATAACCCATTAAAATGATTTCGCCGGTGTCAGCATGGGTTAGGATTTTCGCTCCCATTGGCGGCAAAACACCACTGTTAATATCTGCAACTACTTGCTTAAATACTTCATTAGGGTTTGTCGTTACGGCAACAGCACCATGGCTATCACGAATTTGCGCGCGTGTTTTAGGCGTTGAAATTAAGCTAACGCGCACGCTTTTCGAATCAATATCATCATAGACGTCAAAAGTAACGTAGCCAGATAAAGAACCAGATACAGAGTCAATGCAATTCTCTTGCATAGTCGTTGATTCGTTAGTAATCGAGTCAGAACCCGTTTGAATATCATCCAATACCGTTTGAACGGCGTTCTCACATTCCTGTTGAATACCATTCATATTTTCAATAAGCTGCTTCTTCGCAATTAGCGCGGCTTGGTTGTATGCGCCACGCTTCGATAATAGCGTCGCATTCATATTGTCGTAGGTGTTATAACTAGAACTACCGATTGACAAAATCCCGGTTCCGCTACCAACTTGAACTAAACGGATACCGTCCTGGTTTTCATCTACAAGCTGTTGGTGAGCTGCTTTTACAGCCGTTTTCTCGTCTTTACCGACAACCACATTGCCTTTAGTAACGACGTCGACAGACTCCACACTTTCGCCAGGTCGTGCCGGAGTCATATCTGTTAAGTCAAAGTCTTGTGCGAATGTTGGCAACGCAGCCAACAACGCTAAAGTTAAGAGTGAACGTTTCATTATTTATTTTCCTTAATCAAACCGAATAGTAAATTCATTGTTTATTTGAGCTTTTGGCAGGCTTTGTGCTGCTATTGGTCGCACCGATTGATGCAGAGCAGCAACAAGCTCACCGGTTGCTCCGGCATATCGCAAACTGGCTTTGTAATAGTCCCCCTGACTATTCACAACTACGTCTTTCACACCGCCCAGTGTCGACAAAATAGAAGACAGCTTATCGGGCTGAGACAAGTAGCGCGTATGTATAAAAATATCGCGAACCATGCCACCTTGCGCGACCACCTGATTAAACGACTTTTTCAGCGTTTTGCGCAGCGACTGCTGCTGTTCGGGAGTAGCGAGGTGCACATCAATAAGGTCGTGTTCGACCTGAGCACTTGTTGGCAAAGACAATAAGCTTGGTTCATTTCGCCAAAGCCCGTATTGCTGACCCGATAAATCTTCTACCTTTACATTGAGCTGCAGTCGACTGTTGGCCCCCTTTTCTCGAAGAACCGAGTCAGCTTTAATCACTAAATTAGCATGAGGGCTATATTCAATACCCTGCTCTGCAAGCCAGTCTTTCAGCAGGCTACTCAGTGGTTCCGGTGCTTGAACATTTACTCGTGGCGAACCAATAGCCATCAGCACATCATTCGCAGCCTGAGCTATAGGTTGCTTTTCCACCACAGCTTTAATTGTGACTTCAACGCCGTTATTAGGCAGTTCTCGACTGTTGAGCAAAGACCACTCTTTAACGAGTCCTTGCGACCTTGTATGCAATTGTTGAGAAATCACTTCGTTCACCGAGAACTCATCACCGCTCTCGCTCGAAGACTCCTCGGTCGTTGAAAACTGCGTATTTTGCTGAGTCAGCCACATACCAACGACTTGTGAAACCGCACGTTTCAAGGCATCCATTTCAGCTTGGGTGCGTGCTGTGCGGCCGTTCTCGCTATCTGGCCACCCTTCGCCTATAACCGTCACTAACACATTCTCGGCTGCAGCATCCCAGTCACCGCCATCCGATTGACCGTTCGATTTTGGCAAACTACCTGTTTTTAAACGAACAGTGACACAAGTATCGCTGCCCTGAAGACGAGGAGCCGAAATATCAACAGGCATTTGCTGAATACTCATACCCTGCTGTTGCATGTCGCTCAATTTACGAACCCAGGATGACGTCTCCGTGTCGATATCTTCGCTTGAGGTTTGTTGCGCCAGCAACTTAGGTGACGATAAGAATTGCGCAACCTGCGACAAGGCATCCATTTTTGCCGACTCTATCGCAGGCGCTCCGCGCCCATAGGCACAGGCTTCCGCTTCGATACCGCGCATTGAGCTCAGAGAAATCTGAGCTAATGCGCTGCATGAAGCTACACTGGCTAGCACACCAAAACTAAGTGCTAGTTTCCTCATGTGCGAGACTCCAGGAATCCGGCCGGAGTACCGACTGAAACAGCGAAAATCTTAGTGCCGTTTGACGGGCGATAGATTCCATTCGCTGCTGAACGTTCCACTTGTTCAGCCAAGTCGCTATTTTTCCATACCGCTATTTCGCCCACTGCACTGTTGCGAGATGGGTTCACATTGGCCACGCCAATTGGCTCAACAAAACCAGCTTCGTATTGGAAAATAATCATCGTCTCGTTGGGTAGTACACCGGCATTCTGACCACGGTCCAAACTCACTTGATTGCCTTTAATACCAAGGACCTGGGCCGTTGCTGGCATTTCAGAAAGCATACGTGTCAGCAGAATATCAATGCCGCGAGACGTCATATCGTTAATCACCGCATTAACGTGCGCAGGATCGTGGTAACGAAAGCCTGTTTCATAACGGTTATTCACCATGACGTATTTCAGCTCGTTACGCTCACGCACATCTTCCGATTTAACACGAATCTTACCTAAATTAGGATAAGACATTAGCTCTCGTGTAAACGGGTTCAAAACAGCGGTTGTTAGTTCTAATGTGTAGTCCATCCAGCCGGTAATTGAGCCTTCACTTTTCACTGTGCGCAGAGTATCTAATTTGACAATAAAGTCAGGCTTTAGCACTTTTTGTCTGCCAGCTCTTTCTGCTAGGGCTCTGGCTCCCTGCTGCTCCATGAAAATTTGTTTTTCTTGAGAAATAACATCGTCGTCACGCGTAATGATTCTGAAGCGGTTAATGCCCGCGAACTGATTCTCCAGCATAAAGAGTAATTGCTTATCATCATACTCACGCAGCGCTTCTACGCCTTGACCTTCACCGCCCACATCGGTACCCGCAAAGTACATACGAACGGTTGGCTTCTTAAGTGGGCAGGCATCAGACTCAGTCGCTGGGTTAAACGTACAGTTCTGAAGGCCTTGGGTATCAAAATACGCTGGAACTTTAATGTCTTCGTTATCAAAGTTATAAGCGCTACGTGCAATACTGGCATTTGACGCCCGGTTTGATACTTTCGCGGTTTGTGTTTGATCAGCTTGACGAGTCTGACAAGCACTCAGAGATAAAACAGCCAATGCTGTGACAGTGAGTTTCGTCACTAACTTCATAGTTCACTTCCTTTTTCAAAAAGCCAGTTTTGTATAGGGGTATCTAAAATGGTGCGTAACTGTTGTAAGGCGTGACTTTCAGCCTCACCAGCAGACGAGCCGCTGCCGACAACGGAGATATGTTCTTGTCGGAAAATCCTGAACGGAGTACGCGGTTGGGTTAACTCTACAGCCAAATCCAACTTGTGCTGGTACGTATCATTTTGTTGCCTTGTTTTGTGGCTGGGCTTCAACTGTAACCACAAAACCGTTTTGCTAGCTGATGGGATGTGCCGATTAATAAGACCAGCGACATCTTGTAGGGAGTTGTCGGCAATGACACGTACGCCATAACGCTGCCAAACCTCAACTACAGCAGCTAAGTTATCGCGCAGCTTAGCTTTCATGGCTGCCTTTTCTGCACCAAGAGCGTTTAAAGCTCTTTCAACTCTTAGTCCATATTCGTTCGTTACTCTGAACTTAAGTGACCAAAGAACCTTATCAACAGGCGATGCTCTTACTGGGAAGCTAAGCGTTGCTAACGGTGTTAATTCATCCTCAAGAAAACGAATCAACTGTGTTTTACTCAGACTTGCCCGAACATAAACCACACCCGAGCGTTCCTCAACATATTCTTTATCGAAGGTAACGTCATTAACTTCAATAGAGAGAGTTTCACTGAAAACCGACTGCTTGAAAAACTGTGATGTTTCTTCTTGTCGTTTTTCAACTACTGATACACTTTCTGCTGAAACAGATTGGCTGACCTGAGCAATAATTTCGGCGACTGCGGCTCGCTTAGCCTGATTGATGGACGCGCCACTACCAATTGCAGCCAGTTCGTCACTTGATGCCTTAGCCTCAAAAATCCAACTCGGCAACTCTTGTGCAGCTAAGGAGAAACTGAAGGTGGTCATAATAATGACCACCCAATTACGAATAAACATTAACCTTTAGCTTCTAGCTCATCTTGAAGCGAATTAATGGCTTCAATAGTCTCTTGCTCAAGCGTAATGATTTCGTTCGCGTCCGATGCTAAATCAATTTGATCTTTCGCTCGGAGAATAGCCAAACCGAGATTGTTATCAGCGCTTTGTTCGTTACCACTCATCCAACCCGAAACCGTACCTATGCTAGCGGCTTTAGCTACAGTAGAAGAATGATCTTTCAAAATAATTGCTGCTTGTGCCAACTGCAGTGTAATTTCAGTTGCTAATTTAGCATTCTGATCAGATACACTTTCGATTGCTGAGTTGTATGCAGCCAACTTTGGACCTATCTTTTCATCTTCAGCCTGCGCTTTCTCGTCAAATGCAGCAATCGCATCTCTTAACTCACCTTCTGACTTTCCCTGATGAGCCGTTAAAAATGCTTGTACATCAACATAGTTTTCCGTCTGGGTACGATACTCGCCCATTACGCTGTATTGGCGTTCCAGGATAGAAGCACAGATATTTAAGAATTCATCGACACCCGGTTGAATTTCGACACGATTAAATCCAAGGTCTTCCATTTGCACAGAAAGATCAGCGACGGCTTGGTTTCGATCTAATGTTGCGGCGTTTTCATTAGAAGTAGACATACACGCACTCAGTACAACGGCGGCTAATGGTGCAACGATCCATTTTTTCATAATACTTTCCCTCAGAGGCTTTGAGCCAAGTCAACATTTTTATTACATAGGCTTAGTTAAGCCATAATGGGGAATGTAAAGAAAGCGTTAAGAAGGATCAATCAATTTTTTAACTTTTTTAAATAGGATCGAGAGATCTACTCTTTCGAATGGAAAGTTGCTTAAGGAAATATCAAGTGAGTATAAGTGGTGGTGGTGGCGCTGGACGGACTTGAACCGTCACTCCCAGAAGGAACCTGATTTTGAATCAGGCGTGTCTACCAATTCCACCACAGCGCCATGCTTTATAAGGTGAACGCGTTGCATAACAAAGCAACGGGACGGAATTATACTCCTCCACTCCCTCTAATCAAGCAATAATTCATTAAAACACCTTATAATCCAACTAACTGCTGATTCCTTATACAATTGAGAGTACAATTAGGAATACAGCTGAGGACACAACTGAGATAGCTGTCAGCCCGCTTAGCTCATGATATGATTAAAACACGATTGAGTTAACTGAGTTTCACATGAGTTCCGAAGCGCAAAAATTACACGCCAGTTTCCCCAGTGCCAGCTTTCCCAGACGTTTTGTTTCCTGGGTTTATGACTTTTTAGTCGCCGTAGCTATTATTATGCTTGCTTCAGCTGTGGCTTTACTCTTTGCCGCGCTGCTGACTGCTTTTGACTGGTTAGTGCTGCCCGAGGGAATGGATCATGCCGCCTGGCTGGCTCAGGGACCATGGTACAGTTTGTATCTTATATCCGTTGTTTCGCTATTTTTTGGCTGGTTCTGGAAGCGTTCGGGCCAAACCTTAGGCATGCGCGCGTGGCGCCTGAAACTCCAGAACCGTGATGGTTCGCGACTGACTAATCGTCAGGTTTTCATCAGGCTGCTTACCTGTTGTGCTGGCCTTGGAAACCTCTGGGTTCTGGTCGATTTTAAAAACAAACGTGCCTGGCAGGATTACGCTGCCGGCACCGAAGTAGTCACACTTTCAAAGGAAGCAAACCAGCTGTTCTACTGGAATGAGCTATAGGTCTTAGAGGTACGGCCAATTGTCAGGCCGTACGCCCCCGCATAAAGTAAACCGCCACTCCTGCAAATAAAATACTGGGCAGCAAAGCCCCCAGAATAGCCGGAATTTGATATACCTGAGCCAGCGGACCGAAAATTTCGTTACTGACATGGAAGCCAAAACCAGTAATAACACCAAGTAATACCCGGGCGCCCATTGTCGTTGAACGAAGCGGACCAAAAATAAAAGACAAGGCCACCAACAACATAACTGCCACCGTTATCGGTGCGAACAGTTTTCGCCATAACGCCAGTTCGTAGCGCTCCGCGGATTGCTGATTACTCTCCAGGTAAGTTAAATAATCCAGCAGCCCTGTAATTGAAAGCGACTCAGGCTTTATGGTCACTACTCCGAGTTTATCCGGCGTTAAGCTCGATTGCCAAATCATGCTTGGCTTTTCATCGCGTAACATGCGGCTATCATTAAGCTGCGTAACAGTCACTTGCTGCATACGCCATTTGTCACCGCTAAAGTTAGCGGTTCGGGCGTAAGTTACTTTTTGCAACTCACGATTGTCGTTAAAATCGTAAATTAATACGTCGTTAAGCCGTCCAGTATCTTCCACTTCACCAATATTGATAAAGTCTGAACCATCTTTCGCCCACACACCCTGCTGAGCGGATATTAAACTACCGCCGGAAATAGCCTGTGAACGTATGGCTCGCCCCTGAGCTTCCATCGGTGGCGCTACCCACTCACCAACGGCCATAACCGCAACCATCATAATAATGGCGGACTTCATTACCGCGCCAATAATGTTTAAACGTGACCGCCCGGCAGCCATCATAACCACTAACTCGGAATTACTGGCCAGCATGCCCACGCCAATCAGTCCTCCAAGTAAGGCCGCCATAGGGAAAAAAGTTTCAACATCACGAGGCAGGCTGTAAAACACAAAGAGTGCCGCATCCATAACATTGTAGTCACCGCGACCAACCGCTTTTAGCTGTTCGACAAAGCGGATTAACGAAGAAAGCCCGGTTAATACAGCGAGACTTAAAAGCGATGTCCGTAATACGGAAAGCCCAATGTACTTATCTAAAATACTAAACATCAGTGCCTCCGCGCAGCGCCAAAGCGCAAGTTTGCCAGTAATCGCAATCCGAGCGGACGTCCCTTACCTACAAGAGCCAACCCAAAAATAAGCAAAATGAAGTGTATCCACCACAAGCCAATAATAGGCGGGATAACACCGTCCCTGATAGCTGACTTCGCCGCCATCAACAATAAAAAGTACCCCAGATAAATAAGCAGCGCGGGCGCCATTCTTCCGAATTTGCCCTGACGCGGGTTTACCCGGCTTAGCGGCACAGCAATAAGTGTCAGTAGTGGCATTGCCAACGGAATAGCAATACGCCACTGCAATTCTGCAACCGCTGCAGGTTCCTTTCGCGATAACAGTTCAACAGTTGGGTAAGCCTCAAGTTTTCGTAGCTGCTCACTTGCCTGCTGCTCTTTAATTTGCAATTGATAACTGTCGAACGACATCATCTGATAGCTGTCGTCATCGCCGGCATAACGTTTTCCCTGACCCAGTTCCAGCCGTTGCGAGCCCGTCGTTTCACTAATCACTTTGCCAGTTTTGGCCATCACCACACTACCAGACTGTAACTCGCCCTGATTGTGCGTGTGCTGTGCAACAAAAACTTCCTCCAAATCACCATCATCGCCAACACTTTGTACAAAAATTACTGCTTTCTGGTTGCTGGCTTGCTGGAACCGCCCGGGCATAAGCGCTGTTAACCCGCTTTCCGAGCGGGCCTTATCTTCTAACTTTTGTTCCTGATCAAGCGACCAGGGCACCAACCATAAAGTAAAAGACGCAGTAATTAATGCCAGAATCAGCGATAGCACCAGAGTTACCCGGGTTACGTACCACTCACTAACTCCGCAGGCATGCAAAACGGTCATTTCGTTGTCGGCGTAAATACGTCCGTGAGCCAGTAAAATCCCTAAAAACAGACTAAGGGGCAGAATCAATGACAATAATGCAGGCAGGTTCAACGACAACAGTTGAAAAATAATAGCGCCCGGTATGTCCCCTTCTGACGCATCCGATAACACACGGACAAATTTCTGACTGACAAAAATTGTCATCAGGATAAAAAGTACAGCAAGCTGCGACTTCAGGGTTTCACTGATCAAATAGCGGAATATGCGCACTGGTGTTCACTCATAACTTGGGTTTTTACTGGAATAGCTGTGATTTTTAAGTAAACTTGTTATTTTAACAACAAAGTGTCTTTATAGCGAAACTATAGCAGGCATTGAAGCCACCTGAAACAGGAGCACTGTCATGGAGTTCAGCGTCAAAAGTGGTAATCCGGAAAAACAACGCTCTGCTTGTATCGTTGTTGGCGTGTTTGAACCTCGTCGTCTGTCCGGCGTTGCCGAACAATTAGACAAAGTCAGTGATGGTTATTTAAGCAACCTATTACGCCGCGGAGACCTCGAAGGTAAATCCGGCCAGGTTTTGCTGTTACATCATGTCCCCAATATTCTTGCCGAACGTGTTTTACTGGTCGGCTGTGGTAAAGAACGCGAACTTGATGAGCGTCAGTACCGCCAAATTATCGCCCGTACTATGAACACTTTGAACGAAACAGGTTCAATGGAAGCGGTATGCTTTCTTAGTGAACTGCACGTTAAAGGTCGTGATACTTACTGGAAAGTTCGTCAGGCAGTAGAAGCTGCGCGGGCAACATTGTACAACTTTAATGAGCTCAAAAGTAAAAAAGAAGAGCCTCGCCGCCCGTTACGCAAATTGGTTTTTAACGTTCCAAGCCGCAAAGAGCTGGCTTTAGGCGAACAAGCTGTGCAGCATGCATTAGCCGTGGCAACCGGAATGGATATTTGCCGCAACGTAGCAAATATGCCGCCTAACATTTGCACGCCTCGTTATTTAGCCGATCAAGCCAAATTAATGGCTGATAATTACGACAATCTATCGGTTACCACGGTTGAAGAAACCGAAATGGAAAAACTGGGGATGAATGCATACTTAGCGGTTGGCCGAGGTTCAGAGCATGAGTCAGTACTCACATTAATGCATTACAAAGGCGCTCCCGATGATCAAGCGCCCATTGTTCTGGTTGGTAAAGGTCTGACATTTGATTCTGGCGGTATTTCAATTAAGCCGTCCGCCAATATGGATGAAATGAAATACGACATGGGCGGAGCGGCGGGCGTTTTAGGCGCAATGCAGGCTCTGGCCGAATTGCAGCTGCCTATTAATGTTATTGGTGCGGTCGCTGGCTGTGAAAACATGCCAGATGGCAAAGCTTACCGCCCGGGTGACATTTTGACTACCATGAGCGGCCAGACGGTTGAAGTGCTTAATACCGACGCAGAGGGTCGACTGGTGCTTTGTGACACCCTCACCTACATTGAGCGTTTTGAACCTGAATCGGTGATTGACTTAGCGACGCTGACAGGCGCCTGTGTTATTGCGTTAGGCAGTCATGCTTCCGCCGTGCTCAGCCAGCACAACCCGTTAGCACACGAAATTCTGAACGCTGCTCAGCAAAGTGGCGATAAAGCCTGGCGCATGCCGCTTTGGGACGAGTATCAGTCGATGCTGGACAGTCCCTTTGCGGATATGGCGAATATTGGCGGGCGTGAAGCCGGCACTATTACCGCTGCCTGTTTCCTCTCGCGTTACACTAAAAAGTACAACTGGGCGCACATGGATATCGCAGGCACTGCCTGGCAAGGTGGTAAAGACAAAGGCTCGACAGGCCGTCCGGTACCACTGTTAACTCAGTTCTTAATCAACCGGTGCGACACCGAGGCAGCTGAATAAAATGTCGTCAGCCACCTTTTTCTTAATGCCGGACCAAGCCGAAGATGAGCAAAACCGGCTTATCTGCGATAAGATAGCGGAACTGTACCGAAAGCATAAAAAGTTGCGGGTCTGGGCCCGCAGTCAACAACAGGCTGAAGCTCTGGACGAACTCTTGTGGCAACAACCAAGTGATGCTTTTATTCCGCATAACTTACACGGCGAAGGCCCGGCTACTGGTGCTCCGGTAGAGTTCTGCTGGCCTGAGGCAGATGCCGTGAACAACCGACCGGGTTATGCACTGTTTAATCTGGCGGAAGATATTCCGGTACAAGCTCAGCAGAGCCAACAGCTTTATGACATTGTTCCAGCCGATGACAATGGCAAAAAAACAGCTCGCGAGCGTTACAAACATTACAGGGCGCGCGGTTGCCAAATGCAAACCGAGCCCCTGACATCCGAACAGAAGTAAGGTCATTATGGATAAAACATACTCCCCTGCAGCGATAGAACAAGATCTCTACCAACAATGGGAAGAGAAAGGCTATTTCAAGCCTTCAGGTAAAGGCAATTCCTACTCGATTATGATTCCGCCACCCAATGTTACCGGCAGTCTGCATATGGGCCATGCCTTCCAACACACTATTATGGATACGCTTACCCGTTACCAGCGCATGGATGGCCTTAATACCCTTTGGCAAGTAGGTTCTGACCACGCAGGTATTGCCACGCAAATGGTTGTTGAGCGCCAGTTGGCAGCTCAGGGACAAACCCGTCAGGAGCTTGGTCGCGACGCGTTCATCGATAAAATCTGGGAGTGGAAGGAACAGTCGGGTGGCACAATTACCCAACAAATGCGCCGTCTGGGCGACTCAGTAGACTGGGATCGCGAACGCTTCACTATGGACGAAGGTCTTTCAGATGCGGTCCGTGAAGTCTTCGTAAAACTGCACGAAGACAACCTGATTTACCGTGGTAAGCGCCTGGTCAACTGGGATCCGGCGCTGCAAACTGCCATTTCTGATTTAGAAGTCGAAAACAAAGAACAACAAGGTTCAATCTGGTATCTACGTTACCCGCTGGCCGATGGTGAGAAAACGGAAGACGGTAAAGACCATTTAGTGGTCGCAACCACCCGCCCGGAAACCATGTTAGGCGATGTTTGTGTTGCCGTGCATCCCGACGACCAACGCTTCGCACATTTGGTGGGCAAGCACCTTGAGCTACCGATTGTTAACCGCTGTATTCCGATAGTTGCCGACCATCACGTTGACAGCGAATTCGGTACCGGTTGCGTAAAGGTAACCCCTGCACATGATTTTAATGACTATGAGATTGGCAAGCGTCATCAAACTGGCATGATTTCCATTTTTGATGACACCGCTCATGTTATGGCAAAAGCAGGCCTTTACACCAGTACGGGTGAAGCGCTTGAAGAGCTGAACGGATTTAATGGTGCACTACCTGAACAGTACGCAGGTAAAGAGCGTTTCGAGGCTCGTAAACAGCTTATTGCTGAATTTGACGAACTGGGCTTGTTGGAAAAAATTGAAAAGCACACCAACAAAATACCTTATGGCGACCGGGGTGGCGTTCCTATTGAACCGCATTTGACCGACCAATGGTATGTCCGCGTTGAGCCTATGGCCCAACAGGCAACCGAAGCGGTTGAAGACGGCCGTATTGAGTTTGTGCCTAAGCAATACGAGAACATGTATTTCAGCTGGATGCGCGACATTCAGGACTGGTGTATTTCGCGTCAGTTATGGTGGGGACATCGCATTCCTGCATGGTACGACGAACAAGGCAATGTGTATGTTGGTCGCACCGAAGAAGAAGTGCGCGAAAAGCACAATTTAGCCGATACGCCGCTACAGCAGGACGAAGATGTACTGGATACCTGGTTCTCTTCCGCGTTATGGACCTTCTCTACCTTAGGTTGGCCCAAAAATACCGAGGACTTAAAAACCTTCCATCCGACCGATGTGCTGGTTACCGGTTTTGACATTATTTTCTTCTGGGTTGCCCGCATGATCATGATGACCATGCACTTTATGAAAGACGAAGAAGGCCAGCCGCAAGTTCCGTTTAAGAAAGTTTACGTAACTGGACTTATTCGCGACGAAGAAGGTCAGAAAATGTCTAAGTCTAAAGGCAATGTATTAGACCCGCTGGACATGATTGACGGCATTAGTGCTGACGAACTGGTCACTAAACGTACTGCCAATTTAATGCAGCCTAAAATGCGCGAGAAAATTGAAAAGCGCACCCGCAAGGAATTTCCTGAAGGTATTACCGCTCACGGAACCGATGCACTGCGTTTTACATTAACTGCGCTTGCCTCAACAGGTCGCGATATCAACTGGGACATGAAGCGCCTCGAGGGTTATCGCAACTTCTGTAACAAGCTGTGGAACGCCAGCCGTTATGTGCTGATGAGCACCGAAGAACATGACTGTGGGCTTGAAAATGACGACATGACCCTGTCACTGGCAGACGAATGGATCATTGCCCGTTTTAACAGCACAGTAAAAGACTTTCGTCAGGCTTTGGATACCTACC
This sequence comes from Idiomarina sp. Sol25, assembly GCF_033052775.1. Lineage (NCBI taxonomy): Bacteria > Pseudomonadati > Pseudomonadota > Gammaproteobacteria > Alteromonadales > Idiomarinaceae > Idiomarina > Idiomarina sp. Sol25. The sequence goes on from NZ_JAUPEW010000002.1 coordinate 53,496, forward strand.
GTTTTGATCAGGCTGCGGCTATTGCATACGAGTTTACCTGGAATCAGTTCTGTGACTGGTATCTGGAACTCACTAAACCGGTGCTGCAAAATGGTACTGAAGTACAACAACGCGGTACCCGCCACACGCTGGTAAATGTTTTAGAGCGGTTGCTGCGTTTATTACACCCAGTTATGCCTTACATTACCGAAACCATCTGGCAACGCGTTAAACCGCTGGTTGGTAATACTGGGGATACCATTATGCTGCAGCCGTTCCCTCAGGTTGAGGACAACGTCAGCCATCAGGCAATGCAGGACATGGAGTGGCTTAAGCGCGTTATTTTGGCTGTTCGTAATATTCGTGGCGAAATGGATTTATCACCGAATAAGCCTTTGCCTCTGCTGCTCTCAAATGCGGACGCAATGGCCAGAGGCCGTATTGAGAATAACCAAAGCTTCCTCAGTAGCTTGGCAAAACTGGAGTCTATTGAGTTTATTGAAAGCGACGATGACGCTCCGGCCAGTATGACCGCGCTGGTTGATACGTTGAAGCTACACATTCCAATGGCCGGTTTAATTGATAAAGAAGCTGAGCTGCAACGTCTGCAAAAGTCTATTGAGAAAGCAAATAAAGAGTGGCAGCGCCTGAATGGCAAGTTAAGCAATGATAACTTTGTCAGTAAAGCACCTGAAGCTGTCATTGCCAAAGAACGTGAAAAGCTTTCAGAGGCTGAAACAACGCTAGAGCAGTTGCAGGAACAACAGGACAAGATTAAAGCTCTTTAATTTTGTACAGCGCCATTGCTGAAAAAAAGCCCGGGTCATTAGACTCGGGCTTTTTTTTGCTTCACAGAGGAGGCTCACACCTCTTCATCATCTAAGCCTTCATCGTCAAGTTCTTCGTCTTCAATCAGAGTACCCCAGCCGTCGTATTCAACTTCGCATTCGTCAGCAATAGCAGCTATTTCACGCACCTGACGGTTGAGAATATCGTTATCGAGCTCAGCGTCTGTGACTGCCATAAACGCAAACCAACGCTTGCCACGTTCGTCTTCAAATTCATCGGCATCGTCCACATGATACCCCTGCTTGACCAGTTCAACAGCGGCTTTTTCCAATTTGGTAAAGTCCTGGCTAGCTAAGTGATGTTCAATTTCATACAAGAGTTCCGTTTCTGCACCATCAGCAATCAAAGCCTGTACAGTTTCTTCACTTTGCGTAAGTAGATCGCTAAGATCTCGACTCATGTTTTTTCCTTTTTAGCCTGTTCTTGCTCAATGCTCGCGTTTAACTGCTTAATTTTATCATCCATTTTTTGATGACAGTGAGCACTTAATTCACGTAGGTTCTCTCGCTGGTAATTGGCAATTCGCACCGGTTCAAGAAACGCCACTTTTAACACACCGTTGTTCCAGCGGTTCATCTTTATCTTACCGTGTAATTCAGACACGCAGACCGGCACGACATCCACCTGGGCACGAAAAGCAGTATGAAAAGCACCGTTTTTAAATGGCAACAAACCACGCCCGTAACTGCGAGTGCCTTCTGGAAACATCCATACCGAAATATCGCGCTGCTTTATTGCATCGGCCGTCTGCCCGATTGTGCCATGCGCTTTACCGGCATTTTTTCTGTCTATAAGGATATTGCCTGCCAACCAGTAGAGCCAGCCGAAAAACGGTATCCACCTAAGACTCTTCTTGCCAACAGTAACGGTATTTTTTGGCAGCATTGCTGCTATGGTAAAAATTTCCCAGCTATTTTGATGATTGCAAATAAAGACATAAGGCCCACCCTTTGAAATATCCGGGTGCCGACTGACCTCAATTCGCATCCCCAAAACCCGTATTGCCCAACCAAAGATACGGGCAAAACGATACGTATTGTTGCGGTGAAAAGGCCGGACGATACAAAACAAGCAGCCTACGACACCAAACACCACAACAAAACCACCAAGAAACAACCATCTCAACAAGGCTAACATTCAAACTCCCCAATTAATCCTTGTTTTCCTCAACCACTATTTCGTCGACACGTTGCAACCCGCGCGGCAGTTTATTGCCCCGGCGACCACGTTCTCCGTAATAATGTTCTAAATCAGCCGGCTTCAGAGTCAGTTTGCGTTTACCTGCAATGAGAGTAATGGCAACATCCGGCGCTGCGGTCGCCAGAGCAAGCACATATTCCTCGCGGGACTGCGCTCTTAAGGCAGGAATGCTGATTAACTTATTCCCTTTTCCTTTGCTCAGCTGGGGTAGGTCTGCAACCGGGAAGACCAACATCCGGCCCTCGTTGGAAATAACAATGACTTTGTCGTGTTGCAGGTCATTCACCTTATTCGGCGGCAGGATCTTAGCCCCGGTAGGTAATGTAATAATGGCTTTACCATTTTTATTACGACTGACTAAATCACTAAACTGACAAACAAACCCGTAGCCTGCGTCAGACGCCAGTAGCAAATGGCTTTCATCTTTTGCCATTAAAACATGCTCGACATTCTCACCAGCAACCAGGCTAAAACGTCCGGTCAGAGGTTCTCCCTGACTTCTCGCTGATGGCAACAGATGAGCTTCACAGGAAAAGCTTTTTCCTGAAGTATCCAGGAACACCACCGGCTGATTACTCTTACCCTCAGCCGACGCCAGATAACTGTCACCGGATTTATAACTGAGCTTATCACCCTCGATATCATGACCTTTGGCTGTACGTACCCAGCCTTTCTTAGAGAGCACAACAGTGACCGCTTCAGCAGGTGTTAAGTCTCGCTCGCTTAGCGCTTTTGCTTCAGAACGTTCAACGATAGGCGAACGACGTTCGTTGCCATAATTCTCAGCATCCGCCAGCAATTCTTTTTTAATCAAAGTTTTCAGACGACGATCAGAGCCCAGCAAGGTCTCAAGCTTATCTCGTTCTTTATTCAATTCATCTTGTTCGCCAGTCAGCTTCATTTCTTCTAATTTAGCTAAGTGGCGTAACTTCAATTCAAGAATCGCTTCGGCTTGCTTATCGGTAAGCGCAAAACGACTCATCAGTTCTTCTTTCGGCTTGTCTTCTGTGCGAATAATCTCAATAACTTCATCAATATTCAGATAAGCAATGAGTAAGCCTTCCAGAATATGCAAACGCGCCAGCACTTTATCTAAACGATGCTGCAAACGTCGGGTTACCGTTGTCTGACGAAACTCCAGCCACTCTTTGAGAATGCCCACCAACGGCTTCACTTTTGGTCGACCATCTAAGCCGAGAATATTCAGGTTAACCCGATACTGCTTTTCTAAGTCGGTGGTAGCGAACAGGTGGTTCATTAATTGTTCGGTGTCGACCCGGTTCGAACGAGGAACCACAACCAAGCGGGTTGGGTTCTCGTGGTCAGACTCATCGCGCAGATCAGATACCAGAGGAAGCTTTTTCGCCTGCATCTGCTGAGCTATTTGCTCTAAAACCCTTGCACCCGAGGCCTGATGTGGCAGCGCCGTAATAACAATTTCGCCGTCTGCAACGCTGTAACAAGCTCGCATTTTAATGCTGCCACGCCCAGTTTCGTACAATTTAACGATGTCTTCCGACGGCGTAATGATTTCTGCATCTGTCGGATAGTCCGGGCCCTTCAACACTTCCATTATATCTTCAAGCTGGCTGCCCGGCTTTTCCAGTAACATCGCGCAAGCATTTGCCACTTCACGGGCATTGTGCGGAGGAATGTCCGTCGCCATGCCAACGGCAATACCGGTTACGCCATTCAACAAAATATGGGGCAACCGCGCTGGCAAAACTTGAGGTTCCTTCATGGTTCCGTCAAAGTTCGGTATCCAGTCAACCGTGCCCTGACCCAGTTCGCTCAGCAGCACTTCGCTGAACTTAGACAACCGAGCTTCGGTATAACGCATAGCCGCAAAAGATTTAGGGTCATCCGGAGACCCCCAGTTACCCTGACCGTCCACCAGAGGGTGACGGTAGGTAAAAGACTGAGCCATTATTACCATTGCTTCATAACAGGCGCTGTCACCATGCGGATGAAACTTACCCAGCACGTCCCCCACGGTACGCGCCGATTTCTTATATTTTGCTAATGCAGACAAGCCCAGCTCTGACATGGCGTAAACAATGCGTCGCTGTACCGGTTTCAGGCCATCGCCAATATTTGGCAGCGCCCTGTCCATAATTACGTACATGGAGTAATTAAGGTAGGCCTCTTCAGTAAAGCGACTCAGTGGGCGGGTTTCTGTAACTTCCGTCGTCATTCTGACTTCTCCTTGCTCACAAGTGCTTACAGTTCAGCCAAATCGGCCATGTTACCTTTGCTTTCCAGCCAGGTACGGCGATCACCAGCGCGTTTTTTCGCTAACAGCATATCCATTAACTCTTCCATTACTTCGCCGTCATCAATGGTCAGCTGGACTAACCGGCGGGTATTAGGGTCCATGGTGGTTTCTCGCAGTGTCAGTGGGTTCATCTCACCCAGACCTTTAAAACGCTGCACATTCACTTTGCCTTTGCGTTTCTCTGCTTCAATCCGGTCCAGAATGCCCTGCTTCTCTGCTTCATCTAACGCATAAAAGACTTCTTTGCCCACATCGACACGATACAACGGCGGCATCGCCACAAAAATATGGCCATTCTCGACCAACGGTCTGAAATGTTTTACGAACAATGCGCACAACAAGGTAGCAATGTGTAAACCATCGGAGTCGGCGTCGGCAAGGATACAAATTTTTCCATACCGCAATTTGTCCAAATCAACACTGTTTGGATCAACCCCGACCGCTACCGAAATGTCATGAATTTCCTGCGAGGCTAAAATTTGCTCGGGATCGACTTCCCAGGTATTTAAGATTTTACCCCGCAGTGGCATAACGGCCTGAAACTCGCGATCGCGGGCTTGCTTAGCAGAGCCTCCGGCGGAGTCCCCTTCCACTAAAAACAATTCACTGCGGCCTGGTTCCTGACTTGAGCAATCTGTGAGTTTACCGGGCAGCGCTGGACCCTGAGTCACTTTTTTACGAACCACTTTTTTACTGGCTTTTAAGCGTCGCTGCGCGTTACTAATACACACCTCGGCTAAAAGTTCGGCTTGATCGGTATGCTCATTCAGCCACAAGCTAAAAGCGTCTTTTACCACACCAGAAACAAAACTGGCCGACTGACGGGATGACAAACGCTCTTTGGTCTGTCCCGCAAATTGCGGGTCCTGCATTTTTGTCGACAGAATGTAACTGCAACGTTCCCAGACATCGTCTGGTGTTAATTTGACACCACGGGGTAACAAATTACGAAACTCGCAAAACTCGCGCATGGCTTCCAGCAAGCCCTGACGCAGTCCATTAACATGTGTACCGCCGAGCGTAGTAGGAATGAGATTAACGTAACTTTCAGAGACCCCTTCACCACCTTCCGGGAGCCAGGTAACGGCCCAGTCAACGCCTTCAGTCTGAGAGCTAAAACTTCCGTCAAACGGCATTTCCGGCAACGTCGGTACATCTTTTACCGCTTCCACCAGGTAGTCGGTCAGACCGTCCTGATAAAACCAGGTATCTTCTGTACCGTCTATTTTATTGCGGAAGGTTATTTTCAGCCCGGGACAAAGTACTGCCTTAGCTCGCAAAATATGCTTTAGCTTGGTTATCGAGAATTTAGCCGAATCGAAATATTGAGGGTCTGGCCAAAAGTGAACCCGTGTGCCGGTATTTCTCTTACCTACGGTACCGGTAACCTCGAGCTCACTGACTTTATCACCGTTTTCGTAAGCCATTTCGTAAACCTGGCCGTCACGTTTAATAGTCAGCTCTACGCGCTTGGAAAGCGCATTAACAACCGAAATACCCACACCATGCAAACCACCGGAGAATTGATAGTTTTTATTTGAAAATTTACCGCCGGCGTGCAGTTTGCTCATAATCAGTTCAACGCCGGGAACCCCCTCTTCCGGGTGGACATCCACTGGCATTCCCCGTCCATCATCTGTCGTTTCGAGAGATTGATCGGGGTGCAAAACAACTAGTAATGATTTAGCGTGCCCCGCCAGAGCTTCATCGACACTGTTATCTATAACTTCCTGACCCAAATGGTTAGGTCGAGAGGTGTCAGTGTACATACCGGGGCGGCGCTGAACCGGTTCCAGTCCGTTCAGCACCTCAATGGAGTCGGATTTATAGTCTGTCATGAGTCCCTGTTTTTATTATTGGCTCGATCCGCAAAAAGTCTGCCTCAATTTACCGTTAACTGGCGTCTATTTGAAGTAGTAAGGCATAAATTTCTGAACGGCTTCACTGAGTTTTGGTTGAATATGACCTTGCTTTCGACACAAGGTTAACCAGTCAGCCAAAAACTGATTAACCTGATGCTTTTCGTCTCGGTGCCGCATTTCGCGGTTAGGTTGTTGATAACGTGCCGCTAATCGGGTAACCCCCTGACTGGATATGATCTCAGCCATACGCACATCATGGTATAACCTTACCGTCATTCTTGCCTGTAAGTAATCCGCCCAGTTTGGCTTCAATTGCTCAATTTCTATATCTGAGGTGTAGCGCGATTCACTAACGTTGCGTAAATTGAAAGCTAAGTTTTCGCCCGCGTAAAGCGTAACCTCAGCTTCAGGTTCAGATTCAAGCTGAGACAGCAGCGGTAACAAGCCTGCGTAATTTAGTTCAGTTAGCCGGTGCAGTTCCGCAACGTCGACAACATAGCGCTGTTGCATAATAAAACCTCAGTTTTGCTCCTGGTCAGAGAACATCTTATCACGATGTAGTAACAACCATTGTAACCCAATAACACTTGCCGCGTTGTTGATTTCTTCACGTTCGAGCATGCTAATAACTTCTGTTCTGGGTAAAACGTGAACCCGAATATCTTCGTCTTCTTCGGGTAACCCGCCAAAACTGGCAGCCGACTGGCTGTCGACTTCGGCAATATAAATGGTCAACTTTTCGTCGGTACCACCCGGACTTGAATAATAGCTGGTCGCGTAGATTAAGCGCTTAGCTTTTAACCCTGCTTCTTCCTCTAGCTCACGTGTAGCGACTTCCTCTGCGCTCTCGTCAGCGTCAAACATACCCGCGACAAATTCATACAACCAGGGACCATTTTTATTATCGAGCGCTCCCACCCTAAATTGCTCCAGAACAACCAGTTCATCGCGGACTGGGTCGTAAGGAATAACCACAACAGCGTGCCCGCGTTCCATTAATTCCCGGTTTATCGCCGGACTCCAGTCACCAGAGAACAGCCGATGTTGTAAAGAATAGCGGTAAACCGACAAAAAACCTTGATAAAGAGGTGCCTTTTCCTTTACTTTCACATCATCTCGGTGAAAACGAATCGTCATGTTTACTGTCCTTTCTTAGGGGTAATTAAAGACAAACATTCTGTTACACTTGAGCGAATTCTGAAACCATGTTTTTCTTAAACTATCTGCGCAAATCATTTATACTGGTAATCATTCAACACTGTATGTAAACTATGCGCAATCATTGAACAATTGCATGTCAAGTAACAGGAATCTGACTACCATGAAAAAGCATATTTTGTCGGCAGCTGTCGGTCTGGCATTGACCACAGCCTCTTTTACGTCAAATGCTGAAGATTTGGCTCAAATTTACCGTTTAGCCGTAGATAATGACCCGACCTTATTACGCGCAGCAGCAGAACGCAATGCTGCACAAAAAGGTATTGATATTGCCAACTCAGGATTCCTGCCGCAAATTTCAGGTCAAGCAAGTTACAATGATTCGACCAGCGACTCTCCTGAATTTGTAAATTCTAGTATTCAAGTTTTTGATAGTGATACTAAAGGCTGGCAAGCTGGGGTCACTCTAAATCAAAGCCTGTTTGACTGGAGCGTTTGGAAAAACGCCGATATTGCTGAAAAACAAGCTTATCGGTCAGAAGTTGCGTACAGTAACGCCCAGCAAGATTTAATGCTTCGCGTTGTGAATGCGTATTTCCAGGCACTACAAGCCCGCGATGACTTATCCTTCGCGGAAGCTGAGAAAAAAGCGATTGAGCGTCAGCTTGAACAGACCAAACAGCGTTTCTCCGTTGGGCTAACGGCCATTACTGACGTACATGAAGCACAAGCGCAGTATGACAGCGCAGTTGCTCGCGAAATTCAGGCGCGTAACGCGGTAGAGATTGCGCTGGAAGATATCCGTGAAATTACCGGTCAATACCCACAAACTCTGGCGGCACTGGATACCGAAACTTTTTCACCCAGTAGCCCGGCGCCGGACGATGTCCGTCAGTGGGTAAAGAGAGCCGAAAACAGCAACCTGAGCCTATTGGAAAGTAAGGTATTAGTGGATATCGCGGAACAACAAATTCAACTGAGCCAAAGCGGACATTACCCTACAGTTTCTTTGCAAGCGAGCTATTCTACCCAAGATAACGAACGTACTATTTCGGATCAAAATGGCCAACAGACCACTGACTTACCACGTCTGGACAGCCGTTCTATAGGTCTAAACGTCAGCGTTCCCATTTTCTCAGGGTTCCGTACCTCATCTGAAGTTGCGCAAGCGCGCGATAACTACGTTGCAAGCAGCCAACAAATGGTACAGACTCGCCGCAATATTGAACGCGAAGTGCGAAACGCTTATTACCAGGTGTCAGCATCTATTGCCAGCATTAACGCATTCCAACAGTCTGTGGTATCTGCCGAGAGCGCATTAAAAGCAACTGAAGCGGGTTTTGAAGTAGGTACTCGCACCATTGTGGATGTACTCGATAGCACCCGTAATTTGTATAATGCAAAGCGTAACTTATCGGAGGCGCGCTACGGCTATATTCGTCAGATTTTGGCACTTGAACAAGCAGCCGGCCAGCTGCAGGAACAAGACCTGATGGCTATTAACAGCAGCCTTTCTGAAAACGTACAAGGCACTGCCGCAGACTAGCTGCGCAGACCACGGCACCGCCTGACTATTGGCGGTGCCTCATTTTTGAATTTTTATGTTACTATCCGCGGCAAATAGCGAATAATAAGCGACATCAGCTGTGATCGAACCTCCCAAATTTAAATTCTACTTTTTACATCCTAAGTTTTGGCTTACCTGGCTCGGTGTTTTCATCCTGTATAGTGTGTCATGGCTGCCTTATCGACTTCAGCTCGCAATGGGTCGCGGGTTGGGCTTGCTGTTTAAAAAGCTCATGCCGCGCCGGGTGAATATTGCCCGTACCAACTTAAGGCTTTGCTTTCCGGAATACAGCAATGAGAAGATCGAAGCATTGCTAACCGAAAATATGAAAAATACCGGAATCGCATACTTTGAAGTGGGCATGGCCTGGTGGTGGCCGAGCTGGCGGATTAAACGTAAACTGCATGTTCATGGCGAAGAGCATTTGCGTCAGGCTCAGGAAGATGGCAGTGGTGTTCTGCTACTGCTATTTCACTTCCTTAGCCTCGAAGTTCACGCCCGCTTACATGGCTTTGTCGAGCCAGCTGTTGGTCTTTATCGCCCACACAATAATGCGGTCATGGAGTTCTTACAAACCCGCGGCAGAGGGCGTTCAAACAAATATATGATCCAGCGTCGCGATGTAAAAGCCATGATGAGATCGCTTAGCGAAGGTGACATCGCCGGTTATCTTCCGGATCAGGATTATGGTCGTCGTCGCGTCGAGTTTGTTAAGTTCTTTGCCGTGCCGGATGCTTCAACAACCTTAGGCACTATGCTTTTTGCCCGCAACCCTAACTGCAAAGTCATGGTGAGCCGTTGCGTCAGACGTGACGACGGAAGCGGTTACGATCTCTTTTACGAACCGCCGCTTGAAAATTTCCCCACAGGAGACAAAAAAGCGGATGCCGAACGCGTGAATAGTTTAGTGGAAGACGCCATTCTAAAAGCTCCGACACAATATCTCTGGGTTCACCGCAGGTTTAAGACTCGTCCTGACCCCGACATGCCAAGCTACTATCAGTCATCTTCCAGTAAGTGATTCCAGCAATTGAGCACAGCCTGACGTTCATTGTCCAGGTTGTGTTCCTCCAATAACTGCTCACCCTGTAACGCCAACGAATGACTCTCACAGCGGAAAATTTGAAAGGCGTTAATTAAATTCTGAGCATCCACTTCTGTTAGTAAATGTAACTGTTGCGCTTCAGTCAGAAGCCTGACGTTATCACTGTATTTGCATAGCTCCGGATATTTATGCGCATAACGCAAAACCAGGTACTGAGTGATAAACTCAATATCAGCAATACCGCCGGGATCTTGTTTTAAATCGAACTTCCGGCTGTTTCTTTGCGTCAAATGCTCACGCATTTTTTCACGCATTTTAACAATATTCTGACGCAGTTCGTGCTCATCTCGTTGTTGAGAAAGAACGCTCCGGCGTATATCCATAACCGTGTCTCTTAATGCAGGAACACCGTATACGGGTCGCGCACGCACCAAAGCCTGTAATTCCCAGGTCCAGGCGTCATCCCGCAAATAACGGGCAAAAGAACTCACCTGCGTCACCAGGAGGCCAGCCTGTCCTGATGGCCGTAAGCGTAAATCCACGTCATACAAAATGCCAGCAACCGTTCGGGTAGTGAATAAATGCAGAACTCGTTGTGCCAGGCGTAAGTAAAACTGCTGAACCTCAATAGGTCGTTGCCCGTCTGTTTGCCCCTGATAATTGGCATCCGTTACAAAAACCAAGTCAAGATCGGAGCCATACCCAAGCTCCTGCCCACCCAATTTTCCGTATCCAATTACGGCGAAACCGGTATTGTCAATGCTGGCTCCTGCAGGCTTTCCGTGTTTTTGAGTCAGATGTTGCCAGGCCAGGCCAACCACTTCAGCGATAGTCGCTTCTGCAAGAGCACTTAAATGATCACTGACGTTCATCAATTCTAAAACGCCGCTAATATCCGCTGCGGCAATTTTAAGTTGCAGTGCCTGCTTAGCCTGACGCAACGCATCCATTTGTGTTTCTAAATCTTGTTCAGGAATACGTATAAGGTATTCGCGCAGCACAGCCGCGTAATCCTTTGACTCAGGCAGGCTGTAAAGCTGCTGCGGGTCAATCAGTTCATCCAGAAGTATGGGGTGCAAAGCCAGCTGTTCAGAGATCCATGGGCTGGCCATACACAATTTGCAAAGCTGCTCGCGGGCGCCGGGGTTTTCAGCCAGCAATTCAATATACGCCGTTCGGCTCATAACCGCTTTAATAATAGAAAGCAGCCTTTCCAGCAAACGTTCCGGGTGCTGATGCTGAATAGCATGTCGAAGCATTATCGGCATTAACCTTGCTAATGCTGAACGCCCTCTTGGACCTGAACTTCGACGCCGGCTCTCCTGACGAAAGTTTTTAATCAGAGTCCATAATGCCAGGGGTTCATCAACCCCTTCACTTTCTATGATTTCTAATGCTGCATCATCATCCAACATGTCCTGCCATAAAACCTGCAAGCCTTGTTCATCCTCGTCATCTTCAGACTCCGCACCAACCACCTGCTGGAACTCTGCATGAATGCGCTCCATGCACTCGTCAATTTTTCTCTGCAAGCTCTCCCACTCAGGTTCATTCAACATTGCGCACAGCCGTGCGCGACCTGTTTCATCGTTAGGTAGTTGCTGCGTTTGCTGGTCATCAATTTGTTGCAAACGGTGCTCAATAACCCGCAAATACTCGTAATCTTCCAGTAGCTGGCTAGCATGCTCCGAGCTGATCAAATCGAGTTCCACCAGACCGTTCATAGCAATGTAAACTGAACGTGTCTGCAGTGATTTTTCCTGCCCTCCGCGAATAAGCTGATGCGCCTGGACAATAAATTCCACTTCGCGAATCCCGCCGGCACCCAGCTTGATGTTATTTTTAACTCCCTGTCGGCGGGTTTCCTGGGTAATTAAAAGCTTCATTTTACGCAGCGCTTCAATGGCACCAAAATCAATATAACGACGGTAAACGAAAGGTCGTATCAACTGCTGAAACGCTTGCTCATATTGTCCATCAGCCCCTATCATGCGGGCTTTAACCATGGCGTAACGTTCCCAGTCGCGCCCCTGCTCCTGATAGTAATGTTCCAGAGCATTCAAACTGGTTACCAGGGGGCCCGACTGACCAAAAGGTCTTAAGCGCATATCGACCCGAAACACTTGCCCGTCTGCAGTCGTCTCGTCAAGTAACCCAATAAGTGACTGCGCGAGCCGCTTGTAAAAAACCCCGTGCTCCAGATTACGTCCGGGCCCCTGTGTTTCGCCTTGTTCAGGAAAAGCAAAAATAAGGTCAATGTCGGACGAAAAATTCAGCTCTTTTCCGCCCAGCTTGCCCATACCAATGACCAGCATAGGCATTAGCTGGTCATTAGCATCAAGCGGTTTACCGTGGCGCTGGACAAAACGCTCAAACAACCACTCCAGACTTTTACTAATTGCTGCATCAGCAAAGGTACTGTAGTGGTGCAAAGATTCTTTTAACGACACTTGCTGCAGGATATCTGCTGCAGCAAGCTTCGCCATCCAGCAGTGGCGTAGTCTCCGTAGACATTTTTTTGCCTCATCTTCGTTCGTTATTTGACTTAACGACTCTGCTATACGGTCACCGTAGCTTTCAGCATCAACCAAATAAACAGTGGTTCCACTGCCGTCAAAAAAATCGGTTATAAGATGCTCGGGGTAACTTTCTGCAACCCTTCCAATGAACGGGCTGACAGCGAATAGAGCCCGTAATATCTGCTCCTGTTCAGCTGTGAGCTTAATACTCTCTGCAACCTCTTTAAAACGTTCCCAGGCTGTTTCCGTCTCGCTCATCAATTTATTGTCGGGAGTTAGCATAACCACCTTAATTTAACCAGTATGGTTCACGTTTCAGCGCAGCTTTACGCGAATATTCAAGAGCTTTTAACAGGGATTCTCGTTGGGCTTTTTGCCAGTCCATCAGTTTTTCATCCTCTTCATCGTCGCGGTCCCGAATACGCTCATGCAAAATATGCAAAGCGGTAATTTCACGAATGCCGCGGGCTAAATCCTGCCAGGGCAAACGAAAACTTTCTCTCAAATCCGCATCAAATAAATGTCCGAAACAAGTCCCCATCAAAAGGCTATTTTGCAAGGGGGTCAGCAGCTTAAGATACCCTTCTTCACTAAGCTTTTCGTGCTCAGAAAATGCCGTTTGTACCAGCTGCCAGTCGCTTTTTAAGAGTTGACTGCTCCAGGGCAAAACCGGCTGCTCCAGCTCCTCTGTCATTTCTTCTTTCAACAGAAATTCCGACAACCCCAGTACGGTTTTCTGGTATGCGGCAGAATGCACTAATTCAGCGACCTCATTCAGGCGAATAACATCCTCCTGACTGTTGACTAAAGATTCATACAATTTGCTGTAACGCTTAAGCGCACGATGATAAGCCCCATCTTCAGCGGTTAGCTCATCCAGCCCTTCAAAGCGCTTGAGCCACTGCAGCTTCGCAGTTATTTGCGATATGCCAGTCAGCAACCGTCGCTCTCCAACACCGTTCTCAATGAGCTGCTCCAACACAACCCGCACCATTTGCATGCCGTCCGCCATTCCTTGTACCGCCCGGACACTGGGCTGGAAGTCCAGACAGGCTTCATTATGCTGCCAATGACGCAAGCCAGACTCTAACGATCGGTAAAGCGCCTGACCTACATTTTGCTCAGAGTGGATTGGTACATAGTGCATTTGTGTAAAAGGCTCCAACAAGCTTTTTCCAGCCAGCAGATAGCCCCTTGCTGCTTTACTTAACGAGCCGACCCGCGCACCGGCTTTTTTCACTAACTCGTGCGCCAGGCGATATACCTCGGTTAAAGAACCACCCTGTAACTCCAGTTCAATTTCCGCTATAGGTTCTCGCTGCTCGCCCGACTCTATTTGACCTTCATCAAAAACCATTTCGATTACACCTTCGCCACTGGGAAGCCGCCAACGGGTTCGGGTGAAATTAGTCACAAACAAGGTGTCCAAATCGCGCTGAATATCGTAAACCGGAAAGTCATCCGGCCATATCTCGTTATCAAACAGGGTTAAGTCTGGTTTGTCGCTATCAATATCAATATTGTACTCAGGCCTTTGATGCATACCGCCCATAACCCGACCAGCCAGTTTCACCGTCTGCTCTTTATGATCTTTATCGCTGCGTATCCGTAATCCAATGTCGAACTGACGTAAACGTAAATCGGACGTGTCAAAATAGGAATTTTTGAGTTCAAATTGTTCTTTGCGGGGTTTTGCCTTATGAGAATCCGCCAACGACTGGCAGACTTCGAGTGCTTTTTCTCGCTGTTCTGGAGCAATCAGTAACTTGAGCTCAACTTCTTGTGACATAAATCGATTCCGATGCGTTTAATAAGTTAGATTAAAGGTACTGGCTTGGCGGCTAACGGTCAACAAACACGGGCATTTAGTTCACTTGACACCAAGGGTGAAAAGTTGCAACGTGAGATCCGACCATGAAGGGTCTTTACCCGCGCAAAAATAAGCTTATACTTGCGCCGATTCCCAACTTTGGGGAAGCACGCCGAGCTTCGGCCTGGCTACACAGGAGATGCTATGTTCAAAGCGAGTGAGGTGCTATCCAAACAGCATCAGGCTGAGGACTTAAAGTCCTTACAGCAGGCAATTACTGACAATTATATTGTTGATGAAGACGAATATATGCGTGAACTGTTGCCGCTGGTTCCTGCCGATGATGATACGGTTAGCGCAGTAACCGAGCGCGCAGCTAAGTTAGTTGAGCAAGTAAGGGAAAATACAGATAACGGCGTCGTGGACTCGTTTCTGCAAGAATACAGCCTGGATACCAAAGAAGGCATTATTTTAATGTGTCTTGCTGAGGCATTATTGCGAATTCCTGATGCTTATACAGCTGATGCGTTAATTCAGGATAAACTTTCCGGCGGTGACTGGCAAAAGCACATGGGCCAGAGCGCGTCTTGGTTAGTTAACTCAGGCACCTGGGGATTAGCACTGACAAACAGTGTGACAAACCCTACAGGCAAAGCCATGGAAACACCGCGCTGTGCGTTCCGTCGTCTTGTTCGCAAACTCGGTAAACCTATTATTCGCAAAGCAACCTACACCGCTATGCAAATTATGGGTAAGCAGTTCGTACTGGGACGTACCATAGAGGAAGCCTTGAAAGAAAGTCGCGATAACCGTGGCAAGGGCTACACCCATGCTTACGACATGCTTGGCGAAGCCGCACTAACTATGAAAGATGCGGATTACTACAAGCAGCAGTACGTCAACTCAATTAAGACGATAACCAAAGAAGAATTTAATAACCCGGATGCGCCGCGCCCGACAATTTCAATTAAATTGTCAGCCCTGCACCCTCGTTATGAAGCATCAAATCACGAACGGGTACTAACTGAACTGGCCACCACGTTGACCGAACTGGTCAAGCTGGCCAAAGAAGCCGACGTAGGTGTAACTATTGATGCTGAAGAAGCCGATCGCCACGAGCTTTCAATGGAACTGTTTGAGAAAGTTTACCGCAGTGGTGTCTGTAAAGGCTGGCCACGTTTTGGTTTGGTTGTACAGGCTTACTCGAAGCGTGCACTGCCAACCTTGTGCTGGATAACTGCACTGGCAAAAGAGTGTGGCGATGAAATTCCTGTACGCTTGGTAAAAGGGGCTTATTGGGATAACGAAATTAAGTGGACTCAGGAAAACGGTCTGCTTGGCTACCCGGTATTTACCCGCAAGTCGCACAGCGACATTTCATATTTGGCCTGTGCCCGTTACTTACTGAGTGACGACACCGACGGTGCCATCTACCCGCAATTCGCGACTCACAACGCACAAACCTTTATGGCCATTCAACAAATGAATGAGACCCATCAGCGTCGAATTGAGTACCAGCGTTTGCACGGCATGGGTGACAGCTTGTATGACACTATAATGGAGCAAAATCCAGGTATGGTGGTACGTATCTACGCACCAGTTGGCCCTCACAAAGATTTGCTGCCCTATTTGGTTCGCCGGTTGCTGGAAAATGGTGCTAACTCGTCATTTGTCCATAAACTACTGGACTCTGATACGCAGGTTAATGATCTGGTCGAGCACCCGATGAAAACCGCGTCCGGCCACGAAAAATACGCAAACAGCAAAATTCCACTTCCCTCAGAAATGTATGGGGATCGCACAAATTCATTAGGATTGAATATGAATATTCACTCACAAGCAGATGATTTTATTGCAGCGGTTCAACAATACCGTGACAAACAATGGCAAGGCGGCCCCATCGTCGATGGGAAAACCATAGAAACCGACCACCATGTCAGTATTACCAGTCCTCAGGAAACCTCAAAGCAGGTTGGCAGTATCTACTGGGGTGATAAAAAGCTCTCTGAACAAGCACTGAAAAGTGCGAACGCTGCCTACAAATCCTGGCGTAACGTTCCAACCGAAGAGCGGGCGGAATGCTTAGAGAAATTTGCCGACTTAATGGAAGCGAACCGCAACGAGCTTATTGCGCTGTGTTCAGTAGAAGCAGGCAAAGGCTTACAGGACGGTATCGACGAAGTTCGCGAAGCCGTTGATTTCTGTCGCTATTACGCCAACCAGGCGCGTGAACTCATGGGTGGTCCTATTCAGTTACCGGGTCCAACAGGCGAAGATAATGAGCTGTTCGTTGAAGGTCGTGGAACTTTCATCTGTATCAGCCCATGGAACTTCCCCCTTGCCATTTTCGTCGGCCAGGTTGCAGCCGCTTTGGTTACCGGTAACTCAGTTATTGCTAAACCAGCAGAACAAACCGGGCTTATCGCATACCGCGCAGTGCAGCTGGCTTTGGAAGCAGGCATTCCGGGTAACGTATTGCACTTTATGCCGGGCAGTGGCGCCGAGGTCGGTAGCTACTTAACCAGCCAGGAAGACATTGCCGGCGTTTGCTTTACCGGTTCAAGCTATACCGCTCAGGCCATTAACCGCGCGCTAGCGGCGCGTACTGGTCCAATTGTGCCATTGGTTGCTGAAACCGGCGGACAGAACGCTATGATGGTTGACTCTACTGCTCTGCCGGAACAAGTTGTCACCGATATCGTTGCCAGTGCCTTCCAGAGTGCGGGACAGCGTTGTTCGGCTCTGCGTGTTCTGTTCGTACAGGATGATGTTGCTGACCGTGTCCTCGACTTACTACGTGGCGCTATGGAAGAGCTGCAAGTTGGTGACCCACTGCTGCATGAAACTGACGTTGGCCCGGTTATCGACGGAATTGCTAAAACCAACCTGGAACAGCACATATCTGATATTCAGCAGGCTGGCCGCCTAATTGCCCGCGCGCCACTGCCCGATTACGCTATGGGTGGTACTTTTGTTGCCCCTACAGCAATCGAAATTGACAGTATCAGCCAGTTGGTGAAAGAAAACTTCGGTCCTATTTTGCACGTTATTCGCTTTAAAACGAGTGAAATTGACGAGGTTATTGAGAGCATCAATAACACTGGCTTTGGTTTAACTTTCGGTATTCACAGCCGTAACGAAACCTTCGCTCACGACGTGGCTAGCCGTATTGATGTGGGTAACGTCTACATTAACCGTAACCAGATAGGTGCGATTGTCGGCGTACAACCATTTGGTGGTCGCGGCATGTCTGGTACCGGACCGAAAGCCGGTGGTCCACACTACCTTACTCGTTTTATCACCGAAAAAACGCGCAGTGACAACATTACTGCCGTTGGCGGTAACGCAACCTTGTTGTCTTTAGACGATTAAAGGCCAGCAAGAGACAAAAAAGCCAGCGAGAAATCGCTGGCTTTTTACTTTACTCTTCGTTTATTTTTCTTCGTAACTTTTTAGCTCTACCTGATAGTTTTCCAGTTGCTGTCTTAGGCTGTCATTTAAAACGACAATTATTTCCTGCCGCTGCCCTTTTTCATCAACAAACCGTAAACCGGCTAAATCTTTTTCATACTGCTGCAGCACCGGCGGGTTTTCCAACTGGTAAGTTCTGGGAGGTAAAATTAAGCGCTTTTCCGTTAGCTCAAGGTTGTTATAAAACGCGGCTGGTTGTAATGGCCTGAACTTCACCACAATTGCCATAACAATGGCCATGGTCAGCAGCGCGCCTGAAACGATAATCCATAAGGGAACCGCATCGCCAATATAAATTGCCATCCATATCGCTAAAAAGAAGCCGCCCCAAGCCTGGGGGCGGCGACTATCACGATAAAACGTCAATGCATTGCTTTCTTTTTTTTCGTCTTTAGAAGTCATCGTCGCTATGTAAGTAAAGGCTTTCACTACCATCTTTTATCGCAGCTGCCAGGCTATGAATGCGCGGCAAAATGCGGGCAAAATAGAAACGTGCCGTTTTTGCTTTCGTTGCCAGGTATGGCTTGTCATTTAACAGTGGTTCTGCGGCTATTGCCATTTTCAGCCACAGGTAAGCGTAAGAAACATAACCTACCAGATGAAGATACTCAACCGCCACACTGTTTACTAAGTTCTCATCACCAGCCGCTTTTTGCAGTACTTCTTCACTGACACCATTCAGTATATTCAGCGCCTGCTGCAATTGCTCACGCTGCTTTATCCATTCGCTGCTGGTAGAGGATTCCTCCAGGAAGCTCTGAATTTCCTCATTAAACGGCTGCAGTAGCTGGCCTTGTGAACCAAAGACTTTACGCCCCAGCAAGTCCAGCGCCTGAATACCATTAGTGCCTTCGTATATTTGAGCTATACGAGTATCGCGAACCAATTGTTCCTGGCCCCACTCTCTGACATAACCGTGCCCACCAAAAACCTGTTGGCCATGAATGGTCGACTCCAGTCCAGTATCGGTTAAAAAAGCTTTCGCAACAGGCGTTAATAACGCCACCATGGCATCGGCCTTTTGCCTAACCTTGTCATCCCCGGCATATTTTGAACGATCGAGCTGCTGCCCGACCCAGGTCGAAAACGCGCGACCACCTTCAGTCAGAGACTTCATTGTCAGCAACATACGGCGCACATCGCCGTGCACTAAAATTGAGTCGGCTTCGGCTTGGTCGTTACGAGTTGCTTTTGCGCCGCGTCCCTGAATACGATCTTTCGCGTATTCCAGAGCATTTTGGTACGAACGCTCTGCCGCTCCCAGCCCCTGAATACCGACGCCTAATCGCTCATAGTTCATCATGGTAAACATAGCGGGTAAACCACGATGAGGCTCACCTACCAGCCAAGCTTTTGCACCATCAAAGTTCATCACACAGGTTGCTGATGCGTGAATACCCATTTTGTGTTCAATAGAACCGCAGCTAACATTGTTACGTTCGGTCAGGTTACCTTGCTCGTCGGACAAAAACTTAGGCACCACGAACAACGAAATACCTTTTGTTCCCGCCGGTGCGTCAGGCAATTTTGCCAGCACCAGATGCACAATATTGTCGGTTAAATCGTGCTCACCGCCAGTAATAAATATTTTGGTGCCGCTAAGCGAAAAACTGCCGTCTTGCGCGGGAATCGCCTTACTGCGAATAATGCCTAAATCCGTCCCGGCATGCGGCTCGGTCAGACACATGGTGCCTGTCCATTCACCCGAAACCATACGCGGTAAATAATGGTTCTTCAGCTCATCACTGCCATGCGAATTAATTGCCATGATAGCGCCGGAGGTTAGGCCCGGATAAAGCGAAAAGGCGATGTCCGCGCTGCAAAGCATTTCTTCGTATTGAGCAGATAAAGATTTCGGCAGCCCCATGCCGCCAAAATCGGGGTTTGCCGTTACACCAACCCAGCCACCTTCAGCCAGCTGGCGAAAGTTCTCTTTATAGCCTTTAGGTGTTGTCACCTCTCCGTCTTTAAACTTAACCCCTTCTTCATCCGCTTCGCGGGCTATGGGGGCAACCAAGTTTTCTGCAACTTTTGCGCCTTCATCAAGAATAGCGCCAGCAGTTTCAACGTCCATCATGTCGGCAAGTTCCGGAGTCTGCTGCCAGTCATCAGCAACGCGGAATACATCATGCAGAACAAAATCCATGTCGTCGCGGGGAGCTCTGTAGTCAGCCATATCATTACCTCTTGTAGGGATCACGAAGCGTTCAAACTAATAATTTAAACGCCTGTTTAAACTTTATTGCACAAGAGTATGAATCCCATAGCAGGATGTCAATAATTTCTATGGTTGCCAGTCTTCTAATGCTGGCTGGGAGAATGCCTGTGAGTCTTTCACCAAAACCACCTTTTGTGGCTCTATTCGCAATATTGTCAGCTGACTTAACGCATCGCCCTCGTACAGTCGCTGGCCATTCAGTTCAATCCACCGCTGCGACGCGCTGGAACGATACATGTGGCTGTCATAACTAAACGCTGGTACCTGTCGCTGGAACGAGCGTGAAAGTTCACTTAATGAAGGTATGACACTGGTATCGGTTCTATGATCACCGGTGCTGGTATCATTCACTGCCGCTTCAAAGCGCTGTAATAAGTCTGGCGAAACAGTCGAAAGATCCAGAGCTTGCCGCTGCGCTCCTGCTTGCCCGGCTGGTTCCGATTCTGACGATTGCTGTTGACCAGCACTCTGTATTAATTCAGGTTCTTCCTCCGGAGCGGGTTCGGGTTCGGGTTCAGCTTCCCATTCAACCGATTCAATACTGGCGGTTTCTCCCCACCGGAAACCTTCCGCTTCAGGACGTTCAGACTGGTTTGTTTCACCAAGCCAAACAGCTCCGGCAGAGCCCAGCACTGCGCCGAGAATAAGCGCCAAAGGCCAAAGTAGCCAACTCCAGCTACGGTTGTGTTTATCGTTAGCCATAAGCGAGGCATCAAGCACTGAGGTTTGCTTTAATAATGGCGACTGTTGCTGCTTTAACGCTTTTAATAAGGATGACATTATTTGCTCTCTTTACTCGCTTTCTTTACTCAATCGGGGCCCAAAGTCAGACGCGCGTGATGCCAGCCATGCCATTGTCGCTTCATCCAGCTTTCCGGTTACCCGCAGCCCCTGGCTTTTTTGCAGTGCTTTAAATTGTTCAACTGATGACTGACTTTCCCATTCAGAACTCAGGTGTTTTTCCAGCTGTTCACGAACCCACTGGCGGTGTGTGTCGCCGTTTTCAGCCAGCGGCTGTTGATACAAAATAAGGAAAGCCCCGTTCCAGCCAGTAGTATCTATCGCCGTACCATCGGTTATTATATCGGCGCTTTTATCTCGCTTATAAAGCAATGCCGGGTAGTTAATGCTGCGCAGTTGTTGCAGGCTCTGGTTTAACTTAAGACAGGCGAGATCATATTGTTCTACCCACTGACAAAAATCAGCATCTAACGGGGGTTCGGGCAAGCCCCAGACACTCGCCAGCTCTTTTGCGGCCTGATACTGACTGCTGGACGTTGCGTCCAACGGTTTTTTCGTATTGTTAATCAGGGTGTAACTGCCAACAGCGGTGGCAACAAGAAGCACAAAAGCCCCCGCCCAGCGCCATAAAGCCGAGTGTGGCTGCCGATTCCTGCTACCGGTAGTGCCATTCAGTTCAATATGCGCTTGCTGTATATGCCTTGGCAACACTTCGCTACTGGATTCCGTATAAGCTGCCAGCAATGCCCGGTCACAATAAAGGTTTAATAAACGGGGAATGCCCTGAGTTAACTGATGCGCCTTTCGTCCTGCAGCTGAACTAAATAACGGACGGTTTGCGCCGGCCACCTGCAGGCGGTAAGCAATGTAGCGTTGCGTGTCCTGTTCTGTCAGCGGCAAAATATGATAACGGGCGGTAATACGCTGCGCCAGTTGACGAAGTTCCTGTCGGCGCAATAAATCCTGTAGTTCCGGCTGACCAATTAAAATGACCCGAAGCAACTTACGGTCATGAGTCTCTAAGTTGGTCAGTAACCTCAGTTGCTCCAGCACCTGAGGCCGCAGATGCTGGGCTTCATCAATAAGCACCACACACTGGCGGCCATCATCATTGGCTTTCAGAAAAAACTGGCTGAGCTTATCGGTCAGTGTTTTGCGGGTCGCGGAGCGTTTTTGATAACGAATGCCAAATTCATCACACAAACTTGCAAGCAGTTCATCCTCATTCAGCATAGGGTTAAGAATAAACGCCGTTTCCGTTGACTCGGGCAGCTGCTCCAGTAACGCTCTGGATACCGTAGTTTTGCCTGTTCCAACTTCCCCGGTTAACAAAATAAAGCCGCCACTGCCCTGCAGTCCTTGCGTAAGGTGCGCCAAAGCCTCCTGGTGTCGCTCACTCAGATAAAGGTAATTCGGGTCCGGGGCAATGGAAAACGGCTCTGCCTGAAGACCAAAATAGTTTTGATACATATCGGTCCGCTATAATGCTGCTGTTATTATTTGTTCAACAGTGTAACGACTTGCTTGCACATCGACCAGTGATTCGACATGATCATGCCAAACAAAGTTGAGGTGAGCAGTGGACGTATACTTAGTTGGCGGCGCAGTACGCGACAAACTTCTGAAATTACCCGTGCACGAACGTGACTGGGTCGTGGTGGGTTCCCGTGCAGAAGATTTATTAAAACAAGGGTTTCAGCAAGTCGGCAAAGATTTTCCGGTATTCCTGCACCCCAGCACCCGCGAAGAATACGCACTGGCCCGCACTGAACGAAAATCCGGCAAGGGCCACACCAGTTTTGACGTTTTCGCCTCTCCTGAAGTCACTTTGGAAGATGACCTGGCGCGTCGGGATTTAACAATTAACGCTATAGCACAAAGCGAAAGCGGCAAGATAGTCGATCCATACAATGGCGTACAGGACATTGAAGACCGTAAATTACGTCATGTTTCTGAGGCTTTTACCGAGGATCCGCTACGGGTATTAAGAGTGGCACGCTTTGCCGCGCGTTTTGCTCACTTAGGTTTTACCGTGGCCGGGGAAACTCTGCAACTGCTGCAAGAAATGTCAGCCAGTCAGGAGCTCCGTCACTTAGTCCCGGAGCGGGTCTGGCGGGAATGGGAGAAGTCGCTGGCAACCCAAACGCCAACCGTTTTTTTAACTCTGCTTAAAGACATACAGGGGCTTTCTCAGGTGTTGCCCGGAATAACCGCCGATGATTCACAATTGCAGCGTTTGCAAAGAACATCAGCTTATTCCGATTCTACGACTCTCAGATTTGCCAGCTTGTTTATAGAGCAGGCAACTCCTGAGAACCTGAAGCAGTTCTGTCGGCAACTGGCTATTCCGAATCATTACCGTGACTGCGCTTTACTGGCTAGAAATCATGAGGATTTTATTACTTCACCGGAGCTCCCCGAAAAAGTCCAGCTAGCAGCGATACTAAAACAAATTGACTATTGGCGTCGTCCCGAAAAACTCGAACAGTTACTGCAGTTAAGGCAAGCTGAATATAGTAAATCCACGCAACAGCAAAGTATCGCGGATCAGCATAAAAAGTTACGTTCGGGGGCAAAAAAAGCAGCAGCGCTTAATGCTGAGACTTTGCAGCAGCAAGGCTTTACCGGTAAAGCCCTGGGCGATGCTTTACGCGAACAGCGTGAACAAATACTGGCTGAGGCAGTGAGTTAATCTTCCAGCCAATGAGTGTCACTAATCGGCTCTAATTGTTGTGGCGAGTCTTTATGGGTCTGCTGGTATTGCTCCCACAACTGCTGGTAGCTTACATTTAAAAGCGGATGCAGACGCCTTCCGGCAATTTCAGCCAGCGGCCAGAGCACAAAAGCATTTTCAAGAATTTCACCACGAGGCAACTGCGGCTGTAGCTGCCGAATAACGTCATCGTACAATAAAACGTCAATGTCTAAGGTTCGCGGGCTGAACTTGGCACTGCCCGGAACCCGTCCGTTTTCCTGTTCAATGCGCTTACACTCGGCCAGAACTTCGGTAACAGAAAGGTCAGTTTCTACCTCGACCACCAGGTTGTAAAAATCGCTGCCGGAAAACCCAACCGATTCACTGCGGAAAATTCGCGAACGTTGACGCCAGTCAAAGCTTTTGGCAATTGCTTCTAAGCCCGCACGAATGTGTTTTTCACGATCCGTATTAGAGCCTATTCCGAGAAAAACTTGCGCCACAACTTATCCTCTTAACCAAATGGGCTGTCGAAAACACTTCGGCGAACGCTTACGGCGACCGTTTTAGCATTAGGCACAGCTCCGGGTTTAGCCACCCGCACTTCAACGTTCTGTACTCCGAACTCATTTAAAATGAGGCTGGCAACACCTTCGGCGACCGTTTCTATTAGCTGACGCGGCTTTTCTGCTACCCAGCCAGACACCCGCTCGCTCACCAGTGCATAATCTAAAGCGTCGTCAATATTATCAGTAGTTGCCGCGCGCTGGTTGTCCCAGCTCATCTGAATATCCAGCACCAACCGCTGTTTTTTTTCTTTTTCCCAATCATAGACACCAATGATGGTCTCTACAGTTAGACCCTCAATGCTAACGACATCAATATCTGCTTGTTCCATTTGTGTTAACCCGTGGTAATTGCCCAAAAAACCGCTTATTCTAGGAGCATTGACTTTTAATCGCAGTCTACCTTAACAAACGAGGGATTCGTACCCCATGACAGCGCTTACTTTACTGATGATACTTTCAGCCTACCTTCTGGGCTCTATCAGTAGTGCTGTGGTTATCTGCCGGCTCTGGGGCTTACCTGACCCGCGCAAAGAAGGCTCGGGCAACCCCGGAACAACCAATGTTTACCGGGTTGGCGGAAAAGTTCCTGCGTTATTAACTCTATGGTTTGATGTTTTAAAAGGTATGGTTCCGGTCTGGGGTTCTTATTTTTTAGGCATTGAACCATTTTTCCTTGGCTTAATTGCCGTTGCAGCCTGCCTTGGCCACATTTTCCCGCTCTACTTCCATTTTCGTGGCGGCAAAGCAGTTGCTACCGCATTAGGGGCTATGTTTCCGGTAGCCTGGGAGATGGCTTTGCTGCTTATTGCAACCTGGTTACTGGTTTTCCGTATTAGCAGAGTATCGTCTCTGGCGGCACTAGTAACCGTTTGTCTGGCTCCCTTTTATGCCTATTGGATAAAACCCCAATACACGGTGCCGGTTATTATGATTTCGCTATTGATACTATGGCGTCACCAGGCCAATATTTTGCGATTGTCTTCCGGCGAAGAAAAAGCCTTTAAACGGCGTCGCTAGCCACTGCCATCGGTTTTAAATCTGTCATCGGCCATCTTGGGTGTGTTTTTACTGCAAGTGACTCACGTTCCCCTGCTTCTAAACGCAGAGCGCCCGCTAAGGCAATCATCGCGCCGTTGTCGGTGCAGAACTCCGTGCGGGGATAAAACACCTGGCCCTTTTGTTTTTCCAGTAAAGCTTCCAGTTTGGCGCGTAAATGTTTATTGGCACTGACACCACCAGCAACGACCAAACGCTTGTAGCCGGTTTCTTTTAGCGCACGGCGACATTTAATAACCAGGGTATCGACCACCGCATCTTCAAATGCCCGCGCAATATCCGCCAGGGTCTGCTCATCACTGTCATTAGCAGCCAAAGTGTTGGCCGCAGAGGTTTTCAGGCCACTGAATGAAAAGTTAAGCCCAGGCCTGTCTGTCATTGGTCTGGGGAAAGTAAATCGGTCACTGTTACCTTGTTCTGCCAGAGCCGCCAATCGTGGTCCTCCGGGATAATCCAGCCCCATCAGCTTAGCGGTTTTATCGAAAGCCTCACCTGCCGCGTCGTCCACTGATTCACCCAGTAAATGGTAATCGCCTATTCCTTTTACCTGCACCAATTGAGTGTGACCACCAGACACTAGTAAAGCAACGAACGGGAATTCGGGTTGGTTCTCTTCCAGCATAGGCGCCAGCAAATGCCCTTCCATATGGTGAACACCCACTGCCGGCAAATTCCAGCCAAAGGCCAGACTGCGGCCGATGCAGGCACCCACGAGTAAAGCGCCAACTAACCCAGGCCCCATGGTATAGGCAATGCCGTCCAGCTGCTGATGAGTGATACCGGCTTCTTTAAGCGCTGCTTTAATCAGCGGTAAGGTTTTACGCACATGGTCACGCGATGCCAGCTCAGGTACTACGCCGCCATAGTCGGCATGCAGTTTCACCTGCGAGTACAACTGGTGGGCTAATAAGCCTTTTTCGGTGTCGTACACCGCAACACCCGTTTCGTCACAAGACGTTTCAATACCCAATACCCGCATAGTGCTAACCAATTTCCACTCTTTATCGACAATTGACGCTATTTTACCTGATTTTTATTCACATGACTCGCCTTACAGGAAAAGTTATGCCACTTTATGAAAAACATAAAAACAACAAAGGCTTTGGCATGAGACAACTCGTTGCATTTCTATTTATTCTGACCTTATCGGCCTGTCAGACACAGCCGACGGAGCAAGACAAGTTTTCCTGGCAGGACGCCTCTGTTATTAAGTTGCAAAACGCCATGACCAATGGTGATTTAAGCGCCGAACAACTCACACAATATTACCTGCAACGCATTAATACCCATAATCGTCAGGGTGCGAACTTACGAGCAGTAAACAGCGTCAACGGGAATGCTCTGACAGATGCCAGACGGCTTGATGCCGAGCGCGAACAAGGCGAGATTCGCGGTCCATTACACGGTATTCCTGTTATTTTAAAAGACAACATTGATACCGCCGACGGCATGGCGAATACCGGGGGGTCATTATTATTCGCAGAAAACTACCCGGAAGATGATGCCTTTCTTGTAGAACAGTTACGTGATGCCGGCGCCATTATTCTAGGCAAAGCCAACTTAAGTGAGTGGGCGAATTTTCGCTCTACCCGCTCAAGCTCGGGCTGGAGTGCTATTGGCGGCCAGGCGGTCAATCCGTACGACACAACTCGCTCCACTTGTGGCTCCAGTGCAGGTTCCGCCACCGCCGTTGCCGCCGATTTAGTCGCACTTGCGGTAGGTACCGAAACCGACGGCTCGCTAACCTGTCCGGCCGCGGTTAATGGCATTGTTACCATCAAGCCTACGCTGGGTCTTATCAGTCGTGACGGCATTATTCCTATTTCTCATAGCCAGGATACCGCAGGCCCAATGGCCCGCAGCGTAGCAGGAGCCACCTTAATGCTGGATGCGATGCAAGCTTACGATCCAGATGACCCCGCGGGCTATCGTACTGAGACGAATTTTGCCTCGCATTTAAAAACAGACGGACTCAAAGGCAAGCGTATTGGTGTGGTTCGCAACTTAATGGGTTATAACGAATTACTCGACCAACAGTTCGAACGACAACTTTCGATTTTGAAAGCTCAGGGAGCTGAGATCGTTGACGTAGAAATGGCAACCTACGGTGAATATGGCGGTGATGAATTTACCGTGCTGCTGTATGAGTTTAAACAGGATATGGCGGCTTATCTGAGCAGTACGAATCTGTCTTATGACAATTTAGGTGACATGATAGCGGCAAATAAAGAACTATCTAAGCAGGAATTGTCACTCTTTGGTCAGGAGCTTTTTGAAATGGCAGAGGCTCAGGATGACGAAGCCGCTTACCAAAAAGCGTTGGCCAAAAGTAAAAAACTGGCGGGCAAAGAAGGCATCGATGCCATGCTTCAGGAGAACAATATCGACCTACTAATAGCCCCGACGACAAGCCCTGCCTGGAAAATTGATCACGTACTTGGTGACAACTACTCAGGATCGGCCAGTTCACCTGCGGCGGTTGCCGGGTACCCGCACATATCAGTGCCTATGGGTTATATTCAAATTGGAGGCGAACCCGCCCTGCCGGTAGGTATCAGCTTCTTTGGTGCTGCACGCTCTGAGGCAACCCTTATAGAAGCGGCGTTTGCCTATGAGCAAGCGACAAAACACCGCAAACCGCCTAGTCTGGTTGTAACTGACTGAGGTTAATGAGACGAGTCTCGAGCGGCCGGCCGTCAACATCACGGAGTGTTAGCTCCAGTTCCGGCTGCTCTTTCCAAATAATTTCAATTTGACCATAACGGCTTTCGGCATAGGCCTCACCGTCGCGATAAACAGATGAGTAAGGCGTTTCACCGTCAAAATTAATAGTCCCCGGCGTCACCTGCCACAGTGGATAAGGCAGAAATTCATCTGACTTAGCAAACTCACCGAACAGTCTGTCACCACTGGCCAAGAGTAACCCAGAAGGCTTCAGTTCAGTCAGCAGCTCTTTTAAACGTTTCTGTTCACGCTGGTAAAGTGCCCAGCTGTCATAGCCGTTAGCAGGAGCTATTACCGGTGTTGCGCTCATAATAATGCGGACTTCGGCAGGCTGTTGTAATTGCTCCGCAAGCCACTGCCACTGTTCATCACCCAGCAAATCGCCAGTGTTGTTCGACTGATAAGGACCTAAGTCAGCATTAAACCGACGAGTCTGACGCTCTACCCAACCCACCTGACTCAATGGGTCGCGGTTCCAGCGGCCGTCCAGAACAATCACCTGCACGCGTTGCGATTCGTTCCCAAAAATTACGCTCTTAGCGATACCGTGCTTTTGGAACAACCGTTCCGAGGTTGCCGGCTCACGCCAGAAAGTCAGAAAGTGGTTGCGAACGGCATAACGATTGGGGTTATCTTTTCCGCTCTTGCCATCCAGACTGTAATCGTTGCGGTTCCAGACCGACATCACCGCAGAGTTGCGCCTTAGAACCCGAGGCCCCCTGTAACGGTTGAACACCTCATAAGCATCCAGTAAGTCATCCATGTCACCGGCGTTCTCATCGATAGTATCGCCCAGGAACACAAACACTTCAGGCTGCGCATGATTAATGGCATCCCAGACTTCCTGTCGCTTGGTATGGTCAATGCAACAGCCAAAAGCCACTCGTGTTGTCTGCTGGGCAGATGCGCTAAACGCCACAGCCAACAGCAGAAGCAGCCAAACGCTCCGTATTAGCATTAGAAATCCTCTTTAGTCACCGCACAGCGGCGCGCCTCTTCTGCTTCTATATCGCCACGGGCCAGTAATTTCTTGAGTGCCTGATCTAATGTTTGCATACCCCGCTCAGCTCCGGTTTGAATAGAAGAGTACATTTGCGCCACTTTGTCTTCCCGAATCAAGTTCTTAATCGCGGGCGACGACAGCATAATTTCATGTGCGGCGACACGACCGCCACCCACTCGTTTCAGCAGGCTCTGCGAGATAACCGCACGCAAAGATTCCGACAGCATGGAACGGATCATCGGTTTATCATCCCCCGGGAACACATCAATAATACGGTCAATGGTTTTTGGTGCAGAGGTTGTATGCAAAGTACCTAAAACCAAATGCCCGGTTTCAGCTGCCGTCATGGCCAAACGAATGGTTTCTAAATCGCGCATTTCACCCACCAGAATCACATCAGGGTCTTCACGCAGTGCTGAACGCAGAGCCGCACTGAAACTGCGAGTATCCCGATGAACTTCACGCTGGCTGACCAGGCTTTTCTGGTTATCGTGCACAAATTCAATAGGGTCTTCTATAGTCAAAATATGCAGCGCCCGGGTCTGGTTTAAATAATTAACCATGGCGGCCAATGTGGTTGATTTACCCGAGCCGGTCGGTCCGGTTACCAACACTAATCCCCGGTTGGCACTGACAATGTCCTTAAATATTTCCGGGGCATCCAGTTGATCTAAAGTGGTGACTTCGGCAGGTATCATGCGAAAAGCCGCTGCGATGCCTTTACGCTGCGTGAAAACGTTGGCGCGGAAACGCGCAACGCCTTCAATTTCAAATGAAAAATCACACTCGAACTTTTCTTCAAACTCCTGCCACTGGCCTTTGGTCATCACCTCAAACAACATGTCTTTCAGCTCATCCGGCTGGTGTTCGGGTTGATTTAGCGGACGAATGTCCCCATCCACTCTAATCATAGGGACACTGCCGGAGGACAAATGTAAGTCCGAGGCATTTTGTTTCACACTAAAGGCCAGTAATTCGTTAACATTCATATATCTAATCCCTGAATAAGTGAGATGACGGTGGCAATGACAACTAAGGTAGCAGAAAAGATAACAAATAATCTCGCGGAAATACGTCAGCAATTGCAGATTTTATCTGAAGAATCGCCACACCCGCAGTCAATAAGATTGTTGGCGGTGAGTAAAAAGCACTCTTTGGAAGCAATAAAAGCCGCTATTGCCGCCGGCCAAATGCATTTCGGCGAAAACTATGTTCAGGAAGCCGTTGATAAAATTACTCAGCTAAAAGAACAAACTACCGAGCCGGTGCAGTGGCATTTTATTGGCCCGGTTCAGTCGAACAAAACCAAAGACATAGCTCAGCACTTTGACTGGGTACAGAGCGTAGAGCGGGAAAAAATCGCTCGTCGTCTCAATGAGCAGCGCCCCGACGATTCGCAGCAGCTCAACCTGTTATTGCAGGTTAATATTGATGATGACGACAACAAATCGGGGTTAGCTCCCGAGCAGGTTGATGCTTTAGCGGAATACGTTATGAATTGCCCTAAACTCAAGTTACGCGGTTTAATGACTATTCTTAAAGCCGGGACAGCAGAAGACGAACGGAAAGAAAGTTTTCAACACATGTATAAGCTCTACCAAAAGTTGCAACAAACTTATGGCGAGCAAATTGATACCTTATCCATGGGGATGTCGGGTGATATGCGACAAGCGGTACTTGAGGGTGCTAACATGGTACGTATTGGAACAGCAATTTTTGGAGAACGGGAGTCCTAATGAACGACATTCGGAATATTGCCTTTATTGGCGCAGGAAACATGACACAAAGCATTGTCGGCGGTATGTGCAAAAGCGGTTATCCCGCTGACAAAGTCTGGGTCAGTAACCCAAGTGATGCCAAATTAGAAAAAATGAAGTCGGATCTGGGTGTGAATACCAGCAACGATAATCTGGAAGTGGTGAAGAACGCGGACGCTATCGTACTGTCGGTTAAGCCTCAGTTAATGGCAGAAGTTTGCGCTCACTTACGTGAAAACGTTCACAACTTAACTGACAAGCTCATCATCACTATTGCTGCTGGTATTCGTATTCCTAAATATCGCGAGTATTTAGGGGAAAACATCCGTATTATCCGTGTTATGCCAAATACGCCGTCACTGATAGGTCAGGGCATGTCTGGTTTAGTTACGGACAACTCTGTAGACGAAGCGGATAAAAACTTTGTAACCGAAGCCTTTAATGGCGTAGGTGAAACACTCTGGGTTAGTGACGAAGATCAACTCGATATTCTTGGCGCCGTAGCAGGCAGTGGGCCAGCTTACTTTTTCGAGTTTATGGACAGCCTGGCAAAAGCTGCCACCGAGCTTGGTTTTGATGCCGAGAAAGCCCGCGCCATGGTTCAGCAAACCTGTTTAGGCGCTGCACAAATGGCTAAAGAAAGTGAGTTATCATTGGAGGATTTGCGCAAGCAAGTCACCAGTAAAGGCGGCTCTACGGCTAAGGGTGTTGAAGCATATCAAGACTCTGACTTACACGGCATTTCGGAAAAAGCCGTAAAAGCCGCAGTTAACCGTAATCAGGAAATGGCGAAACTCTTTTAGGAGTCACTATGAATAACGCCCTTACATTTTTAGTCGCAACCATAATTGACCTGTATTTGGTCATCGTACTTTTGCGACTCTGGATGCAGTTAACTCAAGCTGACTTTTATAACCCGGTCAGCCAGTTTGTTTATAAGGCAACCCAGCCTGTAGTGGGTCCGCTGCGCAGCTTTATGCCAATGCTGGGCAAGCTGGATACAGCCAGCTTAATTTTTGCTTTGGCATTAGGTATGTTAAAAGTCGCCGCCCTGGTTTGGCTAAATGACTTAGCTGTTAGTCCGTTGGTTATTGTCATTCAGGGAGTATTAACGGCTGTAAGCAGTTTGCTGTCAATGTTGTTCTGGGTACTGGTTATTAGGGCAATACTCAGCTGGTTCTCACAAGGGTACAACCCGGTAGAAGCCATGCTGCACCAAATCACAGAGCCGCTATTAGCGCCTGTACGTAAAATTCTTCCTCCAATAGGAGGATTAGATTTATCGGTACTGGTTGTCATTATTGCACTGCAGTTTTTGCGTATATTGATTGGTGTTTAATACTACTGGTGGAGGAAAAGTGATGAGTAAAGCATTCTTTGTTAAAACAGTAATGGTCGTTTCTTTAATATTTTCAGGCATTGTTATGGCTGAACAGAAAGAGTCCCTGGGCGACTGGGATGTTCACTACAGCGCTTTTAACTCCACCTCTTTATCTCCTTCTATTGCGACGCAATACGACTTAACTCGCAGCGCATCAAAAGGCGTTCTCAATATTGCGGTATTGGATAAAAAGACTCAAAAAGCGCAAACACCCGAGGTAACCGGACAAGTGGTGAATCCGCTGGGACAAATACAGGAGCTCGATTTTCAACAGGTGACTGAAGGTGATGCCAGTTATTACCTGGCTCAGTTTAAGCACTCTAATGCCGAAACCCTGCGTTTTACCATTCAGGTTGGTGAACATCAGTTTAAATTTAACCAGGAGTTCTGGTTGAACGACTAGCTTTGAACCGGCTTAACGCCTATCGACTGAATATCACCTTTATCGCTGATTTTTCTTACCGTCAGAATGACATCGCCCAAACGTATATTGTCACCAATAACAACGCGGCGATGGAATTTCTGCGAGAAGTAATCAGCGATTGTCGTACTCAGCAGAGCATCGTCCAGATTACCCAGAGGATAAAAGCTACCGACATCGGCCAACGTCAGATCGCCACGCAAAGTAAAGTCACCAAAGAAGTCTTTCTCGGATACTTTTAAGCCCTTACCGCCTGACGCTAAAATTCTGCTCACCTCATCAATATCGTTTACCGTCGCAGCAACCAGTAGGCCATCACCCTCCTCCACCATGGGCTGGGTTTCTGGCTGCAACCATTCTCCGTCGCGAATTAACCCCACGAAAGTAGCCGGCGCCGTCAGTTTTAGTTCCTTCCAGGTATGGTCACAAGCCGGCGAGTGTTTATCGATGCGGTATAACCACACCTCCAGCGCCTCTTTACTGGGCACCGATGATAGTGGCATACGCTGCTGAGGCCTAGCTTTTAGCGGCACCTCAAGCCCTAACCAACGCGCTACCGGTGCAATGCTCCACCCCTGAATAATGAGTGAAATCATCACTACCACAAAGGCGATATCAAAATACAATTCTTGATCAGGTACGCCACTCAACCAGGGGAATAACGCCAGTATAATAGGAACCGCACCCCGTAAGCCTACCCAGCTAATAAACACTTGTTCACGCCAGGGAAAGCTAAACGGCAATAAGCTAATAACCACAGCTAACGGGCGGGCAATAAAAATTAAAGTAAAGGCAATACCAATGGCTACCGGCGCGTTAGCCACTAAGTGAGAAGGAACAACCAATAACCCCAGAATAAGGAACATGGCTATCTGACTTAGCCAGGCGAGCCCATCCTGCACTTGCAATATATGTACTAGTTGAGGCAGCCTCGCATTACCAATAACAAAGCCCATTAAATAAACCGCCAGAAACCCACTGGCATGGAGTTTTGCTGTTAGCGCATAAATGGAAATAGCGCAGGCTACCGCCAGCAATGGAAAGAAGCTGAAACTAAGAGGCAACTTACGTGCCGCAATAATGAATAACCGACCACCTAACCAACCTATGGTGAGGCCGCCAATTAGCTGCCAAACAATGTCCAGGCCTACCCAATACCAGTCGGGAAAGCTGCCGCTGGCTACAGCACCGGTCATGGTTAAAGTTAGAATAACGGCCATGGGGTCGTTACTGCCCGACTCTATCTCAAGGGTAGATGCGACCCGCTCTTTAATTTGCAACCCGCGGGACTGAAATATGCCAAACACCGCCGCGGCATCTGTTGAACTGAGTATCGCTCCCATTAGTAAAGCCGCAGGCCAGGGTAAACCAAACCAATACACCGCTGCAGAAGCCACCATAGTACAGGTTAATGCGACACCTATGGTTGCCAGGCTAATAGCCGGCCAGAGCGCTACCCGAAAGCGCTCAGGGTGTGTGCGCATCCCCCCGTCAAACAAAATAATAACCAGAGCCGCAGAGCCAATAAAAAATGCAATATCCGGATTATTAAACTCGACGCCTAATACACCTTGCTCACCCGCAAGCATTCCAATTAACAAAAAGGTCAGCAGTACAGGTGCACCCAGCCGGTTGGATGCTACAGCGGCTAAAATGCTGACAACCAGCAGCAAGCCACACAATAAAATCAAGGTGTTAGCCGAATCCAAATAGAATCTCCTTATCTTTGTCTCTGCTTGTTCATCATAGCAGGTTTCACTTAGAGGCTAATGTTAGATTTCAAATCCCGTTAAAACCCTTTATCCTGTGCCTCTTGATAATTAGGGTACAGGTTCGCTTATGACGTCACAAAAAACCTTAGTGCTGGCTACCGGCAACGCAGGAAAAGTTGCCGAGTTGCGTCACATGTTAAGTCAGACACATGCCACCGCCGACTGGCAAGTTCGCCCGCAGTCAGAGTGGGACTTCGCTGAGGCTGATGAAACCGGCACCACTTTTGTTGAAAATGCCATTATAAAAGCTCGTCACGCTTGCCGGCAAACGGGGTTACCTGCTATTGCTGATGATTCAGGTCTGGCCGTTAAGGCTTTAAATGGCGTTCCGGGTGTTTATTCTGCTCGTTATGCTGGTCCCAATGCGACAGACTCCGATAATATCAATAAATTATTACAGGCTTTAGAGGGCACTGAAGAGCACCAGCGGCAGGCCAGTTTTTATTGCGTATTGGTTTATATGCAAAGCGCAGAAGATCCGACACCAATCATCTGCCAGGGCCGCTGGGACGGACACATATTAACTCATCCGGTTGGTGAAGAAGGCTTCGGTTACGACCCCGTGTTCTGGGTTAAAGAAAAAAACTGTTCCGCAGCGCAATTAAGCAAAACAGAAAAACAAGGGCTCAGCCACCGCGGACAAGCGTTAAAGCTACTACTGGAGCAATTGGCTGAATGACTTCTCCTCTGACGCTTCCACCGCTGTCTCTGTACATACACATTCCATGGTGTATTCAGAAGTGCCCTTATTGTGATTTTAATTCTCATAAACTGACCGGCGATGTGCCCGAAGCAAGCTATGTCGGGCGTCTTTTAGAAGACCTACGAGCCGACTTTGACTGGGTTCAGAATCGGGAAATTCAGTCAATATTTATCGGCGGGGGCACGCCGAGTGTATTATCCGCAAAAGCAATACAGCAGTTAATGGATGGTGTCCGTTCAATAGTGACATTAAGTTCCGACTGTGAGGTGACCATGGAAGCGAACCCGGGAACCTTTGAAACCGAAAAATTCTCTGCTTTCGTTGCCGCAGGCATCAACCGGTTGTCTATTGGTGTTCAGAGCTTACAGGAGCACCAGTTACAACGCCTGGGGCGTATTCACAATCCGCAGCAGGCAAAAGATGCAGCCACTCACGCAAGTGAATTACCGCTATCCAGTTTTAATCTCGATCTTATGCATGGCTTACCGGATCAGACTGTAGAAATGGCATTAGACGACCTACGCCAGGTCATTGCCCTGAACCCGCCGCATATTTCCTGGTACCAATTAACTATTGAGCCTAACACGCTATTCGCAAGCCAACCTCCGGAACTACCGGACGACGACACACTGTGGGAAATTTATCAGCAGGGTCATAAACTTCTGGAAGCAGCAGGTTATTCTCAGTACGAAGTGAGCGCTTACGCTAAACCGGGCCATCAGAGCAGGCATAACCGTAACTACTGGCAATATGGCGACTATTTAGGTATTGGCTGCGGAGCCCACAGCAAAGTCACTCTGCCTCCGCAAAATAAAATCCTGCGTTGCGAAAAAGTGAAGCACCCCAAAGGCTATTTAGATTTAACCAAGCCTCTGCGTTATCAATTAAAAGAAGTCGCAGTAGATGACCGCTTGTTTGAGTTTTTCATGAACCAATTCCGCCTACTGGAGCCGGTTAGTAAAAATAACTTTGAACAAACCACAGCTCTTTCTGCAGAGCTAGCCTCAAAGCAGTTAGCGAAAGCGAAAACTCTGGAGCTTGTAGCAGAAGACGGGCGTAACTGGCAACTGACTCAACGCGGCCACCGATTCTTAAACTCGGTTCTGGATACGCTTCTGGATTAACCCAGAAGCGTGGCAGATTAGTTTATTTTAAACTGAAGGTCCCAAACACCATGACCTTTTCCTTCGCCACGGCGTTCAAACTTGGTTTTGGGTCGGCTGTCAGGACGTGGTACGTAATCACCTGAAGACGACAAATTCATTAACCGGGGTTCGTCACTCAAAACTTCCAGCATATGCTCTGCATAGTTTTCCCAGTCTGTTGCCAGATGAATGACTCCGCCAGTCTCAATTTTCTGAATTAATAATTGCACAAACTCGGGCTGTACGATGCGCCGTTTATGGTGGCGCTTCTTGTGCCAGGGGTCCGGAAAGAAAATTTGAACGCAGTTCAGACTGTTATCCGGAATGCATTGTTTTAATACTTCGACCGCATCTTCATGACACACCCGGAGGTTTTTCACCCCTGCATCCTCTACAGCCATAAGACATGCGCCTACACCCGGCTCATGAACTTCTATACCAATAAAGTCTCGTTCAGGAGCATTAGCGGCCATTTCGACCAATGAATGCCCCATGCCAAAACCAATCTCCAGAGTTACCGGCGCTTGCCGGCCAAACACCTCAACTAAATTCAACCGGCCATTCTCCAGAGCTAAGCCTACTGAAGGCCAAAGACGTTCAATTGCAGCAGCCTGCCCTTTTGTCAGTCTTCCTTCTCTTTTCACAAAGCTCCGCACTGTTCTCACATATTTTCCGGCAGCGGCGGCTTCTTCGGCAGTTTTAAAATGGCTCATGACTTTCCTGAAAATTAATGACTTAGCTAATACCAAAAAAACAGGCCTGAAAAATCAGGCCTGTTTAGAGTAGAACCATTATCGCTATTTCAAGCAATCAATACAATCAGTATTAACGAGTTTTAGGCACCCGGTTTACGACTTTCAATGTTGCTTCTATGCGACGGTTTTCCTGTCTGTCAGCAGCACTGTTTTCACGAACTTTTGGTTGAGATTCGCCGTGACCTTTAAAGTCAACGCGGCTTTTCTCAATACCATGTTGTTTAACAAGTGCAGTGGCAACAGCTTCTGCACGACGTTCAGACAACCACTGGTTATATTTCGCTTCGCCCGTGCTATCCGTGTGTCCGTGAATAGTGATATCTAACTGTGGATGCTCTTTCATGAACTCTGCCATATCTTTGATATCTGACCGTTCACCGCTGCGAATGCTAGACGAGTTTAAGTCAAACTCTACCAGCAACTCTTCGGTAATAGTCTCGTTTTCATAAAGAATACAGCCGGTCTCATCTACTGAATAATTTTTAGGTGTATTGGCACATTTGTCTTTTGAATCAACAACGCCGTCACCATCAGAATCTACAGATTTAGGTTCAGGTGCCGCTTTTTGAGGTTCAGGACGTGGCTCTGGACGTGCTTTTGGTTCAGGGCTCGTGTCACGACCGCCAAAGAACCATTGCAAACCAACGTTTGCGAACATTTCCGTGTAGTCTTCTTCCCAGCCACGCTGAGCACCACCTTCAACACGCCATGCCAGATTATCGGTAATAAAGCTGCGATGCCCAAGAGTGACTCGCGCAGCAACATCTGTAACATCACCAATTTCGGTGTTGTTCAAACCTAAACCAGCATAAAAGTTGTTGTTGAAGTGGTATAACGCATCAACACCGTAGCTGTCACCGTATGCATCGCTTGCGCCAACCAGGTCGGCTTCCATATAGTCATAATAAACACGGGCTTCCCATGCTTCGGTAAACATCATGCCGGCTTCAACACCTGAAGTAATGGTTTTGAAACCGTCATCAACAGAAAATACTTGCCCATTTTTTACCGCAACGCGATCGTCGTCGGCAGAAAACGCACCCAGGCGCGCGCCCAGATAAAAGTCGTTTTGCTCAACCTCAGTCTGCTGTGCAAAAACTGGAGCGGTTAACCCCGCGGTTAGCAAAGATATAGTGATTAAATTTAAGGTTTTCATTGCAAAGCTCCTTTTAATTGCAATAACAATCATGCTCGGAATATGAGACACTGTATATGTCATAAATAGTAGTACATTTTTCAATTAAGTCACTTTTATTTGCAGAGATTTACAGTTGACTCAGACATTCAGCTCACAGGTTCTCAATTGGTTTCAGCAATACGGACGCAAGCATCTGCCATGGCAGAAAAACGTCACGCCCTATCGCGTCTGGGTGTCAGAAATTATGCTGCAACAAACCCAGGTTACTACCGTTATTCCGTACTTCGAACGTTTTATGGAAACCTTTCCTACGGTTCAGAAACTCTCCTCAGCTCCACAAGACAAAGTATTGAATTTATGGACTGGATTAGGCTATTACGCAAGAGCCCGAAACCTTCATAAAACTGCAAAACTTGTTTGCACTCAATATAACGGCGAATTTCCAAAAAAAGTTCATGAACTCGAACAATTACCCGGGGTTGGTCGCTCAACAGCCGGCGCAATTCGCTCTCTTGGGCACGGTAAATACGCACCTATTCTGGATGGCAACGTCAAGCGTGTATTAGCACGTCATTTTGCTGTCTCTGGCTGGCCTGGTAAGTCAGATGTTTTAAAGCAACTGTGGCAACTGAGTGAACAATTGACTCCGAAACAAGGCTCCGGCGCATACAATCAGGCAATGATGGATATCGGTGCAATGATTTGTACTCGCAGTAAACCGCTTTGCGAGCAATGTCCTGTCAATAGCACCTGTGTTGCAAAGGCAACGGAGACAATAGCACAATACCCGGGAAAGAAGCCGAAAAAGATTAAACCAGTAAAAGCAACACATATGCTGCTTTTTCGGCATAACCAGCAGTTCTTGCTAGAAAAGCGTCCTCAGTCCGGCATTTGGGGCGGCCTTTGGTGCTTTCCGCAATGCGACGAGGAAACGGACATCCCTTCCTTAGCTCAACAATACGGCGTCACTGAGCTGGCAAGACACCAACTGACTCCTTTTCGTCATACCTTTAGCCACTTCCACCTGGACTGTAAGCCTCTGCTAATTGACGTTGCTCCCTCTGAGACTTCGCTTAACGAAGCAAAAAACCTGTGGGTCAAAGCGAATACTAATCAAGACTTGGGCTTTGCAGCACCAACCGTTAAACTGATGGAGCAGTTAATGACTAAATAGGTGAAAACAGCATGAGCGGTACTGTATTTTGTGAGCATTTTCAAAAAGAAGCCGAAGGCCTCGATTTTCAGCTTTATCCAGGCGAGTTAGGTGAGCGTATTTTTAACCACATATCAAAAGAAGCCTGGGGAGAGTGGCAAAAGAAACAAACCATGCTGATAAACGAAAGACGGTTAAACATGATGGATCCTACCGATCGTGAGTTTCTTGAAAAACAAATGACCGCTTTCTTATTCGAGGGAGAAAACCCTGAAATTGAGGGCTATACTCCGCCGGAAAATTAACTCTTTAAGTTAGAAAGTTTCCAGCCACAACTCTTTTTTTCTTGTAAATCTAAATTATTGTCTAATATATTGACAATAGGTATGGCTTATGAGCCTCACTGGAGCTTAGACAGCCAATCTGTTAGACTACTAACGAATTCAACAAAAGGGAGTCTCTATGAAAGCGCCATCCTGGCGAAGAGCCGTACTGAAAGTGGGGAGTGCGCTCATCGCGCCAGATGAAACTGGGGTTAGCACCAAATACCTATTACCCATAGCTCGCTTTATTAACGAGTGTCGAGAACGCGGACAGGAAGTTGTCCTGGTCTCGTCAGGCAGCGTTGCTGCCGGCCGCAAACATTTTAACTTTGAACACAAAAAAGTACCGGTTGCCGTGCGTAAAGCAATGTCTGCAGTCGGTCAAAATGAAATGATGGGTTACTGGTCACGCTTTTTCGATTCCCCCTGCGCCCAGTTGCTAATGACCCACAGCGACCTACGCGACCGAGCTCGCTACGTCAGCATTAAAAACACCCTGAATAGATTGTTAGAGCACGACATTTTACCCGTAGTAAATGAGAACGATGCTCTTGCGACCGACGAAATGAAAGTCGGTGATAACGATAACTTGTCGGCTATGATCGCGACTTTGGTTGACGCCGACGCTCTATTTATTTGTTCCGATATCGACGGTCTGTATGACTCAGATCCGAACCTGAATCCAGACGCGAAAAAGATACCGGTGGTTGAACAAATTGACGAAAGCATTTATTCACTAGCCGGTGGTTCAGTGAGTTCTGTTGGCACCGGGGGAATGCGCACAAAAGTTGAGGCTGCAGAAAAAGCCACTTCACACGGTATCGATACTTACATAGTTAACGGTCGTAAAGGTGAGACTTTTGAATCGTTACTACAGGGGGATATCCCCGGCACATTATTCCGTCGTCAATCTGATCCAATTAGCAACAAAAAGCATTGGTTAAGACATACTCTGGTCGCCCAGGGCGAAATATTGGTTGATGAAGGTGCAGAGAAAGCATTAATTGAGAACGGTGCCTCACTACTCAGTTCAGGCATTGTTGATGTACAAGGTGACTTTGATCGCGGTGACGCCGTGCTGGTTCGCAGCGCCAACGATACTGACGCTATCGCAAAAGGTATTTGTCAGTACAGCGCACATGAACTGATGCACATTAAAGGGCAGCAAACGGAAGATATAGCTGAAAAGTTTGGCTATAGCCCAATTACAGAAGTCATTCACCGTGACGATCTAATGATTTTGGAGGACGCATGAGCCAGCAATTAGCAAAAGAAATTTCACAACGCGCTGCAAAAGCGGCACGCGCTGTAGCAACCTTATCTGAAGCAGACAAAAACAGCGTACTGCAGAAGATGGCAGACGCAATTCGCGCACGCCAGGACAAAATTATTGAAGTCAATAAAAAAGACCTGGCTACCGGGAAAGAGAAAGGTCTGAGCGATGCGATGATGGATCGCCTGGAATTGACACCTGAGCGTGTCGAGGGTATGGCCTCTGCCATTGAAGAGATCATTGCGTTAAAAGATCCTGTAGGCGACAGCTACGTTCTGGATGAGCGTCCTAATGGAATGAAAATCGAGAAAATGCGCATTCCTCTAGGCGTTATCTGCATGATTTACGAAGCACGTCCGAATGTCACAGCTGACGCTGGAGCCCTGTGCTTTAAGTCAGGTAATGCCGTTATCTTGCGCTGTGGCCGTGAAGCTATCGAAAGCAGCAAAGCCATTGCTGAAGCCTTGCACGAAGCATTAGAAGCCAGCAATCTGCCTAAGGACGTTATCACTGTGGTGCCAACACCTGACCGCGAACTGATGACCGAACTTCTGCAACAGAAAGACTATATCGATCTGGTTATTCCTCGCGGCGGTGAAGGCTTGATTCACTTCGTTAGCGACACCAGTAAAATCCCAGTCATTCAACATTATAAAGGTGTTTGTCACCTGTATGTGGATAAAGACGCGGACCTTGATAAAGCTCTGGCCATTTTGCTTAATGGTAAAACTCAGCGTACCGGCGTTTGTAATGCGCTCGAAGGTTTACTGGTTCATCAGGACGTTGCTGATAAGTTCTTGCCTATGGCTGCTAAGGCTCTGGCTGAAAAAGACGTAACCATTCACGCCGATAAGCGTTCAGTAAGTTACTTTGATGGCGCTGATGAGATTGCAGACGACGCTTTTGGTGAAGAATACCTGGCTCTTGAGATTGCGGTTCGCACCGTCGACAACTACGAAGGTGCTATTGAGCATATTCAGGAGTTTGGTAGCGGTCATACTGAAGTTATTATCACTGAAAACGATGAAACGGCTAAGCGTTTCATTCGTGAAGTAGACTCAGCCGTTACCATGGCAAATGTCTCTTCTCGCTTCTCTGATGGCGGTCAGTTAGGTTTAGGTGCTGAAATTGGTATCTCCACCAGTAAGCTGCACGCATACGGACCAATGGGTCTTGAAGCACTAACAACTGAGAAATTCGTGGTGACCGGTAACGGTCAGGTTCGCGACTAATTCAGTGCTTAGCGCATAAAAAAGCCCCGCTCACTCAGTGACCGGGGCTTTTTTTATGGTCTAAAGCTTAACGGCGATAACCCGTTAATAACTCTGGCCAGTCACGAGACTCCTTCCAGTAAAAAGTCTCATTCTTTTCTTTTTCTTTGCGTAAGGAGCGCAGCAAACGCTGAATATTCGCTTCCTTCCAGTCCCCGCTTTCTCGAAAATCGCATTTATCAAAATCGACAATCCAGGCTTTATCTTTGTCATCCAGCATAAGGTTGTGACAATTTAAATCTGAATGGTAGACACCGGTATCGTGTAGCTCTTTAATAACACTTCCCAGCTTTTGCCATAACTCTGCAGAGAGTTTCTTTTCACGAAGTAAACGAAAAACATCGACAGCTCCCGGAATAACTTCTACCAGAATGTCTGCTTTGTAACTGAAAACCGCTGTCTTTTCCATACGAGCCGCTACCGGGCGCGGAACGGGCAAGCCAATTTCCCGCAGCTTCAATAGCAAATCGAACTCATGAATAGCCCGACTTTTTTCTGCAGGTTCACGTAAAAAACGATCTTTATTAATTTTACCGACTAAACCACCACGATAATAATGACGCAGTAAAAGTCCCAAATCACCCTGCTGAATAAACCAGACTGTTGCGCGCCCCGTTGAGTTTCCCGCAATCGACTTCTGTTGCTGCCAATACTGGGCTGTAAAATGTTTATCTTCTATTGTTTCAAAAATATCGCTGTCGTAGCGAACAAGCCCTTGGGGACTCTGCTCTGTTTTTATCATACCGCTTCCTGTCAGAGTACATTCCAGTGCCCGCCTTAATACTCTTAACGTAGCACCCTGGTGCGTTTGTAAAACGCTTTTAGCAGCTTCATGTTGCGCTTTCATGACAGCTGTCTGCTGCATCAACTCCACAGCTTGTTTAATTTCTCCGGCATTATTAACCCACTGCACGGCACCAGCTTTTGCCAGCTCACCGTAAACTTGTGGGAAATTGAACACGTGCCGCCCCGACATAACATTGGAGCCAGCAGCGATAACTTCAAGGGGGTTGTGCCCGCCTCGCTCAATAATACTTCCGCCGACAAAACTCACCGAGGCTAATTGCCCCCAAAGCATCATTTCCCCCATGCTGTCAGCAAGAAAGACATCACAATCTTCAGGTACCGTATTATTTTCGGTTCTACGGGCAAGCTTAAGCCCGGATTCCTGTATCATTTGCGCTACCACCTCAAATTGCTCAGGGTGTCGCGGTGCAATGATAAGACAGGAATCAGGTAAGTCCTGTTGAATCAGTTTATGTGCCTCTAACAGCACCTCATGCTCGCCTGGATGGCTACTACTGGCTAACCAGACCCGTCGCGATACACAGCTTTGCTGCCACGCCAATGCTTTTTTGATGTCATTCTCAGAGAGCTCAATGTCGTACTTAAGGTTTCCGTCCACGAAGAGCACGCCACCGGGAACGCCCAGTACCTTCATTCGTCGCGCGGTTTCTTTATTTTGAACAGAAACCAGTGTCAGCTGTTTCCAGACTGTATTCATCAACCAATGAAAACGCCGATAACCTGCAGCTGAACGAGCCGATAGTCGTGCGTTTAACAACGCGACAGGAATATTATTTCTGGCAAGCTGGTTCAACATTTGCGGCCAAAGCTCGGTTTCCATAACCCACACGGCTTTAGGTTTAAACATATGAACAAAACGCTTTGCGGCACCCGGCGTGTCTATCGGCCAATAGTGACAACTGACAAACTCGCCAAAATGCTGCTGGATAAGTTCCCGAGCCGTTGGCGTCATACAGGTAATAAGTATTTTTTGGCCTGGTTCCTGACGCAAAAGCTGCTCAATTAACCGTTTCGCCGCTAACGTCTCGCCAACGGAAACGCTATGAATAACCACACAGCCGTGCTGCCTTTTATCAACAGAGCCCAGCGCAAGCCGTTCTGACCAGTTCTGACGGTAGCGGCTGTCTTTTCTGCCGCGTAGCCACAACCAGACAAAAACGGCTGGGGTGACCAGCCGTATGAATACTCCGTAGATCCACAATCGCATATAATTTAACGCCAGTACTCGGCAATCCACTTAGTCGGCAGAACTTTCCGATACCATTTACCGCTTCGGCCTTCCAGCGCGTCATCCGGGTGCGGTTTGCCGTGGAATATAATAACTTTTGCGTCTTCAGGTATACGTGGCTCTTGGAAGAAGCTTAATGGGAACGGGCGCA
The DNA here is from genome assembly GCF_033052775.1 of Idiomarina sp. Sol25. Lineage (NCBI taxonomy): Bacteria > Pseudomonadati > Pseudomonadota > Gammaproteobacteria > Alteromonadales > Idiomarinaceae > Idiomarina > Idiomarina sp. Sol25. Next base: position 97,515 of record NZ_JAUPEW010000002.1, read on the forward strand.
GACAATGGCGCTTAAAGCTACGGCACCACTTTTCCGGCCAGTACGTCAACTTGTTTTGGCGGTCAACAAAATGCGTAATGTATTCCTGTTCATTCCGTACGTCAGCAGTAGCCGTTTCTGGATCTTTCTTCAGGTGCTCTAATGCGTCTTCGTGCGCGCCAATATCGAAACGAAATACCGACGTATTCCCGGTAGCGTCGGATTTATCCCACTCTTTGATCACCATAAATTCGCCTTCCGGCTCAAAGAATTCGTCCAGGCTGCCAACAATAATAATATCCAGATCCAGGAATAACGTTGGCCCTTCAAGATCATAAAGCGGGTTCGCAAAGCAGGTAAGCTTTAACCAGCCGTGACCTTTTGCCCACGGAACTTGTTCATCAAAGTCTTTAAAACCAATTTTAGGAATCGCTTTTACTTCAATCTCGTCATTGATACCCTCAAAGTCATCGGTAAAACAGACAAAACGAAAGGGTCGACTAAGGTGACGACTGACCATTGAATGCAACGTATTGACGTAATCGGGGCCATACTTTTTACCCCACTTGATGCAAATGACGTTAACCGGTTTCTGCTCTGATGAATTTTCGTTACCCACTACCTGGTCCATAACTGCTCCTGAATCTGAAACTACCGCGCATAATGCCATATTTTGGTGCATTTAGGTATGCCGATCTGAATCTCTGAATAGAACGTATTGAAGCTATCAACCCTAACCCTCACTGCTTATGAAAATTCATACTCTACGACTCATACTTGGCGACCAACTCAATGCCAGACACTCATGGTTCAGGCAAAAGGACGCAGGCGTACTCTATGTGATGATGGAGCTCAAACAAGAAACCGACTACGTTGTTCACCATCGACAAAAAGTATTAGCCTTTTTCGCAGCGATGCGGACTTTCGGTAACGCACTGAGCACTGCAGGACATCAAGTCAAATATATAAAACTTGATGATGACACTAATAACCAAAGCCTGACTCAGAACCTTCAGCAATTAATGCAAGATCACGAAGTGACTACTTTGGAGTGTCAGCAACCCGACGAATACCGGCTCGATCATCAATTGAAAAGCTGGGCCGGCGCCAATAACATTAATTTGAAATGGTTTGATACAGAGCACTTTCTTACCGGCCGCAACTCGCTAAAAGAGTATTTTCCTAATAGCGAAAACTACTTAATGGAAACTTTCTACCGAAAGGTCCGTAAGCAATACGATATTCTGATGGAAGAAGGTCGCCCGACCGGAGGACGCTGGAATTACGATAAAGAAAACCAGAAAAAGATTCCCGCAAACCATGACGTAGAGCCACCTCTAATCTTCTCTAATGATGTATCAGATATTGATGAGCTGCTGCATAACAGTGACGTTAAAACCATGGGACAAGCGAACGCGGCTCAACTGATATGGCCGGTTAACCGCAAACAGTCCAAGCAGTTGCTTGAACATTTTTGTCAATTCGAACTCCCTGATTTTGGTCGTTATCAGGACACCATGGCAACCAAAAATAACGTCGGCGAAGCCCATTGGAGCCTTTATCACTCGCGAATTTCATTTTCTTTAAACACCAAAATGCTGCATCCGTTAGAAGTGGTTAACGCTGCTATTGATGCCTGGTCCAATAATAAAAACAGCATTTCACTTGCTCAAATTGAAGGTTTTTGTCGGCAGATTATTGGCTGGCGAGAGTTTGTGCGGGCCATTTACTGGGCCCATATGCCCAACTATAAAAACCTTAACGATCTTAACCACAACAGAGCGTTACCAGAGTTTTACTGGACTGCCGATACCAAAATGAGCTGTCTGCACTATTCCATTAAGCAGTCATTAGACTATGCCTACGCACATCACATACAGCGGTTAATGGTAACCGGAAATTTCGCACTTCTGGCCGGCGTATCACCGGACGCTTTGGATAACTGGTATCTTGGCATTTATATTGATGCCATCGAGTGGGTGGAATTGCCAAATACACGCGGCATGAGCCAGTATGCCGACGGTGGGCTAATAGCAACCAAGCCCTACATTGCCAGCGCTAACTACATGCAAAAAATGGGGCACTACTGTAAAGAGTGCTATTATGATCCGAAGAAGAAAACCGGTGAAAAAGCTTGTCCTTTTAACAGCCTGTACTGGCATTTTATTGAACGTCATAAAGAACGCTTTAAAGACAATCACAGAATGAGCATGATGTACCAGGTCTGGAATAAAAAAACCGGGAAAGAACAGCAGGCGTTAATGAAACAAGCCGAAACTTATTTAGATAATATCAACGAGTTATAAAAGGAAGCACAATGAATAAATGGATGGTGTCGTTACTTTTTATGTTCTTACTGAGTGCCTGTAACTCTCAACCCACACCGGTAGCCGAGGTTGTTGACGACTTTGAAGCCGAGCGCTACTTGGGTAAATGGTACGAAATAGTCCGCATGCCACACAGCTTTGAAGAGGGCTTACAGGGGGTTACTGCAGAGTATCGCTTAAATGGTGATGGCACCCTGGAAGTGACCAACCGGGGTTATCATGTCAACAATGAAGAGTGGCAAACCGCTATTGGACTGGCTGAGCCAATCGAAAATATGGATGCCGCATATCAGGTTACCTTCTTCTGGCCCTTTTATGGTGGTTATTACGTGAGTTGGTTAGGTGGTGATTATCAGCAGGCAATAGTAACCAGCGACTCACATGAGTATTTCTGGTTTTTATCGAGAAGCCCGGATGTCTCTCAGGCAGATATTGATTACGCCTTAGCCAAGGCTCATGAGTGGGGATATGACATCGACCAGATGATCATTGTTGATCATCCGGCCGAGTTAACAGACGCTAATTAATTAAAACGACGCGCGGCACCTTTACCGGAACTGCGCTTAGGGCCGCTACGCGTATCACGTTCACGAGCCGGGCGTGGTGCGCGACGTACTTGCTCATCGCTTAATTCCAAGCCCATAGGCTGTTGACGCACACGAGCTTTCTTCAGTACGTGCATAATGTCTTTTGGCATGCCTTTTGGCAGTTGGACTAAAGAGTGATTATCGAACAACTGAATTTGTCCAATATACTTGCTGTCCATTGACGCTTCGTTAGCAATAGCCCCAACGATGTCTCCCGGACGAGCGCCATGCTCACGGCCTACCTGAATTTTGTAGGTTTCAAAATCGACATCCGCTGCACGACCGCCACGCTCTGCACGAGGTTTACGCTTATCGCCACGGTCACTGCGTTCATTACGACCTGAACGTTCGCTACGTGCTTCACGTACCGGACGGTCTTCTTTCAGGAACAATGGACGTTGCTCATTATGCTGAGCCAATAACGCTAAGGCAATTTCTTCAGCACTCAACTCAGACTGTTCCAGCCAGTCGCCTAACAGTTTCTCTAGCTTAGGCTTATCGGCGCTTGCAGTTTCAGGAGCCAGTGACGCCTGCAGCTTTTCCAGTAACTGTTGCTGACGATACTTGCTAAGTTCATTGGCGTTTGGTACTTCAAAGAACTCGACCGGTGCATTGGTTAAACGCTCATAGTGACGCAACAAATGACGTTCTTTTGCACGGAAGAATAAAATTGCTTCACCTGTACGCCCGGCACGACCAGTACGTCCAATACGGTGAACATAAGATTCAGTATCGCTTGGTAAGTCATAGTTAATCACGTGAGTAATTTCAGGAACATCTAAACCACGAGCAACAACGTCGGTTCCTACCAGAATCTCGATATGTCCACTACGTAATTGACTGACCGTCTGCTCACGCTGAGCCTGGTTCAAATCACCGCTTAATGGCGCCGCTTTAAAGCCATTACGTTGCAGTAATTCAGCCACATCCATCGTATCCTGACGGGTACGTACGAAAATCAATGCGCGCTGATAAGGAGTAACTTCTAACAACCGAGTCAGGGCGGTCATTTTCGTCATGCCCTGAACTTTCCAGGCTTTCTGCTTAATGGTCGCTTTTTCGCGGGCAATAGCTTCAATCTGAATGTTCAGCGGATCTTTCAGGAAGGTTTTTGCCAGCTTACGAATCGCATTTGGCATAGTTGCTGAAAATAATGCGCGTTGTGCGGTGCTCGGCACAGCTTTTAAAATGGTTTCGATGTCTTCAACGAAGCCCATGTTGAGCATTTCATCGGCCTCGTCCAGAACGCCCACTTTCAAACCGTCCAGTTGCAGGACGTTTTTATTCAATAAATCGATAAGACGACCTGGAGTACCAACAACTATAGCAGTTCCCTGCTTCAGGGCTTTAACCTGAGGACCAAAGGGTGCACCACCATAAACGGTCGCGACGCCAACGCCACGCATTTTCGCAGCAAAACCTTCAAGCGCTTCTGCTACCTGAATAGCCAGCTCACGAGTTGGAGTTACGACTAATATTTGAGTTTGCTTAACCGACGCATCAATTTTCGCCAGTGCAGGCAGACCAAACGCAGCGGTTTTCCCGGTACCTGTCTGAGCTTCGCCCAGCACGTCTTGCCCTTCAAGCAACGCAGGAATAGCCTGCAGCTGAATAGGGGTCGGAGTTAAAAACTGCATTGCGTTTAATTGTTCAAGCACAGCACTAGGTAAGGCCATGTCGTTAAACGACACGCCTGTTTGAGTATTTGACATATTTGTCTCACTTTATTCCCGTTTGCCCATTGGCAAACACAACAAAAAAGGGGTTATGGCCCGGCAACAGGAATCAGTGTTCAGTCTCTAAACTGTCTGGACTGGAATCAGGCGCTGCAACCCCACGAATCAAGGGTGACCGCTGCCTCATCAGTTATGCGGTGTTCCTTGAGGAACCGGGAATTATACGTTTTCTCACTCAAAAAGCAATGCCTTTGAGCTTTTTTTCACCAAACGCATCTATTTACATCAAAATAATCGAAAAAGTTGAACCATTTCTTTTTATATTGCCTACATTATTAGAGCTATTCTCAAATTTGGAGGAATTATGTCAGCACATTCTATGTCATCCCTGACTAAGAAAGACTGCTTTATTGAAGGTCACTGGGTTCCTACGGACGAACGTTTCTCAGTCACTAATCCGGCAACCGGCGAAGTAATAGCCGAGGTTGCTGACGCTGACGAAGATTTAACTCAACGTGCCATAAACGTTGCAGACACCGCTCTGAAAAAGTGGCGCAAGAAAACAGCCCGTGAACGCGCGATGCTGCTGCGTAAATGGTACGAATCTATTATGGATAACAAGCAGGCACTGGGTGAATTAATGAGTGCCGAGCAGGGTAAACCGGTCGCTGAGGCCGTTGGCGAGGTCGAATACGGAGCAAGCTTCGTTGACTGGTTCGCCGGAGAAGCGGAACGTATTGATGGTGATATACTGCCTAAAGCTGATAGCAGTAAACGCGTAATGGTCACTAAAGAACCCGTTGGTGTCTGTGCGGCCATTACCCCATGGAACTTTCCCAACGCGATGATCACTCGGAAAATAGCGCCGGCTTTAGCGGCCGGGTGTACTATCGTCGTTAAGCCACCGCAATTAACTCCACTTTCCAGTCTGGCATTAGCGCAACTGGCGAGTGAAGTCGGCATTCCCGATGGCGTTATCAACATTATTCCGACAAGCGATGCCAAGAGTGTTGGTAAACGCCTGGCAACCTCATCACAGGTTCGTAAGCTGTCATTTACTGGCTCTACGGGTGTCGGAAAAATTCTAATGCAGCAATGTTCAGAGCACGTCACAAAATTGTCTCTTGAGCTTGGTGGTAACGCGCCGTTCCTGGTCTTTGACGATGCCGATATCGAGCAAGCGGCTGAACAGCTGATCGCGTGCAAATTCCGTAATGGTGGGCAAACCTGTGTTTCAGCAAACAGAATACTGGTACAGCAATCGGTTGCGGAGGAGTTCACCAAAGCTGTTGTCAGTAAAGTGAAAGCTCTGAAAGTAGGTGCCGGTACAGAAGATGATGTTGACTTAGGTCCGCTTATCGATCAGAACGCAGTTGATAAAGTACAACGTTTAGTACTTGCTGCTAAGTCTGACGGCGCAACCATAGAAACCGGCGGTTCAGTAATGACCGAGTTAGGCGACTTATTCTATGCCCCAACCGTCATAACAGGCGTAACCGAAGAAATGGATATTAGCGAAGAAGAAATCTTTGGTCCGGTCGTGGCTATTAATACCTTTGAAACAGAAGAAGAAGGCATTGAAAAAGCCAACAATACACCGTTTGGTCTGGCTTCTTACTTCGCAGCCAAAGACACCGCTCGTATTTTCCGCGTCAGCGAAGCGCTTGAATACGGTATGGTTGGTGTGAATACCGGCGGCATATCACACGCTTATAATCCATTCGGCGGCATCAAAGAATCCGGTGTTGGCCGTGAAGGTTCTAAGTACGGTATCGACGAATACCTTGAGTTGAAAACGGTGACACTTGGCGGACTTGGATGAACCCGTTTGAAAACACGCTGGAGCAATTAAAAAGCCATTTTGACAGCGGACTCACTCGTCCGCTGTCCTGGCGTTTAAATCAACTTCAGCAACTTCAGCGTTTTCTTACGGAAAACGAAAAGTCTTTACTGCAAGCTCTAAAGTCTGATCTCAACAAACACGCTAGCGAAGCGCGTTTAACTGAATTACAGTTTCTCAAAAGTGATATTAAGCAGACAATTAAAGCTCTGCCCAAGTGGAGCAAAACTCGCAAAGTTGGTAATCCTTTACTGGCCTGGCCGGCGAAAAGCCAGCTAGTACCTGAGCCGCTTGGTGTTGTGCTGATTTTAGGTGCATGGAACTACCCTTTACAATTACTTCTTGCGCCTTTAATTGCAGCCATTGCCGCCGGCAACTGTGCGGTGATAAAACCCTCTGAACATTCAACGGCAACATCAGACATTCTAACGCGTCGGTTACCAGGTTATCTGGACAATGCCGCGATAAAAATTGTGACTGGAGCGGTAGCTGAATCGCAACAACTGACAGCACTGCCCTTCGATCACATTTTCTATACTGGCGGAGAAAACGCTGCCAAAGCCATTATGGCTTCTGCCGCTGAAAATTTAACCCCAGTTACGCTGGAGCTTGGCGGCAAAAGCCCGGCGGTAGTTTTAGCCGATGCGCCAATACGAGTCACAGCTCGGCGTATTGTCTGGGGTAAATTCCTTAACGCCGGGCAAACCTGTATAGCACCCGATTATGTACTGGTAGAAGACAGTGTGAAAGACCAGTTAATTGCCGCTATGCAGCAGGAGCTCATCAGTTTTTACAGTGAGGAGGCCAAGCATAGCAGTGATTACGGCAGGATCATTCACCAGGCACACTGGCACCGACTGACACAAATGCTGAAAGGCGAAAATGTGGTCATCGGCGGCGACTCTGATAAGAGCGAACGTTATATTTCCCCCACAATAGTGGATGGTGTAAAAGATGACAGTGCGCTCATGCAGGAAGAAATTTTTGGTCCGATATTGCCGGTTATAACCATTAGGTCGGCGGCGGATGCCATCGAGAAAATCCGTCACCATCCAAAACCGTTAGCGCTCTATGTGTTTAGCAACAATCAGCGCCTGCTCGATTTATTTACACAACAAGTGTCTGCCGGCAATGTTTGTTACAACGACACACTCATGTTCATGCTGAACGATGAATTGCCTTTTGGTGGCGTTGGTCGCAGTGGTATGGGCCGCTACCATGGTAAATGGGGCTTCGACACCTTTAGCCATTTAAAGCCCGTAATGAGACGCAGTTTTCGTTTCGACGTCGCTTTGCGCTACCCGCCCTACAGCAAGCTAAAAGATAAAATCTTATCCTGGTTTAGTCATTAACCATTGAAATTGCAGAGTCGCGTCTGCATATCTCTGATAACAGAGACTAAAATGGCTTATTAAAACAGGAGCGTCGCAGCTGATGTCCGAATCCAATATCGTTAACCTTGACTTGCAAAACTTTCAGCAAGTTTTACTGGAAGGCTCAAAAGAAAAGCTCATTATTATCGATTTTTGGGCTGACTGGTGTGAACCCTGTAAACAACTCATGCCGGTGCTTGAAAAGCTGGCCATGCAATACAGTGACCAAGTGATTCTGGCCAAGGTGAATTGCGATGAGCAGCAGGAGTTGGCCGCGCAGTTTGGTATTCGCAGCCTTCCTACCGTAGCCTTTTTTAAAGACGGCCAGCCAGTTGACAGTTTTGGCGGAGTAAAAACCGAAGGTGAAATTCGGGAAATACTAACGAAACACCTGCCCAGTCCGTCAGATGACTTAATTCAACAGGCTCAGACAGCTATGGGCGAAGGTGATGCGAATACCGCCTATACCCTGGCTAAACAAGCTTACGATTTAGACAACACGAACATGCAGGCTCTTAAACTCTTAGCCGAAGCCGCTGTCGATGCTGGCCGGCTGGATCAAGCCAAAGAGCTGGTCGCTAAGATTCCACTGGTCGAGCAAGACAGCGACTATCAACGCATAAAAGGCAAGCTTGAGCTGGCCGAAGATGCCGCTGACTCTCCGGAGTTACGTGCTTTGCAGGAGCAAGCAGAAAAGAATCCCGACGACCTGGCTTTAAAGTTACAGTTGGCACTTAAATTTCATGAAGCAAATCGTGACGAAGAAGCCCTGCAGCAGGTTTTCATTGTGTTGAGTAAAGACGTCAATTTCGCTGATGCGAAAAAATACGCCCTCGATATTATCAATTCATTACCCGATGGTGATCCTCTGGCAGCGACCTACCGTAGAAAATTGTACAGCACAATGTATTGAAGACCTGCTTTGACGGTTGTTCACTAGCAGCAGTATTTGGCCGGCTCCCCCAGCCGGCTTCTTTTTGTCCTGACGTTTTGTGAAAATAAACTCATGCAAGAAAACTATAACCAACGTGTTCAGTCAGGAGTGCTCCAGCCCGATAAATATCAGTTAAAAGCAGTAAAAGCGCTGCAGCAACGACTTGACTCACTTGCACAAGGGAATAAACCGAAAAGTCTTTACTTATTCGGCCCGGTCGGTCGGGGAAAGACATTACTGATGGATATGTTTTATCAATGTCTTTTTCAAAGTCAGGCCGTTCGCCTCCATTTCCATCATTTTATGGCCAAAATCCACGAAGAGCTGAATCACTTTCAGGGCGAAGCTAATCCTATGGAGGTTATTGCTAAGAGGTGGTCACAGCACTATTCGGTAATCTGTCTGGATGAGTTTTTCGTTGAAGACATTGGTGATGCAATGATTTTAGCCGGGCTATGGCATGCGCTATTCAACGAGGGGGTAAGTTTAATAACAACGTCCAACGCTCCGCCTAATGAGCTCTACCGAGATGGTTTAGCGCGTCATCGCTTTGAACCTACAATAGATTTATTGAATAAAGAGTGTGACTGCCTGGACTTAGGCATGGGCGTTGATTATCGCCGACTGCACGAAACCGATTTACCCTATTACCTTAAGCACGGCACTCTGCAACAACTCCGATCGCTCGCAGAGAGTCATTTCGATCGCACAAAAGAAACACCCTCCGTCCAGGTAATGAACCGTGAAATTCCCTGTTTATGGCACAACAATAAAGTGATTGGTTTCGACTTTATGTCTCTCTGCTCCGGCCCCAGAAGCCAGCGTGACTATATGGAGCTGGCCGACCGCTATACCGCTATAGCAGTGCATCAGGTTCCGGCTTTTTCTTACATACCAGATAAAGACCTGGTACATGGTGTAGAGGAAACCTACCAACGCGAACATCAGGCTAACATTGTCAGCAAGCTGGATAACGAAGCCCGCCGTTTTATTGCTTTAGTCGATGAGTGCTATGACCGAAAGTGCCACCTGATGGTTACGGCAGAGACAGATATAGATAAATTGTATCAGGCCAGACAATTAGCTTTCCCGTTCCGGCGTTGTGTCTCTCGGCTTTTTGAAATGCAGCAATGGAGCAGTTCAGTTTAGGGGAAACACGCTGGTAAAAAGACGCCAATCTGTTCCAGAGAGTTGAATTCCCTGTATTTACCAGCGCGTTAAAACTGAGTTAATAAAATGTTATCTTATTTTTAACAGATTCCAATATCACAATTGTCATGGATATAAAAATTAGTTTTGTTTCCAAGCCGAAATTCCTGCATTCTGCCGCACAAACAACATTTAGCTGCTTGCCGTTAAATTAAGGCCTTGCTAGGATTGCTGAAATTCGCTGAACAGCGGCGCTGACAAAGCGTTAAAATAATAACGAAAAAGAAGGTTCAGAATGAGCGAACAACGCGATCAATTTAGCTCTAAGATTGGATTTATATTAGCGGCAGCAGGTTCTGCTGTCGGCATTGGTAACTTAGTGGGTTTCCCTGTTGCGGCGACCAAAAATGGCGGTGGGGCGTTTTTAATTATCTATGCGTTATTCGTCGCTTTTATCTGTATACCGGTCATGCTGGCTGAAATGGGACTGGGCCGACGCGCGCAAAAAAGTCCACTAGGCTCCTACAAAGCGTTATCGCCAAAAAATAAAGGTTGGCATTTTGCCGGTCTACTGGCTGTTCTTACTCCATTTATGATTGCCGTTTTTTATATGGTCATAACGGTATGGATATTCGGTTATCTCTGGCATTCAGTTACCGGCAACCTCGATATGCTGGCCGACGCTGAATACTTTGGCCAGTTCGTTAACGATTACGGTTTTGTTGGTTTCCTTATTGCTGTAACCATTATCGTCAATGTCATCCTGCTTGGCGGTGTTCGTCAGGGGATAGAAAAAGCTGCGAAATTCCTGATGCCAGCATTGTTTATTATGCTCATTTTGCTGGTTATCTTTGTACTGTCACTGGATAACGCCGTACTCGGTCTTGAGTTTTATCTGGTTCCCGATTTTTCAAAAATTGATGGTTCAGTAATCAACGGTGCATTGTCGCAGGCCTTTTTCTCGCTCTCGCTGGGTATGGGTATTTTAATAACCTACGGCTCTTATTTCAGCCGTAAAGATGACATTGTAACCTCAGGTAAACTGGTCGCTTTAACAGATACTGCCGTTGCCTTTACCGCTGGTTTAATGACTCTACCAGCTATTTTCGCCATCAACCCAGATACCAACCCGGACTCACTGAGTGACTCATCAGTTAGTATGATTTTCTCTTTCTTCCCACAAATCTTTATCGCTCTGGAAGGCGTTGTCGGCTATGTTGGCGCAAGCGTTGCCGCTACTATTTTTTTCCTGCTGACCTTTATTGCTGCCATCACATCTTTGGTTTCTATTCTTGAAGTACCAACCGCGGCGGTTATTGAGCAGGCGAAAATAAGTCGTAAAAAGGCCCTACTGGTTATGGGTATCGCCGTTACTGTACTGACTCTTATTGCCGCTACCTCTTTTGGTTTCGTTCCGGCATTTACTGAGTTTGCCTTCTATGGAGAACAAACTAAGTCAGTCTTCGATATTATTTACGACGTTTTTTACGATACCATTTTGCCACTGAATGGCCTTTTGATTTGCTTATTTGTCAGTTTCCACTGGCGCCGCAAAAACCTGGATGCAGAACTTGCTGAGGGTAACCCGGGGTATCCGAACACACTACTGGCCAAATATGTGCGCTTATCTATCTGCACTTTCATTCCGTTGATATTAGCAGCGGTATTTATTAATACGGTGCTGACTAAGTTCTTCGCTTATTCTATTTTCTAAAATGTCAGAACGCAGCGGTTACCGACAACTTCAACTGCTGCAAGATGCTGGCCTCTGGTATGAATACTGCGAGGCTCGCTCTGACAGTTCTATCTACTTATCAAACCTGCAGACTCATGCCGATGCCGCACTCTCCCGTTACCGGGATTACCTGGGGCATGAGTTTGAACAAGTGTGGATAGACTGCAGTGACGGTTTACACGCCGACGCCATAGCTGCACTTTGCGGCACCGTTACCGCCGGTGGTTTGTTGTCTATTTTACTTCCGGCTGAGAGCAACGCCATGAGTCACCGCATGGAACGTTTTGCCGCAAAGCGCTTTGCCGAGTCAGGCACCAAAACCCAGTTATTGGCCAACAAGCCCGAAACACGTTCAGCAAATGAGAAACTCCGGCTAACCAATGAACAAAGTTCTATTTTTAATGCTCTTACGCAAAGCACAGGAAAACCAAACGGCACTCATATTATTACTGCAGAGCGCGGCCGCGGTAAAAGCACCTTATTGGGTCAGGCGCTCGCCTCGGTAGAAGATCAAAGCTCAATTATTGTGACGGCACCACGAAAAGCCAATGCGAAAATTTTGCTACAGCAGGCGCCGGAAGCTCACTTCGTTGCCTGGGATAAGCTACTGGAACAACCCGGTAATTCCGAAGTAACATTAATTATTGATGAAGCCGCAGGTCTGCCATTGTGGGCAACAGAACAGCTATGCCAAAAATTTAATCCATGGTTGCTTGCCACAACAGTTGCCGGTTATGAAGGTTGTGGTCGTGGCTTTGCAGTGCACTTTACCGACTGGGCTAAAAGAACCTTGCCACAAGTGTCTGTTCACCAGTTGACGCAGCCACTACGCTGGCCCGAAAATGATCCATTAGAGCAGTGGCTGACCAACACTTTTCTACTGAACGAGCAACCAGTAACACAATTCGGGAGCCGGGAGTCCGGCACTTTTATAAAGCACGCCTCGGAACTTGAAGAAGGTATGCTGCAACAATGTTTTCATCTTCTTCTCAACGCACATTACCAGAGTAGCCCGAATGACCTTAATCTGCTGCTGGCCGAAGCCGGACATAAGCTCGCTTACCAGTCCTTAAACGGAGAAGTTATTGCGGTTGCGTGGCTTATGAATGAGGGCCCCATTCAGTCACCTTTAAAAGAAGAAATCAGGCAAGGCCAAAGACGCCCCAAAGGAAATTTACTGCCTCAGGCCATAGGTTATTTTCTGCAACAAGACTGGGCTATGAGTATACGTTGGTTAAGGGTGGCACGTATTGCTGTACCAGCAGCGAAAAGACGACGTAAAGCCGCCTCCGAGTTGCTAGCTGAGATTTACCGGTGGGCACTGGACAACAACTATCAAATGCTCGGAACCAGTTTTGCCTGGTCACCGGAACTGGATAATTTCTGGAGAAAAAATGGCTATTCTCTTTGGCGCCTTAGTAGCCGTATCGACAGCGTATCGGCGCGCCCAGCGGCTATTTATGCTCAACCGCTATCCAGTGAATCCACTGGTTTATACCAGGTATGCCAATTGCTTAACCAGTGGGGACATAACCAGCTACAATGGTTTTCAGGCGGCAAAGAGATGCTGCGACTGACAGGCGAACACAGTGAGGTAAGAGCAGGCCTTATTCAAGCTTATCGCGATAAGACTATCCCGTTTGACGCAGCACATTTCGCCTTAGCTCAGTGGTTTTACTGGCAACATAGCCATCATCCTCTAACCGAACTACTCTGTCATTCATCAACCACACTCAAACATCTGGGTGAATATTGGGGTGGAGTGTCGCAACGACAGGCTAATGAAAATCTCTGTAAAGAGGTGCGCTCACTGCACTAATGTGACTTGTTGTTTTGACAGCAAATTCCTATGATCACCCCAGAATCTAAACAGGAAGCCCAACCATGACCCGTTACTCAGCTTTTATTCTTTGTTCGACTGTGTTGATACTCAGTGCCTGTAGCTCTTTTGAAGAGAAAAAGGAACAACCTAAAGGCCCTTACCCAGAAACTAAAACCGTCGCCCAGCAAGATGATTATCACGGTACACGGGTTGTCGATCCTTACCGCTGGCTAGAACAGGATAACCAGGAAGTCGCAAATTGGGTGGATGCGCAAAACCAGTTATCAACACCTTTATTACAAAAACTTCCCGCGTTCGCGGACATTAAAGACCGCATGACTGAACTGTGGAATTATGAAAAAGTCAGCACGCCTTTTCGCTACGCTGACCGGTACTTTTATTTCTCAAACGACGGTCTTCAGAATCAATCTGTGCTTTACACCATGACCAATTTAAACAGTGCCCCGGATGTTTTGATCAACCCTAATAACTTCAGCGATGACGGAACCGTTTCGCTAGCGCGTATTAACGTTTCTCCCAACGCGACTTATATTGCTTATGCGACTTCTGACGGAGGCAGCGACTGGACAGAAATCAAAGTCCGTCATGTCGAGTCAGGAAAAGACACCAGTGACGTTATTGAAGGGGTAAAATTTACCGAAGTCGCCTGGCTGCCAAACGAACGCGGTTTTTATTACAGCCGCTACCCTGAAAATAAAGACGGCACCTTTGACGATACAAAACCTGTCAGTGTCTATTTTCATAAACTGGGAACCAGACAAAGCGACGACGAGCTGATTTTTGCTTTTGATAACCAGCCCGCTCTAAACCCTTACGCAAAAGTATCGGACGATGGCAAATACTTACTTATCGATGTTTTTAAAGGCTACGATGCTAATGCAGTATACCTGCGTCCGCTAGCTCAGGAAGACGCTCCTTTTGAAGGGCTTTTCACCAAGTGGGACGGCCAATATCAGTACGTTACCAGCCAAAACGATCAGCTGTATTTTAAAACCACGAATGGAGCCTCAACAGGTCGGGTCGTTGCCGTTGACCCCAAACAGCCTGAACCTGAAAACTGGAAAGAAATTATCGCCGTTAAAACTCATACACTGAAAGATGTACATGCGGTAGATGGTCAACTGTTTGCGCATTATTTGCAGTCAGCGCGCTCACGAATAGCTATCTTTAATATAAAAGGAACCATGCTGCAGGAACTGGCATTACCCGGTATTGGCTCAATTAGTGGTTTTGAAGGCAGCCATAAAGCACCCGATGTGTTCTTTTCCTTCAAAGGTTTTACTGAGCCTGGAAAAATTTATCGTTACCAGCCTGACCAACAACGCACCACCTTGTGGTATGAAACCGAAGTTCCGGCCGAGTTAGACCAATATACAACCGAGCAAGTGGTTTACCACAGCGCCGATGGCACCGAGGTTCCGATGTTCTTGGTACACCGCAATGACATTGAACTTAACGGCAAAAACCCAACGCTGTTATATGGCTATGGCGGCTTCAACATTTCTATTACTCCAGATTACGACACAACCCGTCTTGTCTGGTTAGAAATGGGCGGTGTACTGGCCATTCCTAACCTTCGCGGCGGCGGTGAATTTGGTGAAATGTGGCATCAACAAGGCACGAAAGAAAACAAGCAAAACGTCTTTGACGATTTTATTGCCGCGGCTGAATGGTTAATAAACAGCAATTATACCAACAAAAATAAGCTAGCTATTCAGGGGCGCAGTAACGGCGGTTTATTGGTCGGCGCTACTATGATTCAGCGTCCTGAACTGTTTGCCGCGGCTCTTCCTGCCGTTGGTGTTATGGATATGCTGAGATACCAACTGCCCAGCGCCAATGCGCGAAGCTGGGGTAGTGAATTTGGTTTAAGCGAAAATAAAGAGGAATTCCAAACTCTTTATGCTTATTCTCCGGTGCACAATACCGAGAGCGGCACCTGTTATCCGGCAACACTCATTACCACTGGTGACCACGATAATCGAGTGGTTCCATGGCACAGCTACAAGTTTGCAGCGGCATTACAACGTGACCAAAGTTGCGACCAGCCCATACTGTTAAACGTAGAGACTCGCGCTGGTCACGGTGCCGGCACGCCAACCTGGATGCGCATTGAAAAACACGCGGGAAACTGGGCCTTTTTATATAAGCATTTAGGTATGAATTCAGAGGCCGCACAAAGCAACGCTTCTGAATGATGATTTCATAAAAATATGCTATCTTTCGCAGCAACTTTATTAGTTAAAAGATTTCTGTGAAGGATAGCATTCATGTCTAAAGTTCTAATTATTGGTGCTGGCGGTGTTGCTGGCGTAGTCGTACAAAAATGTGCGGGCTTACCCGAAGTATTCTCTGAGATTCACCTGGCCAGCCGCACCCTGTCAAAATGTCAGGCGCTGCAGGAAAAAGCGGGGAAAGACCGCGTTGTTGGCGTTTATCAGGTCGATGCTGATGATTCAGCAGAAGTGGCTGAACTTATCCGCGGTATTAACCCATCATTAGTTATTAACGTCGCACTTCCGTATCAGGACCTGCCTATCATGGACGCATGTCTGGAAACCGGTGTGCACTACCTTGATACTGCTAACTACGAACCAAAAGACGAAGCCAAATTTGAGTATTCCTGGCAGTGGGCTTATCAGGAGCGCTTTAAAGAAAAAGGCTTAATGGCATTGTTAGGAGCCGGTTTCGATCCGGGTGTGACCAACGTCTTTACCGCCTATGCCGCTAAGCATTACTTTGATGAAGTCCATTACCTGGACATTGTTGACTGTAACGGCGGTGACCACGGTCAGGCGTTTGCGACTAACTTTAATCCGGAAATTAATATTCGTGAAATTACCCAAAAAGGCAAGTACTGGGAAAACGGCGAGTGG
Organism: Idiomarina sp. Sol25; assembly: GCF_033052775.1. Taxonomy (NCBI): domain Bacteria; kingdom Pseudomonadati; phylum Pseudomonadota; class Gammaproteobacteria; order Alteromonadales; family Idiomarinaceae; genus Idiomarina; species Idiomarina sp. Sol25. The sequence goes on from NZ_JAUPEW010000002.1 coordinate 113,834, forward strand.
CACGAAACGGATCCTATCAGTGTGCGTAAAGATCTGGACTACCCCAATGTTGGCGTACGCCCTTCTTACCTTCTGTTTCACGAAGAGCTGGAGTCGCTGGTTAAGCACTTCCCGACCATTAAACGTGCGCGTTTCTGGATGACTTTCGGTGAACAATACCTGACTCACCTACGTGTACTTGAAAACGTCGGCATGACCTCTATCCAGCCGGTAGAGTTTGAAGGCAAAAAAATTGTACCTCTGGAATTTTTAAAGGCCGTGCTACCTAACCCGGGTTCTCTGGCAGAAGGTTACACTGGCAAAACCTGTATTGGTACTTATGTGACGGGAATGAAAGACGGTCAGGAAAAAACCATTTTCATCTACAACAACTGTGACCATGCCGAGACCAACAAAGAAGTGGGTGCTCAGGCCGTTTCTTACACTACCGGCGTACCGGCGATGATTGGCGCATCTATGATGTTGCAGGGTCACTGGATGGAACCTGGCGTCTGGAATATGGAGCAGTTTGACCCGGATGAGTTCATGGAGCGCCTTAATAAATATGGCCTGCCATGGCAGGTTCAGGAATGCGATAAGCCATTTGAGAAGTAACAGAGAAGATAACGCATGAGCCAATATACATCGCCGGAAATTCCGTCTCCCTGCTATGTGCTGGATGAAAAACTGCTGCGCAAGAACCTCGAGCTGATGCAGAAGGTGCAAGAGCAAAGCGGTGCTGACATTATTCTGGCACTGAAAGGCTATGCCATGTGGTCTGCCTTTCCGCTTATTCGTCAGTATCTCAAAGGTTGTACCGCCAGCTCTGTCTGGGAGGCAAAGCTGGCAGCGGAGGAATTTTCGCGCGAGGTTCATGCTTATGCGCCGGCTTATAAACAGGACGATATTGATGAATTGCTGCCGCTGGTGAATCACTTGTCATTCAACAGTGTTTCTCAGTGGCATAAATATCGTGAACAGACAGCAGCTGCCGGGGTTTCCATTGGTCTGCGTATTAACCCGGAGCATCAGGAAGCCGAAACCGAGCTTTATGATCCCAGCGCGCCGGGTTCACGCCTGGGTATTCGCGCCAGCGAGCTTAAGCAACAGGACTTAACCGGCGTTGAAGGCTTGCACGTTCATAACCTGTGCGAGTGCGACTCTTTTGCCCTTGAGCGTACCCTGGAAGCCGTTGAAAACCGTTTTGGCGAACAGCTAAAACAAATGAAATGGCTGAATCTGGGTGGCGGGCATCTCATGACCCGTCAGGGCTACGATGTCGACCATCTGATAAACCAGTTGAAGCGTTTGCGTGAAACCTACGACCTGCAAGTGATACTGGAACCCGGCTCGGCCGTTGCCTGGCAAACGGGTCCGCTGATATGTGAAGTGGTGGATATTGTTGAGAACCAGGGGCAAATTGCTTTACTGGATATTTCAGCTACCGCGCATATGCCGGACGTACTGGAAATGCCTTATCGTCCGGTCATTACAGGAGCAGGCTTACCAGCCGAAAAAGCCTTCAGTTACCGCCTAGGTGGCAACAGTTGCTTAGCCGGGGATGTTATTGGCGAGTACAGTTTTGATCAGCCGCTGGCTGTTGGTGACCGCTTAGTCTTTGAAGACATGATGCACTACACTATGGTGAAAACATCATTCTTTAACGGCGTTCAGCATCCGGCTATTGGTATTTTGCGGGAAAGTGGTCAGTTTGACTGTGTACGGCAATTCAGTTATGAAGACTTCCGCAACCGCTTGTCTTAAACACGGATAAGCTAAATCTAGAGAAAAAGGCCACTAATCCAGTGGCCTTTTTGCTTTCTCAACCACCGAAGGAGGCATCCGTTCAGCCAGCTTCGCAAGTTTTTGTTCAATATCCGCATAAGTCCGCTTATCAGCGGTAACTGAGTTATGCAGCCAACGATACGCTTTTTCGTAATCGTAAGGGCTGCCCTGACCAGACAACAATATACCGGCAAAGCGTCGCTGCGCAGGCAAATTCCCTAACGATGCGGCTTCACGAAGGTACAAAATCGCGCGCTCGATGTCTTTCTGCACCAAAACTCCTTCGTGGTAATAGCGCCCTAACTGCTCCAGAGCTTCCAGTAAGCCATGCTGAGCTGCTTTCTCCATATACAGCAGGCCAAGTTCAGGGTCGCGGTCATAACACACGCCCCAGGCCATCATGTCGCCATAAAGAAACTGATAAGTTGGCCGACGCTCAAGCTCAGCCTGTGCTTCAATATCCTGCGCCAGCTGGCAACGATCGGTATCCCGTACTCGTTTAAGATGCGCGTTGGTTGCAAACATCTCAACAAGTTCGGCGTCTGAGTACAGTTGCACAGCCTCAACGTCCTGCGACTGCGCTTTGTGCACTGCGGTCAATCCGGCTACAGCAATCAGCATTGGAATGACTATTTTCATAAAGTTGCCTGTGGTCTCTCTGAATATGCCTAAAAGCTTAACTGTTTAGGTTATCGGCACAGAGCCGCAAACCCTTAAACAACAAATCGTCATAACGACAAAATTCAACCGACAACGTTCGCATCAAATGTTCGCCATCACCACCGGTAACCACCACATCAAAAGGCTGGTCGGAAAAATAGCGGCCGGACAACTGAATCGCTTGTGCAATAGCACCGGTTAAAGCAGCTTCAGCTCCTTGAGTAATACCGTCAAAAGTATCCAGCCCGGCAGCTAAACCATCACGCTCAATATCATTTACCGTAATGCCTTTTAAATTAGCCGTACCCTGACCCAGGGCATTTAGCATTAACTGTCGTCCGGGAACAATCCAGCCGCCAAGATGACGGCCATCAGCCATCAGCCAGTCAATGGTTAGTGCAGTACCCGCATCCACAATCAATGCGTTCTGTTTCACTTGTTCATGACAGCCAAGCAAGGCCATCCAGCGGTCCGAGCCGAGGCGCTCGGGTTCTTTCGTGTAACCATTAATGACGCTGGCTTGCTGTGCTCTGGTTTTTTGCCAGAAAACTTTTATCCCCAGTTCCGCCAGCGAGCTATTTAACGTATCCATCACCTGAACAGCGGCCACACTGCAACCAATGGCCTGCTGTTCACGTTCTAGCTGACGACCGCTGACAACCTCAAGAAGCAAATCTTTTAGCGGCTGGCTTAAATCGTTTAGCCAGCTTTGATGAGGAATAGCCCCCAGAATTTCTATCGTGTCGGTGTCAGTATCCCACCAAGCAAACTTGCTGCGGGTATTGCCCGCATCAATTAGTAGCATCTTGCGCCCTCAATGAAACTTCACCACCAAAATAACGACGTACGCCCTGCTCATCTTCTACCAGTAACGCACCATTTTCGTCGATTCCACGACAGGTCCCTAAACAAACTCTCTGTCCCATAATGAGCTTCACCGGTTTATCGAAAAAACAATCGTATCGGCGCCAGCTTTGCTGAAAAGCAGCCAGCCCCTGTTCTTCGTATAGCTGTAAAGCCGACAGTACAGAGGCACGTACCTGCGCCGCAATATGATTACGCGACATTGGCTGCGGCAGTTCGGTGTTCAGATCCGTCCAGGCTTGATCAATGCTCGCACCAACATGCTCTGGCATGGTTAAATTAATGCCAATACCAATAATGCTGTGCGCAGCGCCTTCAGGCGAGGTTTCAAGATCGACCAGTATTCCGGTCACTTTCTTCCCGCGAATATAAACGTCGTTAGGCCACTTTACGCTAACGCCTTCAATCCCCAAGCCGGTAAAACATTCCGCTAAGGCTACCCCGGCTGCAAGGCTTAACCCCATAGCGCCATGAATGCCGTTATCTAAAGGCCAGTACACACTAAAGTAAAGGTTATTGCCAAAGGGGGAAATCCATTTTTTTCCACGACGTCCGCGCCCAGCTGTCTGAGCTTCGGCGAAAATAGAAAAACCGGCTTCTAAAGGCCCTTCTTTGGCCAACGCTTTAACCCGGTCGTTACTGGAATCAACCACCGACTTCACTTCAAACCCCGGCGACTGCCGCCACTCTTCCGGGCTTTCCTCTTCAATAAGCCCGGCCTGCAAAAGCTCTATCGGGCGGGCAAGCTTATAGCCACGACCCGTTACCGAAAACAGCTCCAGCCCCAGCTCTTCAAGTTTATGAATGTGTTGATTTACCGCTGCCCGGGATATAGCCAGAGACTCACCAATAGCCTGCCCGGAATGAAACTCACCATTAGCCAGTAAAGTAATTAACTGATCAAGACGTTCTGCTTGCTTCATCTCTCTACCGCCAATTGTACAAGGCCATGCTGGCCAACCAGACGAACTTCAGGTTCCAGCATAATGCCACTGGCATCCGCCACTTGTTTCATAATTTTCAGTGCCAGCTGCGTAATATCACGGCCCGTGGCCTGTGCTTTATTAATCAATACCAATGCCTGGTGCGGATTAACAGCAGCATCGCCAACAAACGCTGACTTCAGACCTAAATGCTCAATAAGCCATCCAGCCGCCACTTTTACTTGGTTATCGGCTACGGGGAAATAGACCATGTCCGGCCATTTCTGCAACAGCTCATCAAGCTGTGCTTTGGTAATAACCGGGTTTTTAAAAAAGCTGCCGGCATTGGGTATAACTTTTGGGTCCGGCAATTTTTTCTGACGCACTTCCACAACCGTGTCGAAAATTTTCTGAGCACTCACATGTCCCTGCAGTTGGTTTAACGGAGCATAGTGAGTAACCGGCTGCCAGTCTTTCGGCAACCGAAACACCACCGACGTTATCAACCAACGGCCAGGGTTTTGTTTAAAGACACTGTCGCGATACGCGAACTGGCAGGCTTCTCTGTTCATAGAAACCCAGCGTTTTTCTTTAATATCCCAGGCAGTTACCTGCTCAATAAAGGTTGCCACCTCGACCCCATAAGCCCCAACATTTTGCACCGGAGCGGCACCGACTGAGCCCGGAATTAGCGCTAAGTTCTCCAGCCCTTCGATACTTCTTCCGCGTAAGTCAGCAACAAAGTTATGCCAGCTCTCGCCTGCTGCGGCAGTAATTAAATACGAGTTTTCCTGTTCTTCAATGCAGACACCCAGTAGACGATTGCAAATGACGGTTCCATAGAAGTTGTCGACAAATAAGGTGTTACTGCCCTCACCAAGCAAATAATAAGGTTCCTCAAATGCCAAACCCTCGACGTCATCGCTACTTTTCAGTTCAATTAACGAACGGCATTGTGCCGGGAGTTTAAATGTGTGTCGCTCGGCAAGCTCTATCAACTTCTGGCTCCTCCCGCCTTTCGGGTGCTAATGTATTTTAAAAATGCTTTTAATGCGGCAGGCTTGGCCGGTTTAGGTAAAAACTGCAGGCCGCTTTTTCGGGCTGCCTGCTTCACGGCATCATCGCGCATGGCTGTCACCAAAGCGGCCGGTATCTGTTGCTGCCAAATATCACGTAATTCCTGCGCCAACTGTAAGCCGTCACCGTCACCTAACTGATAATCTAATAACAGTCCGTGCGGCGCTTTGTTCTGGCTGTGAGCCTTGGCATAAGCTAAAGCTTTGCTATAACGATTAAAAGTCAGGGCTTCACATCCCCACTTGTGTAACAGCGCACTCAACGCGCTTAAATTCTCATTGTCGTCATCGACCACAATAAGCTGTAAAGGGTCAGATAAAGCATCTTCCAGTTGCTTCTTCGGCCGACTGACAACCAGCGCGCCATTACCTAACGGCACTCGTACCGAAAAACACGAGCCTTTACCTTCAACCGACTCAACCTGTACGTCACAGTGTAACTGCTCACCCATACGTTGCGCGACACTTAGCCCCAGGCCGACACCGTCTACAGTTTGATTCTGTACTCGATAAAATGCATCAAATACCTTATTTTGCTGTTGAGCCGCAATGCCCGGCCCGGTATCCCATACAGCTATCTGAAGTTCATCTCCGCGCTTACGTACGCCTAACAACACACTCCCCGTCTGGGTGTATTTTATGGCATTCGATAAAAAGTTCTGCACAATTCGGCGCAAATACGTTGGGTCGGTGTACACTGGTCTGTCTTTATAAAACGCACGAAAATCCAGTTTTCGCTGCTCGGCCAGCACCGAATATTCTTCAACCAGAGGCTCCAGTAATGAGCTAAGTTGTACATGTTGAAACTGCGGTTTTAAAGCCCCCTGATCCATTTTTGCTATCGACAGCAAGGTAGAGAGTAAATGCTCAGTTGATCCAAGCGCGGTATCCAGCTTGCCAACCAAAGACAGGTTCCGCTCCGAAAGTTCTTTTTCCTGAATAGCCGAAAGGTACAAACGCGCCGCATTAAGAGGCTGCAAAATATCATGACTGGCCAGCGCCAGAAAACGGGTTTTAGAAGCATTGGCTGCTTCAGCTTCAGCCTTGGCTTTTTTCAGCTCATCCTCAACTTGTCGGCGCCTGTCTATTTCCGCTGTCAGCTCCTGGTTTATCTCGCGTATTTCCTGAGTCCGAACATCAACCCGCTGCTCCAGGTCAATATTCGCATCTTCCAGCGCCTGCTGGGTTTCAACGTGCGACGTAATATCGGTAAAACTGGTAACGAAGCCACCGGTCGGCAATGGGTTACCTACCATCTCTATCACCCGGCCATCGGCGCGACGACGAATAAAACGGTGTGGCGACCCCTGCTGCATATAACGCAAACGCTTATTAACCAACCCATCAACGTCACCAGGCCCACATTCTCCGCGTTCTGCGTTATAACGGATAAGGGTCGCTATAGGCTGCCCGGGCTTCACCATTCCCTCAGGGTACTGAAATAAATCCATATAGCGTTTATTCCAGGCCACTAGCCTCAACTCCGCGTCGACAACACTAATGCCCTGAGCTAAATTCTCCAGTGAGCTAAACAAAATAGATTGCTGAGTTTGCAGAGCTTGCGTTGTATCGTCAAAGAAGTGAACAACTTCCTCTAAATTCAGCTGTTTATCGCGCAGCGCAGCGTCAACCAATGAGCGCGCCGTGGCTGCCCCCAATACCCCCGCTATTGCTCTCTCCACAAAGCTAATAAACGGCTTTTCTGCCACAGCCTCCAGCGGAAGTTCGGTGTTTTCCGGGCGCTGATAATATTGCATTAACTGCTGAGCCCGTTCCGCACCTAAAAAGGTTCTTAACAGCAACAACATATCGGCATTGGTGGCGTTGTCGTTCTTGTTGAAATGCAAATCGGGTAAAGCGGCTCGGGGCTTAACAAAAGCGGTTGCCTGAATACGGTCAACCAGACGGGGTTTTGCCAGTAATGAAAACACAATAAACCCAAAGCTATTTAAGGCTAACGAAACCACAGTGCCCCGGGTTATGATTTCTACGTCGGTCAGTTGTAAGTTGGTGTAAAGCGGTATTAATACCGCTAGAACCCAGCCGACTGAACCGGCTGCCAACCCGGCGTAAACGCCCCGCGCATGTCCCTTACGCCAGTAAAGTGCGGCAAGCAACGCCGGCAGCAACTGCAACACCAACGAGAACGCCAACAAACCAATACTGACTAAATTGGTACGCGCAGCCCAGAAGTAATAACATAAGAACGACAGCACCATAGTAACGGCTATGGCCACTCGACGAATTAATAGTAGTGCCCGGTCGTATTCACGGCGCCGATGTTTCAGCGGTAAGCGCGACTCTCGCTGCAGCAAAATGGGCATGATAACGTCGTTGGTTATCATGGTACTTAAGGTAACAGACGCGATAATCACCATGGCAGTCGCTGCCGATATACCACCAATAAAAATAACCAGCGATAACCAGAGCTGCTCTTTGAGTAACGGCAGTTGTAATGCGAAAGTCGAACCGTCGGTAGTTGCTGACAAGTAAAAAGTGCCCGCAATCGCAATGGGAACAATTGCGGCAGCGGTCAGTGCCAGATACAGAGGAAAGCCCCAACGGGCCGTGCGTAAATGGCGAACATCAACATTGTCCACCACCGCCACATGAAACTGTCGGGGTAAACAAAGAATAGCCCCGGCCGCCATCAGGGTTTGTACAATGAACTCAAACTCGCCAAAGGCTGCAAATGACCATTGCGGTTTCGTTACGTCACTAAAAGAACTGAACAAGTCCGACTGAGCGTCTCCCTGAATTAAATACCAGGCAAAAACCCCTGCCGCCAGCAATGCGACCAGTTTTATCATCGACTCAACAGCAATAGCCAGTATCATGCCACTGCGATATTCAGTGACTTCAACATGGCGGGTACCAAACAACATAGCAAAAATAGCCATTAACGCAGCGGCACCCAGCTCTTTTATCGAAAACTCGGCCATCACTCCAGTGCTTTCAGTCAGAACCGCAAAGCTAATGCCCACAGCTTTTAACTGCAGCGCAATGTAAGGAATAATGGCAACGGCAGCAATGGCAGTAACAGCCACCGCAAGCCGCCTGCGTTTACCAAAGCGGGAAGAAATAAAGTCGGCTATTGACGTAATGTTTTGCTGTTTACTAACCGAAACCAGCTTTTCCAGAATGCGGATACCAAACAGGAACAGCAGAATTGGCCCGAGCAGAATAGGAAAAAATGCCCAACCGTCAACCGCTGCATTGCCCACAGCACCGTAATACGTCCAGGACGTACAATAGATGGCCAGCGACATAGAATAGACAACTGGCTTGTGACTGATTTTATTCGCCCACGAGCCTGCACGATCGCCCCAGGTGGCAACTGCGAAGAGGAAGATCACATAAGCCAGCGAGGCAAATATCAGTAACCAGGTCATAACTGCAGACGTTCAGCCACCAAAACTGCCTGGGTACGACTGTACACGCCCAGTTTGCGAAAAATTGCCGTAATGTGCGCTTTGACGGTTGCTTCAGTAATGCCCAATTGATAGGCAATTTGTTTGTTCAGCAAGCCTTCATGAAGAAAGTGCAAAACCCGATATTGCTGCGGGGTAAGCTCCGAAACCTTTTGCGCAAGCTGCTGATCTTCGTCCGAAATCACATCAAGACGTTCTCTGTTTTCTTTCGGAACCCAGGTGTCACCCTGCAGGATGGTGTCTATCGCTTCGGCTATTTCGGCCGAGGGTAATGACTTTGGAATAAAGCCCAACGCCCCAAAACCAATACACTTAGCCACAATGGAGGAATCCTCACTACCGGAAATGATAGCAACGGGAAGCAGTGGATAGTCTTCTCTGACACGAATAAGACCATACAAATCACCACTACCGGGCATGTGTAAATCCAGCAGCAATAAATCGACATCGTCGTCTTTATTCAGCGCAGTAAGGGTTGAATCTAAGTCTTCAGCTTCGCGTAAAGTCAGCTCAGAAAAGTGATTCGCGAGAGCGCCCTGAAGCGCCTCGCGGAACAATGGGTGGTCATCTGCGATTAAAAATTTCGCCATGAGATTCCAGATTAGGTGACATTATTTATTCATTCGATTCTCTATCAAAGAATCTACCACACTTGGATCGGCAAGCGTAGAGGTGTCACCGAGGTTTTCGTATTCATTAGCGGCAATTTTACGCAGAATACGACGCATAATTTTACCGGAACGGGTTTTCGGTAAGCCGGCAGTCCAGTGAATTAAATCCGGACTTGCTATTGGGCTAAGTTCGGAGCGAACCCAGTTGCGAACCTCTTTAGTCAACTCATCAGTGACTTCAACACCTTCAACCGGCGTGACATAAACATAAATACCCTGACCTTTTAAGTCATGCGGATACCCTACCACAGCCGCTTCCGCGACAGATTTATGTGCAACCAGAGCGCTTTCAATTTCGGCGGTACCCAAACGGTGTCCTGATACGTTCAGTACGTCATCCATACGGCCCGTTATCCAATAATAACCGTCGGCATCGCGGCGTGCGCCGTCGCCACTAAAGTACATACCTTTAAAAGTAGAGAAGTAGGTTTGCTCAAAGCGCTCATGGTCTCCCCATAATGTGCGCATTTGACCCGGCCAGGAGTCTTTAATAACCAGGCCACCTTCGGCTTCACCTTCCTGAATATTACCTTCGCTATCAACCAACGCGGGCTGAATACCAAAGAACGGACGAGTCGCAGATCCTGGTTTCAAGTCCGTGGCACCAGGCAATGGCGTAATCAAAATACCACCGTTTTCGGTCTGCCACCAGGTATCCATAATAGGGCATTTGCCGTTACCAATAGCACGGTGATACCACTCCCAGGCTTCCGGGTTAATTGGTTCACCAACACTGCCCAGAACCCGGAGACTTTCACGTGTCGAGGTTTTAGCCGCTTCGTCGCCTTTTGCCATTAATGCGCGAATAGCGGTTGGCGCCGTATAAAGAATGTTCACTTGGTGTTTATCGACAATTTCGCCAATACGGCCAACACCAGGATAAGTCGGAACACCTTCAAACATCAGCGTGGTTGCGCCATTAGCCAATGGCCCGTAAACAATGTAAGAGTGACCTGTAATCCAGCCAACATCCGCAGCACACCAGTAGACTTCGTCTTCCTGATAGTCAAAAACGTACTCGTGGGTCATTGATGCGTACACCATATAACCACCGGTGGTATGCACAACCCCTTTAGGTTTGCCGGTTGAACCCGAGGTATAGAGAATAAATAACGGATCCTCGGCATTCATTACTTCAGCCTGACACTCGTCACTGACGTCACCAATCAGCTCATGCCACCAGACATCACGACCTTCGGTCCAGTCAACGTCACCTTCGGTAACACGGCACACAATACTATGCTCAAGCGAAGGACAGGCATCGTCAGCTAAGGCTTTATCGACATTGGCTTTCAAACCAATGGTTCCGCCGCCACGCCGACCTTCATCGGCGGTAATAATGGCTTTTGCCTGACAGTCGTTAATACGATCAGCAATCGCATTAGGTGAAAAGCCGCCAAAAATCACCGAGTGGACCGCACCAATGCGTGCACAAGCCAACATGGCGTAAGCCGCTTCCGGTACCATGGGCATATAAATAGCCACACGGTCACCTTTACTAATACCTAGTTTTTTCAGACCATTAGCAAAACGGGATACCTCTTTATGTAGCTCGCGATAAGTGATGTGTTTGTCTACACTAGGGTCGTCGCCCTCCCAGATAATCGCAGTTTTATCTGCTTTCTTCGCTAGGTGGCGGTCGACACAGTTATAACAAGCGTTTAAAGTGCCGTCTTCGTACCACTTGACGCTGACTTTTCCTGATTCGAAACTGGTATTTTTTACTTTGTTGTAGGGTGTGAACCAAGTAATACGCTGCCCGTGTTCACTCCAAAACCCTTCAGGATCGTCTATAGACTGTTGGTAAAGTTTTTTGTAACCGTCATTATCGATTTTGGCTTTTGCTTTAATGTGTTCAGGGACTGAATAGAGTTGCGACATTACCTCTTCCTCCTTAATTCGCAAGATGGTATCTGTTGTACGTTTTAAAAGGCTTAAACACTATTAGACCATAGTCTAGATTGATAAAAATTGACCAGTTAACGAGAATTAACAGCGTTTATCTTTGGCATAACAATAAAATGCACGAGCAAAACGAACACTTGGCTTACAGGGGAGAACACCATGGCTAAAGCAAGTATAGCAAAGAAATTCACCGTATCAGCAGCAAGCGCTGCCGTACTCGGTGTTATGAGCTTAGGCGCTCAGGCTAATGACACCGAAGTCAACTTTGGTGGTTACGTAAAGCTGGACATGATGGTTTCAGACTATGCCGATGGCGAGACACCAGACAGTAACCGTATTGACCGTCAGCAGTATATTCCCAGTCTGACGCCCGTTGGCGGTGAAGGCGACGATCCGGTCGTAGACTTTCATGCGCGTCAATCACGCTTTTTCCTTAGTAGTAAAACCGAACTGGATAACGGTGAAACCCTGACAGGCCATATTGAAATGGACTTTCAATTAACTCCGCAAGGCGATCAGCGTATTTCAAACTCTTACAACCCTCGTATGCGGCAAGCTTTTTTAAAGTATGGGAAATGGACTTTTGGGCAAACCTGGTCGAACTTTCAGGATTTAAATATTCTGGCCGAATCCGTCGATTTCATCGGTATTACTGACGGTATTGTCTTTAACCGGCAAGCACAGATTCGCTACACCGACGGCCCTATTAGCGTCTCAATTGAACAGCCGGAAACGACTGTTACACCTGTCGGCGGCGGACGTGCAGTTTCAGAAGACGGTGTCATTCCCGACTTAGTATTTAAGTACAGCAGCAAATCTGACAATTTAAGTTGGCAAGCTTCGGCCATTTTACGCCAGTTAGCCTGGGATGTTGATGGCAACAACGATGATGAAACGGAAACGGGCTATGGTGTAAGCTTTGGAGCCAAGTATACCTTTGGTATGGATGATATTCGTGCTTCAATCACAACAGGTTCCGGCCTAGGCCGTTATTTAGGGCTTAACACCTGGAACGGCGCATATGTAAATACTGACGGTGACTTAGAAGCTATTGATTCGACCGGTGTATCATTTGCCTACCGTCATTTCTGGTCAGAGAAACTGCGCTCAAACGTGGTCTACTCACGAGGCTGGGCAGATAATGACGGTGAAGTACTGGCATTGGCAGGCGACATGACTGAGTACACTCAGCGCATTGCGTTTAACATGATGTATTCACCGGCATCTAACCTGACTTTTGGTGCGGAAATTTCAAAAGCAAACCGTGAAACTGAAGCCAATGTAGATGGTGATTTAAACCGCCTGCAGCTAATGGCGATGTATAAGTTCTAAAGGTCGCGTAGCCTGACATTCATGTCAGGTGAGATATTGACCCGGACGTGAACGTCAGGCTACAGGATGTACGTAGCCTGACATTTATGTCAGGTGAGATATTGACCCGGACGTGAACGCCAGGCTACACATCTAAATGTCAGCAATAACAGGTTTATTTTCTGACAGCGCCAGCCAACCACGAATTACGCGATAAATAACCCATATCGTAACCGCCAGTAGTACTAAATAACCGATCACAACAAACAACAGTATAATACCAATGATTGTTCCAATAACGCCTACCCAGAAGGTTTTAATTAGCCAGTTAAAATGACTTTCCACCCAAGTGCCACGGGCTTCACTACGCTTTAAGTAGGCTAAAATAACAGCAGCAATCGATGCAAAAGGAATAATGAGACTCAGGGCATATAAAATATACCCAACAAGTGCCATTTTCTTTAGTTGTTCCTGATGTTCTGAGTTCACTTCCATTGTCATAAGGTTTCCTCTTATTGTTGTTTTATTTCAAACTGGGTTTCCTAGATTACTCAACATTAAAGTGAATACAATAAGAGCTATAACTTTATTAATAGTTTCCTATCATCTTTAAAAAGCTAAAGAAAATATCTGCGCTTCAAAGATCAATCTACAGCCCTGCACTGACCACCTACAAGCTCTACTTCCGGTCGAGGAATAAACTGACAATTTGACATCTTACCCTCACTACTCCACGACTTAGATTGTGAATTATAACGGCGAACCAGGTCGAGAAGCTGAGCTTCGTTTTCAACATTTTCCGAGCTGTAAACTAAATAGAGCTCAGGTCCGCCACATGACTTATGGCCGACCTTAAGCAGTTTACATGATTCAACATTCGATGCGTCTGTTACACCTATTAACTTTCTAATATTAGGAACAGTTGCCTCTAACTGTTCACTTTCCGCAGTCACTTCAGTGTTATGACTCTTCGCAGAGTCGTTTGAGCAACCAAACAACAACGTAAGTGCAGTTCCTGCCAGTATTATTACAGATTTCACAGCCTCTCCTAATATTTACTTTTTTTAACAGCTAGCTCTAATAAACGGTACTTTTCAGAAAATACAAACTTATCATCAATTACTTCACCATAACTTTCATTATAAGCAAAACGAGTTGGTTGACCATCATCACCTGTAACAACTGGTGAACTACTATCTAACAAACCATAAGTATCAGATACATCAGACTCATTAATTATTTTATTATATAAAGCTGATTTTTGTTCCTCTAATTCATCAACACTAAGATAATATTCAATATTTTCAATTGTTGTTTGAATTGAATTTTCTTGATTTTCTAAACCTGAGACAGAATTACCATTAATGTTAAATATATATTGCATTGCAATATTATATTCTTGAATAATTGGCGCACTTAAAAAACGAATTTCTTCAATGTATTGTTCACGTTTTTCATTTGAAATATAACCTTGAACATTTAATAAGTTTGCAAACTCTTTAATTGCAATATCATACTCAAAAAATGCGCGAACTTTTGGCATTAACTGTTCCAATTCATCGATCTTAGCTTGTTCTTGAGCATTATATTCAGAAATAAATGCATTCATTCCAGCAACGTTAAGATCTTGACAATCTTCTACATTAAAATCTTCTTTTGATGTTGTTACGCAAGCAAAAATATAAGGGTATAACTGAAAACCACTACTAAATTGATCACGATATTCATCAATTGTACTTTGCAGTTTAGTTGTAATAGTTACTTCATTAGTTTCTCTATCCACAGACATGGAAACTAAATCACACGACTCCAAAGTAGGACTACTCATAGAGTTGCCTTCGTCATCTGTTCCAAGCTCACATGAATCATTTTCATCAACATCAGCTAATAAACTCGGAATCATCATTTCAATATCACGAATATAAACTTCTTTTGAGTCAGCAGCACCATAATTTTCAAGTTCTACTTTAAATGTTTTTGAACCTTGTATTGGTAATGCTACAGGAGTGTCATTGAAGTTCGTGAAACGACCCGAAGAATAAGCATTAAAATACATAATAGATACAGTTTCAGTTGCCTGTTCACCATCACTATTAGTCATTGTTACCGTATAGTTAATCAAAGGCTCATCATTATAATTGTATGGATTATAAATTAGAATTTCTTGAGCATTCATATTGTATTCATAAGAAAACGCATCACCTGAAACGTCTTTGTTAACTTCTATCTCAGTAACCTCACCAAAGTCCGAAGAAACCATGTATTCGACTGGATTTTGGGCTGGAGCAATTTCTACATAGTGTGCAATGTATGTTCTGTCCTCTTCAAATAGGTTATGTTTAATTTCTTTTGGTTCTTCACCATTACAGTAACCTTTAAAACAAAAAGCACCTTCTACTCCAAGCTCGTCCGTTTGCATAGCTTTAATGGTTATAGGTTGTGTAAGTAACTCTCCATTCTTATATGCTGAAACTGCGAATGTTATTGCACTCGGGCCGTCAACATCGTATGTATCAAACTGTAGTTTATTGCCAGCAACAGAAAACGTAACAAACTCTGACGAGATAGCAGGAATTGTGTACCCAGATAGCCGAGAATCAAAAATCAGCTCTCCTGAACTTTTTTCATCGACTCTAATTAAAATAGACCCGTCTCTTTGTGGCTCCGGGGTCTCCACACCAGAAAAGCTTTCAATACTTATAGCTATAGGTTTTATGAAGGTAGCCTCAATAATACAATCTTGTGATATGACTCCAGTATTATAAGTTGTTCCTACTAAATCCCCCCCACACCCACTTACTTCATCTATATCAAAACCTTTCTTGGCAAGCACTTCAAAATCCGCTGTCCTCCCCCCTTCGACTGAAATACTCGCTGGATCTATACTTCCATGCTCAGAATCAAATTTAGTAGATACTTCATAAGTCGTTGGGCTTCCTGCGTCCCCACCACCCGAGCTAGACTCGTTGTTGTCCGATTCTCCGCCACCACAGGCAACAAGGAATATAGATACAGTTATGGTAAGTGGCATTGAAAATATTGGTTTCATATAACAATCCAAAAGGGTTAATAGTTTGTTGAGAATGTTACGTAACATCTCTTGCAAACTCAACCTAAAAATATGACAATCGTCTTCATAAAATGTTAATTACCGAGGCGGTTATGAAATTAAAAGCTTTAGCGACCTTAGCAGGAATCTCTTTAACCTTTAGTTTTTCAATACAGGCGCAAGATATTTACCAGTTAAGCGCTATGACAACAGAAGAGTCAAAAACTGTATTGTCCGATAGAGAAGTCATAATTAAGTTCAGTAATCCGAATATCCTAGATGGCCTTTATACAACCCCAAGACTGACAAAGTTAAAACGTTTAAATGAAGGTTTTGCCGCGCAGCAGTATTCATCAAAAATACCTAGTCCAGAATTAAAGCAGCAGTCATTAGACACTCTAGCGATGATAGAGTCAGACACAGGGTTAAAGTTAAAAGCAGTTCATACCCTTAGAGATTATGGCTTATTTCAAGTCTCCAAAACTGACCTGGATGACGAAGAACTCTCCGACGTTCTTTATAATCATCCGTCTATAGCTGAGGCACAAGTTAACATCAGATTTAAATTGCAAGACGAGAAAGCAGAGCCTCCTTTTGGGATAGGTAGAATACAACCTCAAAGTATAAACCCAAATAAATCTAACGACCATTACTATCAAAACCAGACTATTTTCTACCGTCAGAGTCACTACCTTAAAGGGGCAGCAAGTGTTGAACGTGCTCGTGATTTATTAAATAAACACTTTTCATTATCTGGAAAAGAGTTAAATATTGTTGTTATTGACTCTGGATTGACTGAGCATGAGGATATTGAATGGGCTGATGGTTATAACTTTATTACTGATGAACTTGATGCCCGTGATCGTCAAGAAGTAACAAATCAAGATGGTGATACAGAGTATCATGTTACCGGCCATGGTTTGGCGGTAGCCGGAGTTTTTGGTGCAACAAATAATAATAGTGTTGGTACAAAAGGGATTTTACCAGTTTACTCTGATGGAACTGGTGTTGATCTTAATATTGTTCCTGCCGTTGCAGTAAATGACCATCATGGTTCAACTTTTGATATTTATCGCGCTATTTTATGGGCGGTACAAGCAAATGATGTTATTGGTGATCCTAACCTTCCTGAAAACCCGCACAAAGCAGATATCATTAACTTATCGGTTGGTGGTTTTTCACAATGCGGTAACTATGAATACAGTAATTTCTTACAAGAAGCCGTAGATATCGCCGCTAATAATAATGCGGTACTGGTAGCCGCAGCAGGTAATGAAGCATATATGGCTAATAATAATTCACCTGCAAGTTGTAATAACATGATTACTGTTGGTGCTTTAGACGTTTATGGAGAGCCTACTACCTTTACAAACTATGGTGAAGGAATTGACGTAATGGCACTTGGCCAAACTGTTTACAGCCCTATCAAAGACGACTCTGTTTATAAAGAAGGAGAACATAACAGTTATGGTGGGGTAAACGGTACAAGCTTCGCCGCACCTGTAGTGGCAGGGTTAGCGGGTATGTTGAAATTAATTGATCGTAATCTTAGTCCAGAAGAAATAGAGTCAATTATTGAGCGTACAGCTATTCCTTTACGTACAGCGACTCGAAATAACTTTCTCCACTCATGTACGACTATTGGTTGTGGATACGGAGCAGTCAACTTCGAGCGTAGTATAACTCACTTTTTAGATCCGATTCAGAACGCAAGTTTTGAAGCTGAAAGTTACTTAACCAGTATGACATCAAATGTAACCGAGTCAGACGCGCAGCTATACAGTAGTTTATTAGAAATGGACAGTTGCGATGCATTTGTTCTTAGAACCATCATTAATAACGAAGAGAGCTCAATCTCCTATCGAGTTTACGGAGGCGGCGATAGTTTAACCGCAGGAAATGGTGAATTGGTAGCCTCCACTAGTACTAATGATGTTCTACTCGATCGCTCTGCTTACACTAACTATTTGGCTGAGGTTATCGACAGTTCCAGTGGTAAAAAACTTGTCAAGCCTATTACTTTTTCGGACGCTACACTTCCGCTTTTTTGTCAGTGAAAGAAACGAATACGCTTAGCGCACAATTATGATCAGTTGAGCGTTCTAGTGAGGCTGCGAAACTCCAGTGATATAAATTATCACTGGGGGTTCTACCCCGTTATCACGGACGGTTTAAAATCGCACTAAACTGCTGATCTTGTTTTGCCAGTCTACGACGCATTCTTGGATTATGAAACCGCTCAATATAATCAAAGATATCTGGACGAGCTTCGTCTCTTGTTCGGTAACGGCGGTAATTCACTCTTTCACGCTTCAATATCCCAAAAAATCCTTCACAGGCGGCGTTGTCGCTTTAGTGACCGACTGCGCTCATGCTGCTGATCAGGTTATTAAATTTGAGAGCACGCTGATAATCACCGCTGGTAAATTGAGAGCCGCGATCCGAATGTAAAATCACCGGTTTATTGCCCGTTCGCTGCCAGACGGCCATTTCCACTGCGCGAACAACCATGTAACGATCCTGCCGATGATGCATGAACCAGCCCACTATCAGTTTGCTGTACAAATCGAGCACAACGCACAGAAACAGTTTACCTTCAGTCGTTTTGAGTAGAGTAAGAAGCAGGGCGTAGTCTGACTATCTCCCTGCTTCTCCTCTCCGAACCGTACGTGCGCCTTTCAACGCATACGGCTCTCCACTTAATTGTGGCTAACCGCCATCGCAACATCTGAATATTTAGAGGTAACCGTATTGCGCTCCTCGTCCCGACAGTAGGGATTAGACTCAGGTAGACGCCAACGAAACCTTAGTTTTGGACTGCTTACTAGTCGGTAAAGCGACCGCCCAAGCAAAGCTCCGTTGTTACTGCGCCCATAATAGACCCATGTTTTCGCTTTGCCAGTTTCCGGTCGTCTGATCAGTTTCATCATCAGAGACTTTATGCTGGTACGAAACTTTCGAGCCATCCAATAGGCTAATCGCCAGAATACCGCTCGATCCACCTTACTGTAAATCATTGCTGTAAAGTCTGTATGGCAATAGAATCTCGACCAACCTTTTAACTTTTGGTTAAGCTTCTCTATTTTGTCGATCACGCTACAACTGTGATCGCCAGCCAGCTCTTTACATAATGAATGAGTAAATGCATTGGCTTTTCGTTTAGGTATCGTTGATACGACTCGCATCGTTCCCCGGGGACCTCGTTTACGTATAACTCTGTGCCCAAGAAAGATAAAACCGTCGTTCACGTGAGTAATATGGGTTTTCTCCATATTCAACGTAAGTTTCAGTTCGTCCTCAAGAAAACGTCTGCATTGATTGCGTATTTCCTGTGCCTGTCGCTTTGTGCCTTTAACGATAAGAACAAAGTCGTCGGCATAACGACAATACGCAACGGCCGGCTTCCATTGCCGGCTCTGCTCAATAGCAGGCTTTCGACCTCGTTTGATACTGTCGTTCCAGGACCATCGGTCTTTTCTCGCTTTCTTACTGAGGTAACACTGGTTCAGGTACCAGTCGAACTCATTGAGCATGATATTCGACAGGAGCGGTGAAATCACACCGCCTTGAGGAACCCCCTGATGTGTTGCGCAGAACAAATTTTGCTCGACATGACCGGCCTTTATGAACCGCCAAAGCAGTTGATTAAAGCGGTGGCAAGCAATTCGTTTGCGCATACCTTTCATCAGTAAACGATGATGGACTGTATCGAAATAGCTCGACAGATCACCTTCAATTACCCATCGTCCCCGAGTTTCATTACCATCGGTAAGTTGTAACTTGACGGTTCGGATCGCATGATGAACGCTTCGCTCTGGTCGAAAGCCATAGGATAACGAGTGAAAATCGTTTTCCCAGATCGGCTCCATTGCCATCAACATCGCACGTTGAACAATACGATCTCTGAGTGTCGGAATACCTAAAGGACGTTGTTTACCGTTAGCTTTAGGAATATAAATACGTCTTGCAGGGGAAGGAGTAAAGTTACCTGTTAGCAGGTCCTGACGGATAGCTGTTAAGTAAGCCCCTAAATTCTCTTGTAGATGGTATTTTGTTATTCCGTCCACGCCGGGCGTTCTGGCACCTTTAGACGAAAGAGTAATGTCAGCTGCCTGTCGTAGCCAGTCAGGATGACTGATCAAACGCAACAGGCGATTAATACGCCTTGTTTTGTTTGTTTCAGTCCATGTTGCTAATTTATGTTGCATTTCGCTGATTATCAAAGGTCTTCACCCTATTAAGGTCAGCTAATTTGCCGACATAAATCAATTAAGCTGCGCCCCTTCGCCATGTAATAGGTTTTCCCTGTCCCGGACTAGTACGGACGCTCCGCCAGCTTATTTGTCATCGGGGTCATGCTCCCTTAACAGCCAAATAAACCTTCCCCGGTTTACTGATTTAAACTCAAGCACATTGGATTGGATGCCAATCGCAGTCTTTAGCCCTATCGTTCTGTAGGGTGATGATGCGTCCACGCAGAATTGTGATAATGCGCCTCCCCATTGAGAGACACTGAAGTGTTGCCTCTCAAATCGGTTATACAGCCCTTACATGTAGCTAAATAACTGCATCATATCGTCTGTTGACTCGTGTAGACGATGGCGACATTTCAGCCCATAGACACGGATTAATTGGTTCATGTTCTTCATCCGCCCAATGCTCAGTCTAGAAGAGCATCTTGACGTAACGAGTTCGTCTCACTCTCCGTTGTCAGCGGGTTACATCACCTTACCAGCATACGGTAAGTCACTGCCGCTCAGACTCATATACCCTCACAACCGGGTATAGCTGCTAACATATCAGGCTCCTGCCGGAGTATTAGCAGATTTTAAATCAGTTCGTGACTCATTTTGAGCGTCCATGCTCGCCCTGAGTTCCGGGCACACCGTAGGTAATATCGGTGACCCATTTACTTTCAGGCTCTGCTGCTGTGAAGTCACGTGCCAGATGATTTTTAAGGCCAGCGGGTCTGGCGGCCTGTCGCTTTCGGCCTCACCCTTTCTTACGAGGCCAGCCCTGAGCGCCATTGACGGCCATTAAGCGGGCCACACGATTCAGACTCAGCCGTTCACCTTCAATAGACAGATCTTCATGCATACGTGGTGCGCCAATGACACCACCACTGTCCTCGTGGATCTCCTTAATGCGCGTCAGGATCCGCTGATTTTCCACGTCCCGGGCACTGGGAGGTCGTGCTGCCCAGGCGTAATATCCGCTGGGTGACACTTTCAGGCATCGACACATTAAGCGTATCGGAAACTTATCGCGGCAACGCTCTATCGCCTGATATCTCAGGACGACTCTTTTGCGAAGAACGTTGCCGCTTCTCGCAAAAAATCCCGTTCCTTTTTAAGCCGGGCATTCTCGCGTTTAAGCCGCGCCATTTCTTCGTCACGGGGGTTACCTGATCCCTTGAAGGCTTCTTTAGAGGATGGCTCGGCTTCACGCCGCCACCGGCTGAGCAAATTGGGGTTACTACCGATTTCCATAGCAACCTGGCGACAGCTCACACCGGGTTGTTTTGTCAAAGCTACGGCTTCACGTTTAAACTCTGGGCTGTACTTTTTTCGTTTGGTCATGAACACTCCTTATGGGCATATTATGCCTCGTTTTGGATGTGTCCGTAAAATCTGGGTAGAACCCGACCGCCTGCAACTAATGGCGATGTATAAGTTTTAAATAGTCCTGAATACAGGTGCACAAAGAAGCCGTTTTACTTTGTGCATCTGTTGTTTTCAACTAAATAGCAGCTCATAACCTAATTGCTGGATTACTTTTGCCTCGCACTCAAGTTGCATCGTGAGTACTGAATCCTCTTTAGCTGAGCCCTTCAGCTGCAGTTTCAACGCACCGTCTTCAATAACCGCCTCATCCAATGAATTCGAGTTTTGCCTATCGCTGTTTAAAATAACGCCCAGACGCATAATTATCAGCATTTTAATAAGCTGATTTTGGCTAAACAGAATCAGATCCGGGAATTCTGCAGTTTGTATTTTTTTACGAAAGTACCGGACAATGGTCGATAGAAAGCGCTGTTCTTCGGCATTAAACCCGGGCATATAAGCATGAGCTAAAATATAGCCAGAATGCTTTTGTACACCACTGGCACTAATGCTTAGCCCGACCTCGTGCAACTTAGCCGCACCTTCTAATAACACTTCCAAATCTTGTCCGCTGAGTCCCCAGCTTTCAGCGACACCACTCCAAATTTGCTGAACCGTAGATAACACCCGCTGGGCTTGAGCCGAATCAACTGAGTAGCGTTGCGCCAAGCTGTTAATCGTGCGTTCCCGTACGTCCTGGTGCAGCAAGACTTCGCCTGCCAGTTCATACAAAACGCCTTCTCTTAGCGCGGAGTCGTGAGGAACTAAACGCTCAATTCCCAGTTCTTCGAAAATACCCAAGAGTACGGCAACCCCGCCCGCGATAGACTCCCTGCGCTCCGGTGAAACCCATTCTTTATTCAGTTTTTTTACCGACTCAGCTGCAATAAGGTCTGTTCGACAGCCCTGAAGCTGAGAATACGTTATACCCAGAGGTTGCTCGCCATCGCGCTTCACAATCCATTGATAAATAGCCTTGATGGTTCCCGACGTACCGAAAACGCTTTCCACCGGGTGCTCAGCCAAATAATTCGCTATTGGCTCAACATGCTGACGAGCGGATACAACCGCCTTATCAAAGCGTTTTTGGCTCATTTTCCCTGATGAGAAAAACTCTTTTGAAAAAGCCAGGCTTCCAATACTTCGGGAACTTAAGAACTTCGGTTGGCGATTTTTTCCAATAGCGAACTCAGTACTGCCTCCGCCAATATCAATAACCAACTGAGAACCAGTAGATTCGGAACTGGTTTCTGCTACGCCACGAAAAATTAACCGGGCTTCTTCCCGGCCTGAAATCACTTCGATAGGAAAGGGTAACACTTTGGCCGCTTCTGCCAAAAAGCGCTTACGGTTCTTCGCTTTACGTAAGGTGTGTGTGGCCACAACCTTCACCGTATCGCGATGAAACCCCTCAAGCCGGACAGCGCATTGCCGGAGCGCTTCAACTCCACGGTAAAGCGCAGCGTCACTCAGGTGGCGATTAGAGAGGCCCTCGCCCAGTTGCACGGGTTGCTTGAACTTGAAAATAGGCTGCAGCTGACCTTCGACTAAACGCGCAATAATTAAATGAAAGCTATTGGAGCCAATATCCAAAGCAGCAAACTGCTTCGGATCATTATTAGATGTCTTTTTGTTGGCTTTCATAATCTCTCTTACGTCGCTTAAGATACCGGTGAATAGCGACTTGTGAAGGCACCAGCGAGCGGCCTTTAGGAGCCAGCCTATCCGACTCAAAACAGTATTTATTCTGTTGTTCCGCATCAATAAAGCGTGACTTTGCTTTATCCTGCCACTGCAAGTTTATAATTTTCAAAATATCAGTTTTCACCTCATCATCATAGATGGGCGCGGCAACTTCCACACGATGGTCTAAGTTACGGGTCATTAAGTCGGCCGAAGCAATAAAGACTTCTTTCTTGCCTGCATGCTCAAAAACGTACACCCGCGCATGCTCCAGATAGCGGTCAACAATACTGCGAATTTCAATATTCTCGCTGAGGTTTTCAATTCCCGGACGCAAAGAACACATGCCCCGTACGATACCCCGAATTTTAACACCGGCGCGGGAGGCTCTATAAAGTTGCACAATCAGGCTTTCGTCTTCTAAGTTATTCACTTTAAAAAGCAGTTCTGCGGGTTTACCGGCTTTAGCCTGATCTATCTCGAACTCGATAAGATCATTTATTCTCTGGCGCATATTTACCGGTGCCACCATTAAATGACGAAACTTATGTGCCCGGTAAGGTTGCTCAAGATAATGAAATACCGATTCAACGTCGGTGCAAATATCAGGCTGACAAGTGAACAAGCTAAAATCAGTATAAATTTGTGCCGTTCCTTCGTGAAAGTTACCGGTTCCAATTACCGCGTAACGCCTGTCAAGGTTCCCCTCATTGCGGTGAACCAGCACCAGCTTCGAGTGCACTTTAAGCCCGTGAATGCCAAAACTGACACGTACACCTGAGTCGGTTAATTCCTTAGCCCATTCAATGTTTGCTTCTTCATCAAACCGGGCCTGAAGCTCAACCATAACCGTCACATGCTTACCGTTTTGTACCGCATCCATCAACGAGCGCACCACACGTGAGTTAGGCGCCACACGATAAATACACATTGAGATTCGGGTCACCTTAGGGTCGTAAGCGGCCTGCCGGACAAACTCCGTAAAATGCGAAAACCGATGATACGGGTAATACAGCGCGATATCGCTTTTTTGAATGGCATCAAACACATTATCAAAGTGCGAGAACTTTGGATGAAACAATGCAGGCAAAGCTTTGTGTGTCAGTGACTTTTTACCTAAGTGCGGAAACTTAGCGAAATCGCGTGTATTACGATAACGGCCGCCGGCGACAAAGGAATCAAACTGAGTTAACTGCAGCTTTTCACTTAGAAAGGCGAGCATTTCTTCCGGCATTGCGCGGTCGTAAACTAAACGTACAGGGTCAGCTTTTACTCTTTGCTTTAAGCCTTCTTCCATACGTTCAAGCAAGCTTTGTTCAATATCATCTGAAGGGCGGTACTCCGCATCCCTCGTGGTTTTAAACGAAAAAGCCCGCAATTGCTTGAATGGAATAATTCCCTTAAACAGCACTTCTAAATTTAACTGCATAATGTCATCTAAAAAGAGGAGTTTATGCTTCTTACTGCGCCCCTTAGCAGGCAACTTAATAAAGCGCTCCATCTGATCAGAAGGCACTTCCAGCAGCGCGTAGCGCTTTTCATCGTCATTGAGGATTTCGACACAAAGGTAGGTTTCATCTTCGCGGATAATCTTAGAGAGGTTTCCTTTACCATTGACCCATATAGGCACAACAAAACGCTGTACTTTTTCTCTGAAAAAGCGCTTCAGCCTTTGATGTTCTTCTTCGTTCAGTTGGTCAATGCTTAGTAGGGAAATACCATTTTTTCTTAAAGTTTCTAATACTTCTTCCAGCACCTCATCAAAGCGTTGTTGCAGCAACACAACTTTTTTTTGCAACTGCGCCATCAGTCGCTCATATTGTTCACGCTCTTCTGTCGCCTGACTAAAGAAAATACGGCGCTTTACGTCAGCCACGCGCACCTGAAAAAACTCATCCATATTACTGGAAAAAATTCCGAGAAAACGAACTCGTTCAATTGCCGGAACTGTGCTGTCCGCAGCTTCTTGCAGAACCCGTTCATTAAAGGAAAGCCAGCTTAGTTCTTTATTAAAAAATTTCATAGCGTAGACATGGCAACAGATACATCATGCAACTAGCCTAGCGCACTCCGGCTGTATTTTTATGACAGTAATATGACAGTCGCGTTATAAAGCGCGACTGTCGGGGGGAACTTACAAAGAGGGATTATTTGACAATTTTTATTAGCTGCTTGCCAATATCAGTATTGTCCATATAACCACCGAAGTTTTCGCTATAAGGGCCGGCAGCAAAGACAGGAACATCAACGCCGGTATGCCCACCGGTTGTCCAGCCGGTGCCGGTAATGTCCCCGGTTATATAGATCAGCGCCTGGCGCAAGGCCTCTTGCTGCTCTTCACCCTCTTTTTCAGCGGCAATAGCAAGCTCATCAAGATACTCCTGAGTCAGCTCAAAGTTAACTTTGTCGGCTACATACTTCGCCCAGCTGTCAGTATCCATGGTCAGCATTTCCTTGCTCATGAAAGCAATAGAGCTTTCAATTTTCATAACGCGATCAGAATACCAGGCGTACTCGCCATCACGACCAAGAGTCAGTCCCCCAGTTGAGTGATCAGCCGTCATAACAACCAATGTATTGGGGTTCTTTTCACGGTATTCACTGACCACTTTCAAGGCGCGGTTTAGACCGTCCATTTCGTGTACCGCACAAGCAATATCATTGGCGTGACCACACCAGTCAATTTCGCTGCCTTCAATCATTAAAGCAAACGGTTGCTGCTTTTTATCTAACAGGCGTAAAGCCGTACTTGTCATATTGGCCAATGCATCGACATCGCCGTCAATTGCGTAAGGTAAACCTTTTTCTGCAAAAAGCCCCATCACCGGCGCAGTGTCAACCGAGCTCAGCTTTTGCATATCGGTTACTACCTGCATGCCGTGCTCTGGCAATACATCCAGCCAATTTTTATCTTCTCGGTTAAAATAGCTTTGTCCACCACCTAACATCACGTCAAAAGACGGCTTCCCCTCAACCACCTGAGTCGCAATTTTGTCGGCTATCTGCTTATATTCGTAGCGTGACGGGTGATGGGTGAAAAACGATGCCGGCGTTGCATGGTTAACTTGTGAGGTGGATACCGAACCCGTTGACCAGCCATTCTCACGAGCCAATTCCATGATACTCTGAAGCGGATATTTATCTGAATCGACCCCAATAGCCCCATTGTAACTTTTAACACCCGTCGCCAGAGCGGTTGCACCGGCAGCTGAGTCAGTAACCCAGGTATTATCATCTGGATAGGTTGTTGCGGCGCCTTTCAGCATGGCATCAAACTCAGTCTCAGCAATAGTTTTGCTGTCTAAATCAGACATGGCATAACGGTACGCGCTAATAAATTCGAACCCCATACCATCGCCAATAATATAAATAATATTGGGTTTCTGTTCTTCTGCCTGCACCATTGTTGATGCCAAAGCCAGTCCCATACCGGCTGCCAATGCTTTGAGTTTCATACCACGACTCCTTTGTGAATAACCTGACAAGTATACCAAAACGCGCATGTCAGGAATATGACAATAGCCTCAGAATCATTGCCGTTTAACGGTAATATTCCCGTCAGCCAGACGAACTTCCATTGATTCACCCACAGCCACTTGCTTCTCGCTACGAACCACCTCGCCGTTTTCGGTGCGGACAATAGCGTAGCCCCTCTCCAGAGTGTTCAACGGGCTGACAAGGTTCAGAGCCTGCATCAACTGTTGCTGCTGAGTTCGTTTGTCTTTTATAACTCGTTGCATAACCTGCGGTAATCGTTGCTGCTGCGTCTGGAGTTTTTGCTGCAAACGCTGTAACTCTTTTTGCGGATGCATTGCCTGCAGGCGGCCGTGTAAATAAGACACTTGCTGCTTCTGTCGCGCCAGGCGGTTCTGTAAAGCCCGGTTAGCTCTGGCTTGCAGTTCATCGGCTAACTGCGACTGTTGTTGCAACTGTCGTTGAGGATGCTGCTGTTGCAGCCGGGTTTGCAAAAATTGCCAACGCTGCTGTAAACGCTGCAACAATCTTTGCTGCGCCAAACCTAAACGTTGTTGCAATGCCTGCGCTTTTTGCTGTTGTTGTTGTTGATCTCTGGTAACTAACTCAGCGGCTGCGGAAGGTGTCGGAGCGCGGACATCGGCGACGAAGTCGGCAATAGTAAAGTCAATTTCATGTCCGACAGCGCTAATCGTTGGCATGGGCGCTGTTGCCAAAAGACGTGCAAAAGTCTCATCGTTAAAACACCACAAGTCTTCCAGAGAACCACCACCACGGCTGACTAACAGGACATCTACTTCGTTACGTTCAAACGCCGTTTTTAGCATGGCCTGCAATTGCGGAACGGCGGCCTCTCCCTGTACCGCACTCGGATAAATAACCACTTCCACGCCGGGGTCCCGGCGTTTCATCACCGCCAGAATGTCTTTGATAGCAGCGCCAGTGGGAGAGGTCAGTACGCCTACTTTTCGAATGTGATCGGGTAGTAAGCGCTTACGTTCCGGGGCAAATAATCCTTCGGCTGACAGTTTCT
This sequence comes from Idiomarina sp. Sol25, assembly GCF_033052775.1. NCBI lineage: Bacteria > Pseudomonadati > Pseudomonadota > Gammaproteobacteria > Alteromonadales > Idiomarinaceae > Idiomarina > Idiomarina sp. Sol25. The sequence continues at coordinate 141,281 of NZ_JAUPEW010000002.1, forward strand.
CTTTGAGTTGCTCATAACGCTGCTGTAAAAGCCCCTGACCGGCATCTTCAACCTGCTCAATAATCAGCTGGTAGTCACCCCGCGGCTCGTAAACAGTAACTTTGGCTCTTACCAGTACCTGCATGCCATTTTGCGGCCGAACCTTTGCACGCTGATTTGCATTGCGGAACATGGCGCAACGAACCTGTGCCCGCTCGTCTTTTAGAGTGAAATACCAGTGCCCTGACCCCGGCGCGGCAAAATTTGAGATTTCTCCAACCAAGCTTACTTGACCAAAGCCCTGCTCTAACAGCTGTCGAATCTCAGTATTTAACTGACTGACCGAATACACCATGGGCATCACTCTTGTTTCGAAATGAAAAATAAATCATACCATATTCCGCTGGCAGCGAAATAAACCCACTTAATTTAGACGTCTAAATGTCTTGACGTCCTAATATCTATTTATTACAGTCAAAACCTCACTCAGAATATTGAGGTTAGCTATGGTTAAGCCAGTTGCCCGCAGTTTTTATGCCGATACTCCGTTCGCGCGCCTTAAAGGTTATCGTTATGGCGATCCTGATAAGCCGGTCGTTGTCGTTCAGGGCGGGATAAGTGCCAGTGGCCAAATCTGGAAAGCTGATGAAAGTGGTTGGTGGCAGTCACTGCACCCGCTCTTTTCTGAGCGGGATGACGTGCAAGTCATCAGCTTCGACTACCCCGGAGGACTAGGAGGCTCAGAGTGTCCGTCGGTGCCTTTAACAATACGGCAACACAGTGAAGCCATACGACACGCGCTTAAACAGGAAACCGACAACCTACAGGCATGGATAGGGGGGTCTTTTGGCGGTGTGCTGGGACTTCAATATGCCGCTAACCATCCAGCTGAATTGTCACACTTAGGTGCTATTGGGGCCGCTCATAAACCGTCTGTACATTCCGCTCTACTACGCTACTTTCAGCAGGCGCTCATTCAGCGCTGCGATGATAAACAGTCCGGCATTATTCTGGCACGCGCGCTGGCAATGCTGAGTTACCGTACCGCCGAAGAATTCGAACAACGTTTTAATCAAGCGGACGATGCCTTTGAGTATTTACTGTATCAAGGCGAAAAGCTCTTGAAGCAAAACGGCAATGGTTGCCGCAGCTTATTTACGCACCTTACACCGATACTCAACGACTACGCCATTGACCCAACCTTCGTGCAGGCAAAAGTGCAGTTAGTCGACTTTAACAACGACGCCATTGCGCCGCCCAGTCTGGTTAATGAACTGGAAGGCTCGCTTCCAAACCCATTCGGGCGGGTCACTATTGAAACGCCGTTCGGTCACGACGGGTTTATCAAGAATGTTGAACAATACCAATCGGCTTTAACGCATTTTTTAACTGAATCTGAACTGGAGTCCGTATGAAAGACGAAACACTGGCCATACACCATGGCTATGAAACTGACCCAACGACTAAGTCAGTCGCTACACCCATCTACCAAACCGTTTCTTACGAGTTTGATAACGCTCAGCACGGCGCTGATCTGTTTGATTTGGCGGTTGAGGGAAATATTTACTCGCGCATTATGAATCCGACTAACGATGTTCTGGAAAAACGTGTTGCAGAACTGGAACACGGTGTAGCCGCGCTTGCTGTAGCCTCAGGCATGGCAGCCATTGAATACGCATTAATTACCCTTGCCCGTCAAGGCGATAACATAGTGACGACACCACAACTCTACGGCGGAACCTACACACTGTTCCAGCACATGTTGCCTTCATTTGGCATTGAGGTTCGTTTTGCCGAATCAGATAAAGCAGAAGACATTGGCAAACTGATAGACGATAAAACTAAGGCGGTATTCTGCGAGAGTACTGGCAATCCGGCGGGAAACATCGCCGATTTAGAAGGCTATGCTGAAGTCGCCCACCAACACGGAGTTCCGCTGGTCGTGGACAACACGGTTGCGACACCGATACTTTGCAAACCCATTGATTTTGGCGCTGACATTGTGGTGCATTCACTGACCAAATATATTGGAGGTCATGGCAATTCGGTTGGTGGATTAATAGTCGATAGCGGACGGTTTGACTGGGCTAAGCAAAAACAACGCTTCCCTCAGTTCAGCTCACCGGAACCGGCTTACCACGGCGTAGTCTATACCGACGCTTTTGGTCCGGCGGCTTTCATAGCCCGCGTTCGTACTGTCGCTTTGCGTAATACCGGTGCTTGCTTGTCACCTTTTAACGCCTTCCTGTTACTGCAGGGTTTAGAAACTTTACCTCTTCGCATTGAGCGCCACTGCGAAAACGCATTGAAAGTGGCTGAATACTTACAGTCGCATCCAAACGTAGATTGGGTGAACTTTGCCGCATTGCCGGAGCACACTGACTACGAGCGAGCGAAAAAGTATATAAAAAACGGAGTTCCTGCGTCGCTGTTAACCTTTGGTGTTAAGGGCGGCTACGATGCTGGCGTCGCGTTTTACGATAAGTTAGAGCTGTTTAAGCGGCTGGTCAATATTGGCGATGCAAAGTCGCTGGCATGCCACCCCGCTTCGACAACTCACCGCCAACTTTCCGCTGCTGAACAGGCCTCGGTTGGAGTGCAGCCAGAAGCCATTCGTTTATGTATTGGCATTGAAAATGCGCAAGATATTATTGCCGATATCTTTCAGGCACTCGCTTAACCTCCCACAAAAAAGGCCACTGTTTTAAAGTGGCCTTTTTTCGAACAACAATAAGTTAGTCGTCTTTTTTTAGGTGAACGTCCATTTGAGGAAAGGGAATGCCAATACCCTCTTCATCCAGACGGTCTTTAATACGCTCTAATAAATCCCAACGAGTCGGCCAGTAGTCCTCATTTTTCGTCCACGGACGAACATTAAAGTCGACCGACGAATCGCCAAGGTTGGTCACCGTTACTACCGGCTCAGGGTCTTTCAGTACACGCTCGTCGCTGGTAATCACATCCATCAATGCTTTCTTCGTTTGCTGTAAGTTCGCACTGTAGCTAACTCCAATAACCAGGTCGATACGACGCAGTTCTTCACGGTTATAGTTAACAATAGGACCACCAATAACTTCAGAGTTAGGCACAAAAACCACCTTACGATCAGGGGTTTTCATAATGGTCTGAAAGATATTAATTTGCTCAACGGTTCCTGAAACACCACCCGCATCAACGTATTCACCCGCACGAATTGGGCGGAACATAATAAGCAGAACACCCGATGCAATATTAGACAGGGACCCCTGCAATGCCAGACCAATTGCCAAGCCTGCAGCACCTAAGATGGCAATGAAAGAGGTCGTTTCAACGCCCACATGCGACAGCGCCATCATAATAGCGGCAATGAATATCACCGTTTTTAAAATTGCACCAACAAAGCTGATAACGGCACCGTCAACTTCGCGTTTTTTCATGCTTTTAGTCATCACACCTGTCACAGTGTTAGCAACGATTTTACCGATGATAAGTATCGCAATGGCGATAATAAATTTAATCGAAAAACCGATCAGCATGTCCTGATTGTCGTTAATCCACTGAACGATGTTATCCATACAAATTCCTTATTCCGCGAGAGATTTTAATTAAGGTCTTATTGCTACAGTAATCATAAACGTTTTTGCCCGCAAGGGAGATCAAAGACGAAAGGAATAACGCCCGCGCGAATCCGGCGCTCCCATGTATTCCATCATTTTGGCCAGCCCTTCAGGTGTTTCCGGAGTCGGTTTAACCGTTCCTTCAGCATTAAAATTCTGACTGTTGATGCTGCCTTTAAAATCCAACCCTAAACTGTTGCTACCATGCATGGCCAAACCCACTGAATTATTGTCATTACAGCTAAGTTCTACCGGAAAGTCTCCCAGCGATTGCCATTGATTTTTAACCAACACTCGAATTTGCTCGCCCCGAGCTTCACCTTTCAGATCGTCGCACCAACGTACCGGCCCCGGCGCAGTAACGACAAAGCTGTCTAATGACAAACGCCAGTTCCCTCCGGTTTTTAAGGGCAGCCGAGTGTTTGCCAACTGCAGCAGAGCATTGACATCGCCACTGGCCGTTATATCTTTGGCTCCAACTTTGGTGGACCCCGCCAGCAAACGCCCATTCAGCGCAAAGGGATTATTCTTTGCCGGCAAGTTGACATCCATGACCAGCTCGCCCAGAAATACCGAAGACACCTGCCAGTTCCAGCTAAGATTAGTCAGTACGATGTCGTCAACTGCAACCTGCCCGGCAACACCATTCCACAAACTCCCGCTGACTTGAGAGAGCCGGATGTTATCCGGTAAAGGAAACCAGTAAATGACCCTTGCCGGTAACATCACCAGCATGGCAACCAGATACACGACCACTAACCAGGGTATCCAGCGTTTTAAGTTCATGAAGCCTCTCTTACTAATAGTTTACGTAATCGCACCTGACCTGGTGTGTTTAACTTTGCAATATCAACGGCTTTTAGTGCCAACCCCTGACGTTGCTCCAGTTCGGCTAAAAAGCTTAATAAATCGGAAAAAGCCACCTCATCAACACTTAACAGATACTCCTGTCCCTGAGGCTGCAAACGCGCAATTTGAATGTCCTGTGCCGCTGCAGCACGGTTGATGCGTTGACTGACAGAGCCCGATGCACTTTGTTGCTGAGAGCTATTCTCTTCCAGTTTTTTATAGCGCGCTATTGCCTGCTGAACCCATTGATATTGCTGTTGTTGAGCCACAAGCTGGCGTTCAGCATTAGCAACCGCCTGAGAGCTGGGCTGCCAAATGACAAAGTACAAAAAAGCAATAAACAGCACGCCTGCCAAAACAGCTAACAGGCTCTGCTCGCGTTGGTTAAACTGGTTCCAGCGCTGCTTACCTAAATCCAGATAAGGCGTTAACTGACGAGTAATTCTGTTCATGACTGCGCCCCCTGGTCATTGAGTTGCACGGTTAAAGACCCCGAAACTTGCTCACCACGATTACTCATTGAGCCCGCTTCAACTGCTAACCCTTCGGCTTTCGCCGCCTGTTGAAAGGCCTCAAATTGAGAAAAGCTGCTGGCGGTTGCTTGTAAGCGCAACTCATTATTCTGAAAACGAAGTAACTCAAGCTGCAGCTCAGGCTGCGACTTAAACGCAGGAGCCAGTTGCTGCAAAACCGCAAGCACCGAAGCTTCATCCGCACTACCCAGCCCGAGACTTTCCAGTTGCCGTTGCAACTGCACTTTTAAATTCACAATACGAGTCTGACCGGGAAAGGCGTCGCGATAGAGTTGCTCAGCCTGAGCTTTTAAAGTCTCTCGCTGAGACTCCAGTTGCCAATAGCGTACGCCGTTTAACAATACGGCCAAAACAAAGAGTACACTCGCAGCAGTAGCCAGCCCCTTCCAGGGTAAATCAACTGAACGTTTTGCGCGTTGTGAGCGATAAGCTCCCTGCCTTAAATTAATACGTTTTCCTGTCGCGATACTTTGCACCGCGATAGTAAAGGGCACTTCAATATCAGCAGACGTTAAAGGTGCTGGCGATTGCGGCCAGTTTAGCGCGCCATAGTGAATAATTTCTGTTGGATTGTCCTGTTCAGCAGCAAAAGCTGGAGCTAACTGGGCAAACTGCTCTTTTTCTATGGTAAAGCCCTGCCATTCACCGGTTCTGACAATAACACTGTCCGCAAGCTCTATGGCCTGCCAGGTATCGTTCTGATGCGGCAACAGAAAACAGTCGGGTACCCAGGCAGCGGAATCAATACCGGCTTCGGTTAATACCTGCAGCCAATGATTCATTCGTTCTTTAGCGACCACGGCAACCGGCAGCTCTGTGCCTTTTACGTCTGGCCAGGCAAAATGCAACTGCTCAATATCACTTGCCAGCTCTTCTTCCAGAGCATAAGGAATTATACGCTGCAGATGCCTTTTTGTGCCTGCAGGCAAGGTCACTTTAGTCATCGAAACATCTTGCCCGGGCAAGGCTACAATGACGTCGCAACGGTTGGCTTTGTCTTTTAACTGAACAAGCTCTGCTACCGAGCTCAGCTCTCCACTGGCGATTAATTCTTGCTGTCCTTTGTGCCAGACCAACCAGGGTATGGGTTCGTCGCTACCATAAGCTGGTAACCGCAGAATCAGTGTTTCATGCATAAACTAATCTCCCATCGCCCGGTACAAGGTTTGTACTCGACCTTCGTTTAAATGTAATACCGAGCGCGCTCTCATTTCTACTTCGCCCCACTGAATCATCGCAACCAGCTGAAAATACTCACTACTCACGGTCAATTCCGACAATTCACCTTCTAATTCCGATCGCACTCCCGAAAGCTCCGCTAAGTCAGCGAGTTCCTCATCGGATTCGTAGCCTTGAGGCGGCCGATTATTCAGCAAAGCCGTAGCATCAGCAAGTGCTAACTTACCTTCGGTAACCCCGGTTAAAACCGCAGCCTGATCTTGTTCCAGAGTATTAATATTAATTTTTAAATCTGTCTCATTTGGAATAACGCAAGCAACAGAGTTTAGAGTATTGACAATTTTAGCGCTGTACCCACGCACCATTCTTAGCTCGCTCATATCAAGGAGTTGGCTGTTTGCGGCCAAGTAAGGCTTAGGTAAACTCTCGTAATCCGGGTCTTCGGCACCATTACTGCCGGACAACTGACTGTCTTCATCCAGCCAGTCTATCAGACTGTCGGTTAAAATCTCGGCCTGATAGTTATCAATTTCCAGCGCTTCCAGCAGCGCTTTGTATTGTCGTTTGCGTTTCTCCAGAGTTCCGGGGTCTTCAGCATCCGCAACCAGGCTATTGAGATTAAAGCAGCTGTATAAATCCCTGACTTTTGCGGCAATCTGTCCACCTTCTACCGGAAAAGGTCCGCTTCGCTGAGCCCAGTTTTGTTCTTTGTGCGCAACCCCATCGTTTTCTTCCAGCTCAGTTTGCAACACTTCTTTTAAAACATCTTCTGCGCTTAACCACATCCAGTAGCTTTGTTCAGCTTGCTGCAAATTACCCATTCGGGTTATTTGCAGCTGCAGCTTTCCGCCTAAATTCACGGCAATAACCGAGACAATAGCAATAACCAGCAAGACGGTTATAAGTGCCGCCCCGGCTTGTGATGACTTACCCGGGCTAATTGGCACGTTGCAGCTCTCCGCCGTTACTTTCCACTTCCCGCCCTACTCCGGCTATCAAAAACACGCGCCTGATGGTGCCAAAGTTTTTGCTACCAATGGTCACTTCAACGGCCTGAGGTAAATCACCTTCGCTTTCCCAGTTATCGCTCCAGCCTTGTTCTAACCCCCGATTCGCATTACTCACGTCATCACTGCGGTAAAATCGAAAAGACAACTCGTCAACGCCTTCTAATAAGGTCTGAACGGATGGCTCTGAGGAGCGATCGTTCACGAAGGTCTCGGTTACTCGCTGCAAATTCCCGTCCCATAACCGATAAACTACCGGTTGTAACTCGCTGCGGGGCATCATGTTACCGGGGTTATCAAAACCGCTTCTGACAAAAGCCAGTACACCGCCATCAGAATCAAAGTAGCCCGGGTCATTGCTCAAATACTGATGAGTAACCTTTACACCAGATGGTCGCGTTGGTTTAGCAACCATTTGCCGAATATCCTGCTGCATCAGCAACTGGCTGAACTGCAAACGCTCCAGCTGTTCACGCTGTTTTTGAGATTGCTCTTCGGTATTGACCATCTGGTTCAGAACCTGAAAGCTGGCAATACCGATAATGGCAAATATCACCATGGTCACCAGCACTTCGACTAAAGTAAAACCTTTGCTTGCGGGGTTAGCGCCCATTATTGGCCCTCCCTGCTGAATCTGGCTTACGTACATAACGGGTTAACCGAAAGTGTTCGCGGCCGTCCTCGTTTTTCATCACTTTCACCGTTACTGCAACAACATTCGGCGTTACCGTTTCAACCACCTGTTGCTGCCAGTACCAGGTAACATCGGCCTGCTCCTGCTGGCCGCTCCGTTTATCTTTAAGTGGCCACTGTTTCTCAAGTGACAATTCTGCCAAACGATTAGAAGCTACGTACTGCGCAAAGGTTTTGTCCTGTAATGCGCTTAGCCCGGTCAGATGCCCGCTTGCCGCCTGCAATGCGGCCAGTGCCGCCAGACTGAACACCGACAAAGCTACCATCACTTCAATTAAGGTAAAGCCGCGCACCCGTCGCATAGTTACTTCGGAGCCTCGGCAGAAATATTAACTCGCCAGCTGTTTTCAGCAATAAGCCAACGCTCGGCATCTGGGTCATTTAAATGCTCAATATGCACTTCAAACAATGTCATTTCACCGCTGGGTAGAATCAGAATATCGGGAATGATATTTTCTTCGTCACTTTCCTCAGCAAACAACCCGCTACTCAGCGATTCGTTTTGTTCCAATATCTTCAGGCCCCGGCTGGTAAACTGCCAACGCAGCGGCCATTCTGTTTCCTGAGCTCGCAAACCCCGAGCATTTTCTTCACGCCATTGCTCATCTTTCCAGAATAAGAAACGATAGCCATCTTCTTGAAACTTTAAGCCGAGAGGTTGTTGTCGAACCATAGCGTATTCGCGGGCATAGTTTAGTTGTTGGCGTAAACTCACGGCCGCATTTTGAGGAGAGTCCTGCCCCCGTTCACCGCCGGGCAGTGTAAACATGACAGCGCTGGCGATGAGACCAAGAATGGCCATCACCAGCATCACTTCAATTAAAGTAAAACCAAATGAACAACGCTTATTGATCACGGTCGTTGTTGCCAATCATCCAGTTGCCAAAATCATCATCCGTTCCGGGCTGACCGTCTGGGCCTGGAGAAAAAATATCAACATCATCGTACTGCCCCGGGTTCAGGAGTAAATAGTCATTGCCGTAAGGGTCCTGCGGTAAACGACGAATATAACCACCGCTGCGATAGCTGCGTGGCTGAGGATCCATGTTCGGTTCATTGACTAAAGCTTCAAGCCCCTGCTCAGTCGTTGGGAACATCCCGTTATCTAAGTGATACTGAGCCAATGCGTTTTCTAAAGCGACAATATCGGCTATCACTTTTTGCTCGTTAGCCTTTTCCTGATTACCCAGGACATTAGGCAACACCATAGTCGCCAAAATACCGATAATGGCAATAACCACCATTACTTCGACCAATGAAAAACCTTGTTGATTACGTCTCATAGCTAAAGCCCTACACTATTATTTAATTGTAAAATGGGTTGAATGATAGACAGCACAATAAAGAAGACGATACCTGCCATCGTCACTATCAGCACCGGCTCAAATACTTTTAAACTAACCGACACCAGGTTTTCAAATTCTTTATCCTGATTATCGGCCGAGCGTTTTAACATTTGCTCCAGTTCACCGGACTTTTCACCTGCTGCTATCATGTGCAGCATCATTGGTGGAAACAACCCCGTTTCCTGCAACGCACCGCGCATTGACGCGCCTTCACGAACGCGTCCGGCCGCTTCATCTACCGCCTGACGTATGGCCAAATTACCAATGACCGACGAGGTAATGCGCAATCCGTCAAGCAAGGGTACCGCTGAGGAAGTCAGTATACTTAAAGTCCGGGCAAAACGAGCAGTACTCACCCCTCTTATGACCTTACCCAGCATGGGAAGTTTTAACAGCCTGCGATGATATTTCAGGCGGTTTTTTTCATTTCTTAACCACTGATCAAAAGCCACCAGTACCAGAACAATACCAATCAGTAACCACAGCCCCCAATTTTGCAAAAACTCACTAATGGCTATCATAGCCAAAGTGGTTGGCGGCAAGTCCTGGCCCATGGTTGAAAAGTTATCGACTATTTGCGGCACAATGGAAACCAACAGAAAAACCACAATGCCAATGGCAACCAAAGTCAGCATAAGCGGATAAATAAGCGCCTGAGTCAACTGACTTTTCATGTGCTGACGTTGCTCAGTGTAGTTTGCCAGCTCATCCAGTACCGTATCTAAATGACCGGACTTTTCCCCGGCAGCCACCATGGCGGTATATAAAGAATCAAAAACACCGGGAAACTCTGACATCGCTTCAGCAAGGCCGTAACCTTCAACCACTTTACTGCGTACCGACATCAGTAATTTCTTCAGACGTGGCTTTTCGGTCTGGTCGGCAACCGCTAACAATGCCTGTTCAATCGGCAGTGCCGAGCCTACTAAGGTAGATAACTGACGGGTAATTAGCGCTAAGTCCTGTGCTTTAACCTTACGCTGCGGAAGCCCAAATCGAGGCTGCAACGTTTTCTTTCTGTCTTGATCAGCTGCCGGCTCAATGGTTAAAGGCATTAAGCCTTTTTCACGCAATAACTGACGTACCTGTCGCTCAGTATCGGCTTCCAGTACGCCTTTTTTCTTTCTGCCATTAGCTTCAACGGCTTGGTATTCAAATGCTGCCACCCTCTACTCCTCGCGGGTAACCCGCAGCACTTCTTCCAGCGTTGTTTTGCCTTTCAGTACTTTTGCTAAGCCGTCCTGGCGAATACCGGGCGTCGACTGCCGAATATACTTCTCAATAGACTGTTCACCGTGACCGTTATGGACTAACTCACGTACATGGTCATCCACCAGCAGCAGCTCGTGAATACCGGTACGCCCGCGGTAACCGGTATGGTTGCACCGTTCACAACTCCCTGCACGATAAATCACACTGGTATCTGCAGCATCCAGCCCCAGCATATTCTTTTCTTCGTCATCCGGCTGGTGCGGCTGCTTACATTCGCTACAGAGTGTCCGCACCAGACGCTGCGACAGCACCGCTAATAAGCTCGATGACAACAGGAAAGGTTCTACGCCCATGTCTTCCAGACGAGTAATGGCACCGGCAGCAGTGTTAGTGTGCAATGTAGACAAGACCAGATGACCGGTTAACGACGCTTGCACAGCAATTTGCGCGGTCTCTACGTCACGTATCTCACCAACCATTACTACGTCCGGGTCCTGTCGCAAAATAGCGCGTAAGCCGCGGGCGAAGGTCATATCCACCCGAGGGTTAACCTGAGTCTGCCCAATACCATCAATGGCGTATTCTATCGGGTCTTCGACGGTCAGAATATTACGGTCTTTAGAATTAATTTCGCTAAGCCCGGCATACAACGTCGTACTTTTACCTGAGCCCGTGGGGCCAGTTACCAGAATAATGCCATGGGGCTTGTAAATCAGTTCCTGAAAAATTTTCCGATTAGCGTCCGTCATTCCCAACTCGGTCAGGTTCAGCCTTGCGTTGTTTTTATCCAGCAAACGCAATACCACCCGCTCACCATGGTTCGAAGGCATAGTTGAGACCCGTACATCCACCGCTCGCCCAGCAATAAGCAAGGAAATACGACCATCCTGCGGGACACGCTTTTCGGCAATATCCAGCTGCGCCATAACTTTTATGCGGGACACCAGCAGCGATGATAACTTACGGTTTGGTCGTAAAACTTCACGCAAAACGCCGTCTATACGAAAACGTATGAGCAAAGCTTTCTCAAAGGTCTCAATATGAATATCTGAGGCACCTTCTTTTATCGCCTCGCTCAGCATGGCGTTAATCAGCTTAATTATCGGTGCGTCATCTTCGCTTTCCAGCAGGTCTTCGGTCTGCGGCAACTCATCTGCCAGAGAGAATAAGTCGGACTCGTTACCAATGTCTTCCATTAACTGCTGAGCTTCTGATGAGTCTCGTTGGTAAGCACGGGTTAACAAGCTTTCAAAGTCGCTTGCGGCATGCTCCTGAAGAGTGACCGGTTGGCCCAGCGCGCGCCTCACTTCTTTCAACGCAGCAGCCGAAATACCGGCACGGCAATGTAAAATTAACGGTTCACCCTGCTCTACCACCACGCCAAAACGTTTTGCAAAGCTGAAGGGAAGGCGAGCTGTTGCAATAGCACTGGCTTCAGTCATCTTGCTGCTCTGCATTTTGCTCGCCTCTATTCTCGCCACTCTTCTCACTACCCTGTTTTTCCAGGTATTCGTCAAAGCCCGGCGGTAACGTCAGCTCGCTGTCCCAGTCGTTAAGCAGCGGCGATTCCTCAGACGGCATGAGTGAAATTCCACGCGAACGTTCATCTAACTGCAGCGCCCGCATATAATTGTATTTTGCCGAGCTTAATTCGCGCATGCGGTTACCATCACGGACTATAGTCGGACGAATAAAGACCATCAGGTTGCGCTTTTGCTTAGAGGTTGAAGTAGAGCTGAATAATTTACCTAAAATTGGTATGTCGCCTAATAACGGCACTTTAGAGACCGACTCCTGCACGTCTTCATCAATCAGACCGCCCAGTACAATGGTCTCGCCATCGTCAGCCATAACCGTGGTTTTCAGCTCACGTTTATTGATAATAACGTCAACTGCAGTAGCGCCGCTTAAACTGGAAACTTCCTGTTCTATCGTCATTTGCACGGCGTCCCCCTCGTTAATTTGAGGTGTTACCTTTAACTTAATACCTATCTCGGTGCGGTCAACTGTCTGGAACGGGTTGTCGTTGTTATCACCCGTAGTAGAGCCACTAATAGTTGGAACTTCTTGACCGACCAGAAAACTTGCTTCTTCGTTATCTACGGTAACAATACTTGGCGTCGCCAGAATGTTTGAACGAGTATCCTGTGTAACCGCCTGTACTACCGCTGCCCAGTCATCTTGAATAGTGCCAAACATCATGCCGTTGACCGAACCAAGTAAGTTCGCTAGTAAAGAAATATCACCAGGTTCATCGGGATTCTCTGTTAATAGAGTTCCATCCTCCCTGTATACTGTACTACCTTCACGATCGCGGGCCTGATAAGCACCGGCGGCTAAACTGCCAATGGGTACCTGGTTACCATTATTATACTGCACCATACCGCCATCTTCGCTAATCCACTGCACCCCAAAGTTGACGTTGTCGCCTTCCATAATCTCGACAATAATAGCCTCAACCTGAACCTGAGCACGACGAATGTCTAAGTCCCGAATCACTTTTTCCAGCGACGCCAGCATATCTTTTTGAGCAGTAATGACCACCGAGTTTGTTGGTTCATGCGGGCTGATACTGACCGTTTCATCGCCTCCGCTACGCCGGCGTTGGTTATTATTGGCAGTTCCTGATTGCTGCTCAACTTCGGCTTGGATGGAACGGCTAACATCTTTCAATACGTCTACAACTTCAGGCGCTTTTGCATACTTAAGATAGAAAACCCGGGTATTACCTTCAGTTATTAAATCTTGATCCAGCTGTTTAATCAGCTTAACGACTCTGGCTCTAGCACGTGGTTCGCCGCTAACAATAACGCTATTACTGCGTTCATCCGCAACAATTTTAGGAATCAATAATGCCGGTACGCCTTCATTATTTTTTTCATATAAAGACTGAGCAATACGAACAATTTCACTTGCAGATGCGTATTCAAGGCTGATCATGTCAACGTCCTGGTCACCGGCCTGATCAACTCGTTCAATAATTTCTACCAGCCGTTGCACAGTTTCAGAGCGGCCCGTCATCATAATCACATTAGATGGATCATAGCTGACCACCATCCCGCCGCCACTTTGATCGTTTAACTGACGTAGCAGCGGCGCAAGTTCACGTACCGATACGTTTTCTACCGGCACCACTCGGGTCACCATAGTATCGCCTGAGCCTCTGGTGTCTCTGTCGAGCACAGGTAGGGAGGAGGTTTTTGCGTCTTTATCACGAATCACTTTCAGGACGCCGGACTCCATTTCAACGGTGGCGAATCCGTAGACCTCAAGAACATTCAGGAAAAACTGGTAGTATTGCTCTTCATCCATCACATCGTAGCTGCGCACGTCAATTTTGCCGCGCACGTTAGGGTCAATAATGATGGTTTTTCCTAAATTTCGACCGACAACCTGAATAAACTCGTTAATATCAGTATTTTTAAAGCTGGCGGCATACTCTTCGCTGCTTAATGGCGAACTCATCATTGTTAATGCTAAACCGAGAGCTCCTAACCATGCTTTTAAGCCACTTTTTGCCACTGTCATATCAATTATCCTGTTTTACCGGTAGCTCAAACGACAGTTCCATCCGTTCACCGTCGCGCTCAATTTCTATGCTGACCTGTTCTTGTTCCGACAGTTCCTGACTAGCAAGCATCGCCTGCTCCATGTCGGTCAGATCATAGCCGTTAATAGCCACTGCCAAGTCACCGTTCTGAAATCCTGCATCCCGGAATAACTCCGGATTCTTGCCTGAATTCAGTTTGTATCCTTTTAGTTCGCCATTCGCTTGTACTGGCGAAATATTCACGTAATCAAGTAACGACGATGGATTATCAGCAACTTGTGCCAATTGCCGTTCAACAGCTGCATTATCAACGGGAGCGCCTTCGTCACTATCGACAGGTACCAGCGTACCACCGTTATCTGAGTCATCTATAACTAGAGACAATGCCGGTCTGTCTTCGCCAATGTCTTCCATTTTCAGTGTTTCTAACCGGCCGTTATTATCAAGAATAACGCGATCGGCATGAATTTCTTCCACCGTCACTGAAGAACTGCCCAGGCTCTCACCAATAATGTAGGTTTGTTGCTTGCTGCCTTGCTGAATAATAGCCGCAGAACGCTCCGGGTTAGAACTGGCAGATACGCCTATCAGACGGACATTTAATGATGTTTTGGGCGCGTTTTGAACGCTATCAGAACGGTTCCCCCGCTCTGCTGTTCCAAAAAGGTTCAGCTCAGTTAAGGTCTCTAAGTTCATGCTGTTGGTTGCAGCTGAGTCAACCGTCACTTTAGGTAAGACCGCACTGCCGCCGGGCTCAGCCGGGTTAATCAGTGACCAGGTAAACCGGGCCAGCAATACCGCAACCAAAAACCATGCGAAAGCCGTTAGCGCTTGCATTAAGCGGCGCCACATTTGAGTATCTTTAAATATTTGTTGGAGTCGGGCAGTCACTTTATTCTTATTCTTGTTACACTGACAAAAGGCGATTCATGCATTCTAGCGCAGGCGACATGAGTCAACAATCGATTAACACAAAGTTTATAACGAATTCGTTGCGGTTTTATGACAAAGACTCGAAAAGAAAGTCCCATCCGTCTGGATAAATGGCTGTGGGCAGCAAGATTCTACAAAACCAGGGCACTTGCCCGACAGATGATTCAGTCAGGCAAAGTACATTATGACGGGCAACGTAGCAAGCCTTCTAAGGTTGTGCAGGTTGGCGCTTTTATCACTTTGCGTCAGGGCTTCGATACAAAAGAAGTTGAAGTCCTGGAGTTAAGTGAGCAACGCCGCGGTGCCAGTGAGGCACAATTGCTATACAGAGAAACGCCTGAGAGTATAGAAAAGCGCGAAAAAAATGCGGAAGCAAGAAAGCTTAATGCGTTGTATAATCCGCACCCGGATGGACGGCCAGATAAGAAACAGCGCCGTCAGCTTATCAGAATGAAAGACAGCGGTGAATAAACCGCTCGTTGTCGATAAACAGGAGTGCCCATGGAATACCCAACTGATCAATTGTCACGCTACACCTTTGAAGAGCACGATGTGCGAGGTGAACTCGTTCAGTTGACCAGCAGTTATCAAACCTTGATCCGTGGCCACGACTACCCAGCGCCGGTTCAGGAGTTGCTTGGGCAAATGATGGCTGCCGTATCGCTGTTAACTGCCACTTTAAAATTTGAAGGTCATATTGCAGTGCAACTTCAGGGCGATGGACCACTTAACTTTATTGCGGTTAATGGCAATCATAACCAAGAGCTTCGAGGCATAGCTCGGTTAAGATCCGAAATTGACAGCACCGATTTGCAATCAATGATAGGCAAAGGTCAGCTCATTATAACCCTGACGCCTAACACGGGTGAGCGTTATCAGGGCGTTGTCGGCGCCAGTGCCGATTCAATTGCAGCTATGCTGGAAGACTATTTTGAACAGTCAGAACAGTTGCACACCCGGGTATGGCTGCACGCCGATGGAGAGCATGCTGCCGGAATGCTATTACAACGCCTGCCGGCAACAGGAATGGACTTAACCGGATTCGAGCATCTGGCGACCTTAACCGATACCATTACTGCTAAAGAAATTTTTACCCTACCAGCAGAAGAGCTATTGCATCGTCTTTATCATGAAGAGCAAGTGCATCTGTACCCGTCACAGGAAGTCAGCTTTGTTTGTGGCTGCTCTCGTGAACGTACATTAGAGGCACTGGCTTCAGTAAGCCCGGAAGAAATTCAGGAAATTTTAGCCGAGGAAGGCGAAATTATGATGACCTGTGATTATTGCCTGACCGAGTACCGCTTTACTCCTTCAGATTTTCATTAATAGATAAAGAAAAGCCTGCTCAGTTAGCAGGCTTTCTCGTTTAAAACTACTTTTTCTTCTTCAGGAATTTCATCAAGCGTCTGCGTTTTCGCTGCTGTGACAAAGTCAGCTGGTTTTTCTTACCTTCATACGGGTTAACCGGTTCACGGAATTCTACTTTTATTGGCGTACCCATAACGCCCAGAGACTTCCGGAAGTAGTTAATTAAATAGCGCTGATAAGCTCCCGGTAAGTCTTTTACCTGGTTACCATGAATAATAATACGCGGTGGATTATAGCCACCTGCGTGCGCATATTTAAGTTTCACCCGACGGCCACTAACCAGTGGCGGCTGATGTTCTTCCTGCGCCATTTCCATTATTTTGGTGAGCTTAGAGGTACTAATTCGCTGCGTTGCGCTGGCATAAGCCTCTTCAACCGACTCAAATAAATGCCCAACACCCGTACCATGCAGTGCGGAGATAAAATGCAAGCGAGCAAAGTCGACGAAACCTAAGCGACGATCCAGCTCACGCTTTATCTCTTCTTTGTGGTCGTTTTGCAAACCATCCCACTTGTTCACCGCAATAACAATTGAGCGACCGGCATTTAATGCAAAACCAATTAAGTTGAGATCCTGGTCACTGATGGTTTCACGCGCATCAACCACAATAAGGACAACGTTTGCGTCTTCAATTGCCTGCAGGGTTTTCACCACCGAGAATTTCTCGATAGCCTCACCAATACGTCCGCGACGACGGACTCCAGCGGTATCAATCAAAACGTATTCTCGTTCGTTCCGTTGCATAGGAATATACACGGAGTCACGAGTAGTGCCCGGCATGTCATAAACGACAACCCGCTCTTCACCCATTATACGATTGATTAAGGTTGACTTACCGACATTCGGGCGACCGACAATAGCCAATTTTAGTGGCAGTTTATCGTAGTCAATTTCATCGTGCTCGAGCTCCTCAGACTCAACGTCCTTGGGCACGATAACATCGGGGTATTCTTCCGCTATTGGCTTGAAGCAAGTTTCGAGTAGCAGCTCAACCCCTCGGCCGTGAGCTGCTGCAATACCGTAAAGCTCGCCTAAAGATAACGAATAGAAGTCGGCCATCGCCGAATGGGCATCAATACCATCAATTTTGTTACAGACCAGGTAAACTTTCTTATTTTGCTTACGCAAATGGTTCGCAATAGCCTGATCACCAACGGTAACACCGTCACGCGCATCCACCATGAAAAGAACGACATCGGCTTCATCAACAGCAAGCAGTGATTGCTTTGCCATTTCTTCATCTATGCCTTCTTCATCACCATGAATACCACCGGTATCAATAACAATAAATTGATAACCGTCGTAGTTTGCCTGACCGTATTTACGATCCCGGGTTAACCCGGGAAAGTCCGCTACCAATGCATCGCGAGTCCGCGTTAAACGATTAAAAAGCGTGGATTTCCCCACATTTGGGCGCCCTACCAGCGCGACAACAGGTAACATCTCTTATTCATTTCCTGATTGAGTATCGAGTGCGATGATATCACCGTCCCGAGTTTGTACATACATAACGTTGTTATCAACGACAGGAGCAACATAGACTCCATCGCCACCAACGTCGTAACGGCCGACGACGTCGCCGGTTTCACTGTCCAGCCAATGCAAATAGCCTTCAAAGTCACCAACCACAACGTTACCCCGATGCCACGCCGGTGCACTCAGCTTACGACCAAACAGCTCAGTGTTACTCCAACGCTCAATACCACCGCTCTGGTCAAGTGAGTAAACGTGGCTTTTAACATCTGTTAGGAAAATTCGGCCATTCGTCACCAGCATATTTTCAAACGCTTTGTAATCGCGTTTCCAGCGGACTTCACCGCTCATGAGTTCAAGCGCAACCAGTTCGCCGTTAAAGGCGACCATATATAACGTTGTTCCCTGGGTAGCGGGTCTTGCGTCAACGTCAGCTAAACGCTCCAATTCTGTGCTTCCGCTGGGCTTACCAATAGCCTGAGTCCAGGCTTGTTGTCCACTGTCAGCAATGAGGACCATACCAGAGCCGTTACTGTCGCCAACCACAATACCGCCACTGATAATTGCCGGAGCCGATGCCCCACGCACTGTCAGCATGGGCGTCTGATATTCATATTCCCATTGCTCTTCACCGGTTTCAGCGTCCAGGCTAATGACTTTTCCGCCACCAGTATGAACAACCACACGACCCTCGCCGACAGCAGGGTCTGACATGACTTCGTTGTTCACTTCGGTATGCCAGACAACATCGCCAGTTTCAGCATCTAAAGCAACGACGTCACCATTTTCAGTGCCTAGAAAAATGCGATCGTAGCGAGCAACTAAGCCGCCAGATATGCGAGCGGGAAAAGGACTTGCAAATAAGCCGCTGAACCAGTCCTCGTCGGTTGCTTCATCAAATGTCATGCGCTGACGCAAATCAATTCGCCACAAGCGCTCACCTGTGGACTTATCAAAAGCACTGACGATGCCATTGCGATCGGCGGCGAAAACCTTGCCATATTCAACTACAGGGTTCAGTCGGGAGAAGTGCTCACCTATACCGCTTCCGACAGAGGCATCCCATAAAACTTTTGGTTGTACTTGCTCTGAGATAGGCTGAAGCACCGCGAATTTAGGCTCTTCATCATCGTCGCCGAAAATAGAGCAACCACTAACAAGAACTGCAGCAGTCAATAACAAACTGCCTTTGGTAAAGCGTTTAATCAATTGCATTATGACTTAACCAGGCTGTTGAGTTTCATTTGCAGTGCCGGGGTCAATGACTCACCCGCCTGCAATGCGCGTTCGTAGGCAGCTCGAGCTTCTTCGGTATTACCCTGCTCGGCCAAAATATCGCCTTCAAGCTCCGCGGCAAAACCCGAATAAGCTTCCGGCAACGGTTTCTTAACTAAGTTTAAAGCAGCATCAAGCTGTTCCTGAGCAATTAACACCCGGGCTAACCGGATACTGGCTAAAGCCGACATGTTTTCGTCTTCGGCGCTCTCAACAACCGACTGCAGTGCTGTAACCGCCGTTGCTAAGTCAGCGCGCTCAACCGCGTGCTGAGCCAACTGCAAAGCCACCAATTGCGCGTAAACATTTTCGGGATTCTCGCTGACAAACTCCTGTGCTTCGAGTACAGCGTTTTCGCTACCTTCAGAGAGTTCGGCCGTCAGTTGCTCGTAGTTTGCTGAGGCACGCTGCTGAGTTTCCAGCGTATGCTGATCATAATAACGCCAGCCATAAAACAAGCCAAAGCCAATAACCACACCGGCAACAATACCTTTACCGTGCTCTTTCCAGAACTCTTTTAAACGTTCTACTTGCTGTTCTTCATCCACCTGACTACCCTCTCGTCATTGGTTGCAGATACTCAATAAGTGCCTGCCAGCCCAGAGTTTGTTGTTCTTCAGCAGTGCGTAACGGCTTTACAGTTACCTGTTGCTGATCGATTTCATCCGCGCCGATAATCAGTGCCACTTGTGCACCCGACTTATCCGCTTTCTTCATTTGTTTTTTCATAGAACCGCCGCCACAATGGCTTACCAGGCGCAGTTCCGGCAACTCATTTCTCAGCTGTTCGGCAATTCGCGGGGCATTTAGTTCCGCTTCGTCGCCTAATGGCATTAAGTAAGCATCAACCACTCGTCTTGGGGTCAGCTTGCCTTGTTCCTGCAGCAACAGCACCAGGCGTTCCATACCCATCGCAAAACCGACCGCAGGCGTAGCCTTACCGCCTAATTGTTCAACCAGTCCGTCATAACGACCACCGGCACAAACAGTACCCTGAGCGCCCAGAGCGGTGGTAACCCATTCAAACACGGTACGGTTGTAATAATCGAGGCCACGAACCAAACGTTCGTTTAAGGTATATGAAATACCGGCCGCTTCCAGGCGAGCCGTCAATTGCTCAAAATGCTCTTTTGACTCAGTATCCCAGTATTCGGATAGACTAGGCGCACCCTCCAGAATCTTCTGAGTCTTCTCATCTTTACTGTCCAGAATACGCAACGGATTGCTTTCAAGCCGGCGTTTACTGTCTTCATCCAGCTCACTTTCATAGTCAGACAAGTAAGCTTTTAACGCGTCGCGGTAATTCGCGCGCGCCTCGTTAGAACCCAGAGAGTTCAGCTGCAGCTCTACCTGATCGGAAAGACCGAACTCACGCCATAATCTGGCCGAAAGCAGAATGACTTCCGCATCGACATCGGCGCTTTCTAAACCAAAGGTTTCAATACCAAACTGATGAAACTGACGATAACGACCTTTTTGCGGACGCTCGTACCGGAACATAGGCCCCATGTACCACAAACGCTGAATTTGATTATACAAAAGACCGTGCTGATTCCCCGCACGCACGCAACTTGCTGTCCCTTCCGGACGCAAGGTCACGCTTTCACCATTGCGGTCATCAAAGGTATACATTTCTTTTTCGACAATATCGGTAACTTCACCAATAGAGCGTTTAAACAGTTGTGTGCTTTCCAGCACCGGCATACGGATTTCGCTATACCCGTAGCTTGCAGCAACACGTCGTATTACTGCTTCAACCTGTTGCCAGGCCGGACTTTGCTCTGGCAACAAATCATTCATGCCACGAATTGCTTGGATTGTATTCGCCACGGAACCTTCTCGTCTGGTTATCGATACAGAAAATAAGCGGGTATTATAGGGACTTTGTCGATGCGGGTAAAATCAACCGTTAATTTCTTTTACGTCAATTTTATTAGCTTCAATGAACTTTACCTGCTCGCGAATTTGGGCTTCCAGTTCATCCACTAAATTCTGGTTATCCAGTCGGAGTTTTTGACGTGCTCCACCAATGTACAAGCCACTTTTATTCTTAGCGCCGGCGAGGCCGACATGCGATACCAGAGCCTCACCCGGACCATTCACAACACAGCCTATTATTGAAACATCCATTGGAATAGTAATATCCTCCAGACGCTCCTCTAAGGCATTAACGGTGTTAATAACATCGAATTCTTGTCTGGAGCAACTGGGGCAGGCAATAAAGTTGATACCCCGGGCACGAATACGCAGTGACTTTAATATATCAAAACCAACTTTAATTTCTTCAACCGGGTCAGCCGCGAGCGAAACCCGCAGCGTGTCACCGATCCCCTCGGCCAGCAACATACCTAAACCAACCGACGATTTCACCGCGCCGCTACGCTTACCGCCAGCTTCTGTAATGCCTAAATGCAGCGGCTGATCAATTTCTTTCGCCAATAAACGGTAGGATTCAACCGCTAAAAAAACGTCTGACGCTTTAACACTGACTTTAAAATCGTAGAAGTCCAGCTTGTAGAGAATGTTGACATGGCGCATTGCCGATTCCACTAACGCCTCGGCTGTCGGCTCTCCATATTTTTCTTGTAAGTCTTTTTCCAGCGAACCGCCGTTGACCCCAATACGAATTGGAATGTTACGTTCACGCGCTGCATCTACTACAGCTTTTATTCTGTCTTCGTGACCAATATTACCCGGATTAATACGTAAGCAGTCAGCGCCATATTCGGCAACTTTAAGCGCAATGCGGTAATCAAAATGAATGTCAGTAACCAGCGGTACCGGGCTGCGCAGCTTTATTTGCTTAAAAGCTTCGGCGGCTTCCATTGTGGGTACAGACACACGAACAATATCCGCACCGGCCTGAGCCAAAGCTTCTATTTGCGCAACAGTCGCATCTATATCGGTTGTTTCAGTATTTGTCATGGACTGCACAGCAATCGGTGCGCCATCGCCAATAGGCACATTACCTACATATAAGCGGCGTGAAGGACGGCGTTTAATTGGATTTTCGTGCATCATAACCTTAAATTGACCTCTACTGCTCTTCTGACGGAACGGTAAACCGTGCAACACGCCCAGTCCGGAACTGGCTCATATCGAAAGCGTTACCGTTAAAGCTTAGATTAACCGCTTCAGGTTTACACAATGTTACTGAAAAAGGGGCTTCGCCCGGAACCGGCATACGGTAGCCGGCAGCTTTTACACCAACAGCCTGGGTTTCACCTGAAGCATCATCAATTTTAACCCAGCATTCTTCATTAAACTCTAGCACCAGACTGGCTGAAACAGTTTCTGATTGCGGCGATGGTTCAACAGCTTCTGATTCGACCGAACTTTCAGTTTGGTTATCTGTCTGCTCGGCAGTTTCAGTTGGTAACTCTTGCGTATCACTAACATCGTTAGCCGCGGGCTCGGTATTAGTGGCCGACGATTCATCGTTATTCTCGTTGGTATTCTCGTTAGTATTCTCGCCACTTTCACTAACGGGTTCTTGCACCGACTCGACCGCAACATTCGTGTCACCGGTTTCAACTTCAGACTCTAATACGGCTTCATCTTCATTCGGCTCAATTTGTGGCTCTGTCGGCCGATTTGAAATTTCAATATCATCGACGTTATCAGCATTGTCATCAGTGTTTACCGGGGAAACTTCTGTGCTTTCCTGTGTGCCGATTTCACCTTCACTAAAACCAAGATCCGGCTCTTGCCACCACCAAATAACCAAAGCAACAACAATAATGATAACCACATACGTAATTAACATTAAGCGGTTGTCACTTTCTTCATGCTTTTTGCGTCTAGAGAAGCTCTGCATCTGGCTGCTTTCAACTTCTTTATAGCCTCTGGCTTTGTAAGCCTCAAACAGCTCGGTATCGTCTAAATCAAGCAGTTTGGCGTAGGAACGTAAATAACCTTTAATAAAGGTTGCCGTCGAAAAAGTTGAATACTCATCGGCTTCCAGCAACTCAATAATCTGCTTTCGCAAACGCAACTGGTCTGCAACCTCGCGCTGCTCTAAACCTTTAGCTTCACGGGCTTCTCTCAGAATTTCACCAGGACTTTTACTCGGCTTTTGCTTTGTTTCTTGTGCCGCTTCCGGTTCTGGCTTGTTATTATCTTGTGTTGATTCGTTTTCAGCAGTCATGATTGTAAGGGGTTTCCCTGTTATGGTTGAACTGCGTCGTGACTTAGCCGGGCCAAACATTCGGCTCTATTAGCCTCAGCTCTGGCATGATGTGGATACGCTGGATCCAATGCCACTTTATCAAAATACCTGAGTGCTTTTTTCCAGTCACCAGCCACACACAGTGCAACCGCATAGTTATTGTACAATGCACCGCTCATAGGTTGCCATGATAATGTCTGTTGGTAAAGTGACAAAGCTGAATCAACGTCATTTGTCGCTAAATACCATTGCCCGAGGGCAAGATTGGCATTCAGAGACCGGGGATTGTTCGTCAATGCGGTTTGCAAATGCGGATACGCAAGCTTCAATTTGCCCTGCGTCAAATAAGCAAGTCCAAGCTGCAACCGTACATCATTACCCACAGATACCGACTGTTCAGGGTTAGCGGTACAACCATATAGCGCTGCGGCTATCAATAATAAAGCGGTTCGCATTATCACACTCCTTGTGCCTGCGACTCTGTAAATTTACGTGGTCTTTACAGCTATTGCCTCTCCACCACGCTGTTGCTGCTGACGTTTCAATATACGTTTTGTACGATCGATGACATCGCCCACTAATTGCCCGCAAGCTGCATCGATATCATCCCCTCGAGTTTTACGTACCATTACCGTCAAACCGTACTCCATAAGTACTTTGGCAAAACGGTCAATCCGCGAGTTACTAGAGCGTCCGTAATCCGAACCCGGGAAAGGATTAAATGGAATAAGGTTAATTTTACTCGGGGTATCTTTTAAGGTTTTTGCCAGCGCATGTGCCTGATCGGTTGAATCATTAACATGGTCCAGCATGACATACTCTACCGTTACTTTACGCTGAGCTTTTGACTGCTCAACATAACGACGGCTGGATGCCAGAAATTCTTCAATATTGTACTTCTTATTAATAGGTACAATTTCGTTGCGCAGCTCATCGTCTGGTGCGTGCAACGAAATAGCCAACATCACATCGATGCGTTCGCGCAATTTTTCCAACGCAGGAACAACACCTGAAGTACTTAAAGTAACGCGGCGTTTGGATAAACCGAAACCCAGGTCATCCAACATTAACTCCATTGCCGGAACAACATTGTTTAAATTAAGCAAAGGTTCGCCCATGCCCATCATGACCACGTTCGTTACGGGTTTAATTCCGGTTTTTCCATAAGCCCCTAGCAGCTGGTTCACCCGCCATACCTGGCCGATGATTTCCGCCACACTGAGGTTACGGTTAAAGCCCTGAGCCCCGGTTGAGCAGAAAGTACACTCTAATGCACAACCAACCTGAGAGGACACACACAAAGTAGCGCGATCACCCTCGGGGATCCACACTGTTTCCACGTCCTGGCCGTCGAACAAGGTCATTGCGAACTTAATCGTACCGTCCGATGACTGCTGCTGTTCACGAACTTCAGGCGCGCGTATTTCAGCGACTTGCTTGAGCTTTTCACGCAACGCTTTATTAAGATTCGTCATCTCATCAAAGTCATCGACACAAAAGTGATACAGCCACTTCATTACTTGTTCAGCACGAAATGGTTTCTCACCCATCTCACGAAAGAACTCTTTGATTCCTTCACGATTCAGGTCGAGCAAGTTCACTTTTTTATCTATTGCGTTGGTCATAAAGCTCCGGTTTTCTGATGTGCCTCGACATTTTTGTAGCCTGACGTTTATGTCAGGATCTCACCTGACATAAACGTCAGGCTACCTAAGAACATCAGGCTACATTCAAATACAGTCTTAGCGAGTACGCTGGCAAACTTCTTCGTCGCTGAAGAAATAAGAGATTTCACGTGCTGCAGATTCAGTTGCATCTGAACCGTGTACCGCATTTTCGTCTATAGTTTCAGCGTAGTCTGCACGAATCGTTCCTGCCAGTGCTTCTGCAGGATTCGTAGCACCCATGATGTCGCGGTTTTTACGTACAGCGTCTTCACCTTCAAGAACCTGAACAACGATAGGGCCTGAAGTCATGAATTCAACCAAAGCACCAAAGAAAGGACGTTCTTTGTGTTCTGCGTAGAAGCCTTCTGCCTGTTCTTTGCTTAAGTGCATCATTTTAGCACCAACAATGCGAAGACCCGCAGATTCAAAACGGTTGTAGATAGCGCCGATTAAGTTTTTTGCAACTGCATCAGGCTTGATAATTGATAAAGTGCGCTCTAAAGCCATGGTTATAAACTCCAATAAAATTAAGGGATAAGTTAGTCGCGCGGATTATACGTGAGATAGACGCAGAAATCGAATACCCAGTGATTGTTTTTTTATTCATTCTCAGCTAGGATGAGAGAACCTATATAGCCATATAGACGTCTATTTGACAATAAGGAGTTCTGACATGGCGAACAATGAATACGAACAAGCCACTCTCGGTGGTGGTTGCTTCTGGTGTGTTGAGTCAGCCTTCCTTCAGGTAAAAGGCATTCAGTCGGTTAAGTCAGGTTACACTGGCGGTCATACAACTGACCCAACCTACGAGCAGGTTTGCAGTGGCGAAACGGGACATGCCGAAGTCGCGCAACTCCAATACGATCCAGAGCAGATCTCTTACCGTCAAATCTTAGAAATCTTTTTCACTCTGCACGATCCAACTCAGGTGAATCGTCAGGGCAACGATGTCGGTACTCAATATCGCACATCAATTTTCTATCATAACGACGCGCAAAAACGCGAAGCCGAAGACATTATTTCAGAGTTGGAAGCTGATGACGCTTTTGCTGCTCCTATCGCAACAGAAGTAACTGAGCTGGGAACGTTTTATCCGGCCGAGGATTATCACGAAAACTACTACGCCAGAAACCCGGAAAACCCCTATTGTCAGGCGGTAATTTCACCGAAGCTGGCTAAATTCCGTAAAACCTTTGCCGGCTTGCTGAAAGACTAAGCAGCGCCTCGCAAAGTACCTACAGTGCGGTGGATAAGTTCTATCGCACTATCAATGTCTTCTTCGGAAGTATAACGGCCAATGCTAAAGCGCAGTGAACTCATTGCCAGCTCATGCCCAACCCCTAAAGCACTAAGAACATACGAGGGCTCGACGCTAGCCGATGTGCAAGCTGAGCCAGACGAAAGCGCGAGATCTTTTAACGCCATTAGCAGCAATTCGCCATCTACCCCGGCAAAACTGATGTTAGTAATATGCGGTACCCGTTGCTGGTCAGAGCCATTCAAGGTTACACCTTCTAACTGGCTAACCCCCTTCCATAAACGCTGACGGAGGTTTTCCACTCGCGCAGGCTCAAGATCCAGCTCGCTAAGAACAAGCTCTGCAGCAACACCCATGCCGACAATTTGGTGTGTTGGTAAAGTGCCTGAACGCATGCCTCGTTCGTGCCCCCCGCCATGCATTTGCGCAAGCAGCCGAACCCGCGGAGTGCGGCGTACATACAATGCCCCAATGCCTTTAGGTCCATACATTTTGTGAGCAGAAAGCGACATTAAATCCACCGGTAATTCCGCCATATCCATTGGCACTTTGCCGGACGCCTGAGCGGCATCGACATGAAATACTGTGCCGTTTTCACGACATAAATGACCAATGGTGGTTATATCCTGAAGCACACCTATTTCGTTATTAACCAGCATTACGCTCACTAACACCGTATCTTCGCGTAAGGCTGAGCGAAACATATCCATATCGAGCAACCCGTCTGTTCCGACATCCAGATAAGTCACTTCAAAGCCTTCTTTTTCCAACTGCGCGCAGGTATCTAATACCGCTTTATGCTCGGTTTTAAGCGTAATAATGTGCTTGCCTTTAGCGGAGTAGTATTGAGCTGCGCCTTTTATGGCAAGGTTATCTGATTCTGTAGCACCTGAGGTAAAAACAATTTCGCGCGAGTCGGCATTAATAAGGTCAGCAACCTGATTTCGGGCTATATCGACAGCTTCTTCTGCCTGCCAGCCGTACTTATGCGAACGCGATGCCGGGTTACCAAACAAGCCGTCCTGCATTAAACAACCCATCATTTTTTCTGCTACAACAGGATCGACTGGCGTGGTTGCAGCATAATCAAAATAAAGGGGTAACTTAGACACTTGCTTGCTCCTGACAACTTAAAGGCAATATTATAGGTGAGAGTTTAACTTAATCTCTTCTTCACTGTGGTTATGCAACGAGTTCTGTCTATTCAGAACATCACCCACGTCCTGTTTCTTCATCAACTCAGCCAGCGTAATACCGTCCAGAAAGTCGGATATTCTGTCGCTTAACCCTTCCCACAAAGAATGGGTCAGACAACGTTCCCCGCCCTGACAGTTAGCTTTTCCCTGACAACGTGTTGCATCAATCGACTCGTCAACCGCATGAATGACGGCACCAACAGAGATATCATTTGCGCCACACCCCAGACGATAGCCACCACCCGGACCTCGCACACTGTCCACCAGCCCATGCTTACGTAAGCGCGAAAACAACTGCTCTAAATACGACAGGGATATTCCCTGACGTTCAGAAATATCCGCTAACGGCACCGGACCATTTGCCGTAAAAAGCGCAACGTCCAGCATAGCTGTTACTGCGTATCGACCTTTTGACGTCAGGCGCATGGTGGTTTCCTCTGCTGTTTAATTCATCGTTAATGTATTGAGATTCTACATTCCCGACTATTTTAGTCAAGTATTGCCCGTTGATTTGTCCACAGAGGCTAAGATACCGCGTAAAATATTAATTTCATTTTCTTCCGGGCGGGCGCGGTTAAATAGACGACGCAATTTCGTCATGACTTGTCCGGGGTGCTCACGAACGATAAATCCGGTTTGCCCCAGAGTTTTTTCAAGATGCTCATAGAATCGTTCTAAATCTTCAGCGCGTGGGTATTCCGGTAAGTTTTCCGGGGCGCGTTGTTTCGATTCAAGCCACTGCATACGGAGCTCATAACTCACCGTCTGCACCGCCATAGCCAGGTTCAGTGAACTGTAATCGGGGTTAGTCGGTATGTGTAAGTGAAACTGACTTTGTTGTAGCTCTTCGTTGGTTAACCCACTGTTTTCACGGCCAAAAACCAGAGCAACCTGATGCTGACTGGTCTCCTCCAATACTTTTGCCGCACATTCCCGCGGACCTAACAACGGCCAGTCTAAGGTCCGATTCCGGGCACTGGTGGCAATAACCAGACCACAGTCGGCTATGGCTTCCTGCAGAGTATGCACAATAGTCGCCGACGCCAAAATATCAGTTGCACCAGCAGCCAACGCCGATGCGTGACTGTCAGGCTCCTGCACAGGATCCACTAAGGTCAATTTGGACAACCCCATAGTTTTCATGGCACGTGCGACAGAGCCTATGTTTCCGGTATGAGACGTATTCACCAGAACAATACGAATGTTATCAAGCATGGCGTTTCCCTTGAGTTTTTCTCGGCTTATGGAAAAGTTTGGCATGATACCGTAACACTGGTATGATCCGCGACCGAAAATTGTTCTTTTACAGCACAGGTAATTGGTATGCATCCGATGTTAAATATTGCGGTGCGCGCAGCGCGTGCGGCCGGCAAAATTTTAGTTAAAAATTTCGACCAGGGCAGTCCTGTTGAAGCCGAATCAAAAGGTTTGAACGACTGGGTTACTGATATGGATAAAGCCGCAGAGCAGGCTATTATCAACACCATTAAAAAGTCCTACCCTGATCACGGCATCATCGCAGAAGAAAGCGGTACTCAGGCTGGAAAAGAAAACGACTTCCAGTGGGTTATTGATCCGCTAGACGGCACGACCAATTACATGCGCGGTATCCCTCATTTTTGTATCTCCATAGCGTTACTTCACAAAGGTTCTGTTCAACAGGCCGTTGTTTACGATCCTATGCGCGAAGAGTTATTCACCGCTACCCGCGGCGCCGGTGCACAGCTAAATGGTCGTCGTTTACGTATTTCACCTAAAGTGGAATTAAAAGGCGCTATTCTAGCAACAGGCTTCCCGTTCAAAATGAAAAACCGGACGCCCGAATATTTGGAAATGTTCAGCAAGTTATTTGAGCACTGTGCCGATGTTCGTCGCGCAGGCGCAGCAGCACTGGATTTAGCTTACGTTGCAGCAGCACGCCACGACGCCTTCTGGGAAATGGGTCTTAAGCCCTGGGATATGTTGGCTGGCGAATTATTGGTTCGCGAAGCCGGTGGCATAGTCAGTGACTTTCAGGGTGGCCACAACTACATTCAGTCAGGCAACATAGCAGCCGGTGCGCCAAAAGCATTAAAACAAATGCTGGCACAAATTCGCTAAGCTCTTTCTAAAAACAAGAGCAGTAAGCCCAAAAGCAAAACGCCGTCTGAGGTAACCCAGACGGCGTTCTTTTTATAGTTCGATTTCTTCTAAATCGAGTTCAAGCGAGTAATCCATATCAGAGAGTTCTTCCCGCAACCGGTACTTCTCTTTTAGTTGTTCTATTTCACGCCATTTACGTTTTGCCGCGCGACCCTTACCAGACTTGTCATTAACCTTTTGCAGTTCTTCTGAATGATCCATGTTATGACCCTCTGCTTTTTTGATACAACTTTTTTAATTATGGTATTAGCGCTGCAGTTAATCTGTTTGTTAACAAAAAAACCACAAATCATAAGTACCACACACCAAGTCACATTAAAAGAACTTTGTTACTATTTTGTTAACAATTGATGGCAAACGTGTGAAGAATTAGGTGATCAATTCAACTTGAGGGTAATGCGTTTTGAAAAATTCGCGGACTGAATTGAGCTGCTGAATGGGGAATAGATGGTCACTCGAGACTTGATAATTAAAAGGGAACTGTAAAATAGCGTATTCCTCGTCGTACTCGCCCACCGCTACGCGTTTCAGTTTTTTATTGGGGACTTGTTCCAAACCAACACGTAACTTGTCACCATTCACATCTAACAAAGTCATGATATTTTTAACTTTATTCTGCTCTCGACCTCTGGAGCTAATAAGCGACGCAGAGGCAACGATTGCGGCTACGAACAAAACTGCAAATCCCTGGCCGATAAAGTGCAAGAGCGTAAAGTAACTAAGGTAGATGGTTAATAACCAAAGCCAGGCAGGAATGCCTTTGATTTTCCGGGCCAGCCTCGCCCTAACGGCTTGTTCTTTATACATCCTTCAGCTCTTCATTTGCTTAAGTTCTATTAATTGTTGGACGACTTTCTCAACATTTAACGGTGCCCGCTTGGGCTGATAGTTCAAAATATACTCGACCAGCCCTTTACGTTCAATCACTGGCACGCTGGGTGGTGAAGACAATTTAACCCGTGAGCTGCGGTGTGAGAAAAACACAACGCCGTCTATCCAGGTAGATGCGCGGTTTTTCTTCAAATGCTCTGCCAATACATGTATTTGCTTTTTTAACTGCTTTATTGGATTTCGAACTTTGGCTGTATACCGGCCACCTTTGCGCCCTACTTTATGGGCTACCCAATTAGAAGATTGCTCATCTCCCGTTACTTTAGAGTTGTTGTTTTTTACTTCCACAACAAACACACCGTTAGGGCCCACCACGATTAAATCCAGCTCCGTGAAGCCGCGTTTTGCTCGCGAATTGGGTACGTCGACCTGATTAAACAGCACATAGCTATCGGGGAGCTTTTTTAGCAGCTTCAGTGTTTTTAATTCGCCTCTGGCACCCGAACGCTTAGTAGATGCCGCCCCAATAATACTGAAGAGGTAAATTAATCCGACAACCCACCAGAAGTTTGGTAATTTGTACATTAAAAAGCCCGCAATAGGTGCGCCAATAATAGCGACCCATACGCGGGCTTTATTCACTTCCTGAGAGAGACGATTTTTGGTTATGTACTGCGTGTCGGCCATGACAATTTGACTGCTTTATTTCCCAAACTGGTGGCTATATTAAACCACCAAAACAGACATTCGTCAGCTTTAATCCCTTACTGCTTTTGCCTTATAGCCTCAATCAATTCTTCTTTACTCATTTGGCTGCGGTTATCAATATTGAGCTGCTGCGCCCTATTGTATAACTCATCTTTGGTGCGCTCTTCCAGCCGAGTATTGGGGTTACCTGTCCCCTGAGTAGTGGTGTTATCGGTAACCCCCTCCTCGCGTCGCTGCTTATTCACAGTGCGACTGGCAATTTCCTCTGCTTCGTCTTCACTCTTTCCGTCATCCAGCTGTGACTGCTTAATATGCTGATACATACGCTCGTCTTTGTCGCGCCAAACGTCTGGCATTGTTCCCTCCTTTCTCAATCAGACGATAATTACTGAGAGTCCCGGCCACGTTGCTCCGGGGCTATCTGCTTATCTTTCTGCGAGTGAGTGTCATGAGTTGAATTTGGCCGACTGTGGTCTTCACGGCTCTGGTTTTCTTTGTCCTGCTGCGACTGCAGCTTCCGCTTTTCTTCTTCGCTAAGATCCTGCTCGTCTTTTTTAATTTTCGGATTCATTGGCCCAGTCATAAAGCCTCCTTAATCGTTAAAATGTCAGTGAGTTTCGCTTTCTCTACTATTAAGCCTAGTACAACACATCTTAAAATAAAGATACGCAGGCCATCTTTACGGTTTATAGAATAGAACAGGTGTAGCTGTGAAGATCTGATTCACAAAGGCTAACGTAATTGAATAAAAACAACTAAGTAGCCTGTTTATGAATCTGACTGAATCTGAAGTATCGCGCGTTATAGAAATGGCGTGGGAAGACCGCACGCCATTTGAAGCTATTGAAGAGCAATTTGGCCTACAGGAAAAGCAGGTTGTGAAGTTTATGCGTTCGCAACTTAAGCCCGGCAGTTTCCGCTTGTGGCGAGAACGTGTGTCGGGGCGCAATACCAAACATCGAAAACTACGCCCCGCGGGAGTGTCGCGCGGCTACTGCCCAACACAATATAAACAGCGTTAGGCAATAACCTACTAAAGCATACTTTTCAGAACCTTGTCCTTGCGGATAAAGTGATGATGCAAGGCCGCAGCAACGTGCAAAGCAACCAATGCCATAAGTGCTATTGCCAGCCAGCCGTGCAGTTCCCGGAATACAGCATAGTTCTCAATATCGACAGTAAGCGCCGCCGGTAAGCGGAACCAGCCAAATACATCAATTGGCCGCCCGGCAAAGTACTGCATTAAGTACCCTGAAATTGGCATGGCGAACAACAGCAAATAAAGCAGCCAGTGAGAAGCCTTGGCGACAAATGTCTGCAAGCTTGATAAGTCACCGGGTAATGCCGGAATTTGATGGAACAAACGATTAACTAAACGCGCAATAACCAGTACGGCAGCCACAACACCAAAGGCTTTGTGCACGGTTAAAATGCTTAACTGCCAAGGCTCTAAAGAACGAATCATCAATAGACCAGCCGCCAGCATAGAAATAACCAAAGCCGCCATGGCCCAGTGAAACAGCCGCATCGACAAGGAAAACTGTTGTGTGTTACTCATTACCCTGCTCCTCCAGCTCGCCCATTAACGCTTCTTTTGCTCTGCGCCTATAAGACTCAGCATAAGCAGCAGACCTGGCACGGAGTATGGGGTCACGGGTTGCTTCAATACCGGTTGGCAGCACCAGTGGGTCGTAATTTATACTATGGCATTCGCCCTGTAACTGCGGCGTTACCCCGGTGATAACAATTTGCCCCGCCGTAATCTGCTCACGTCTGTCCGGCCATGCCTTTGCTGGATTGTTCTCGTCATCTTCTCCATTTGCCAAAGTAAAAACCCAGTCAAAAACGACATTGTCTTCCGCTACCCGGTTGGTAATTTCGTCGTGCAGAGCATCCACACCCTCTAAGTTGTCAGCAGAAACTGAAACCGTCGGTTGCATAGTCCAGCGTACGGCTTGCTTTTCACCGTTTGAATTCACCAAATAAAACGCGTTAATGCTGTTATAAGTCTCAGCAGCAAAACTTCCGCTGGGTTGGTATTGGGCTTTCCAGTTTAAAAAGTCGCGGCTCTCAGGGTGTTCGGCAAAAAATGCTTGTATTGCTTTAGGGCCGGCCTGAATCGCCTGAATTTGCTGATAAAAAGTATGCGGATCTTTAACCGCCATAACTGGCGGCGTATTCATTGCAATACGCCATTGCTCGGTCGAACTCATGGCAAAGCTCAGAGCTAAACTCCGTACCGGTGCTTTTAAGTCAGGCGCTGTTGGATTATTCCCTGCAACAGAAAAACGCCCGATAAAAGGCATGGAACCCGTTTCAAATAGTGTCGTTTTTGAATAGCTGGCTAACTGTCCGTTTGAACGAAACTCACCACTAAGGCAAATACCTTTTGCGTGAGCACGGCGAAAGCCTTCATGGGCGGTTTCTCCCTGCTGTAAATTCACAAACTCTTGTGCACTAACTTTTGGGGGATCATCGGCTGCCACGCTCATTATTGGCGCCAACAATAATGCCAAATATTGTTTCTTCATGTCGAAAGTACTCTTGTTATCATTTTTCCAGCTAGAGTACATCAGTCAATCGAGCACTGCGAGCAGCGTTCTTTACCTGTTAATAGCTTGGAAATGCGGTTGCGGTAACGCGCGAAAAATAAGTAGGCTTTATCGGCAAACCACCGAATGACAGGCCAGCGTAAAGGCGCGATCATCCAGCCTTTCCCCACCTGCGACCAGGCCGCATAGGTTACATCCAGACCATAAATCATTTCACCGGAACGGGTCTGCCCGTGTAAATACTGGTTAGCCTTAGCAACGTCTACCGCAGGGTAACGCTGATTAAAATCCGGCTCGTTAATGTTTTCAAACTGAATCTTTCTTTGTTCATCCAGTTTCCTTAAATGCCGCATTTCTTTCACGCACAACGGACATCCACCATCGAAGAAAATCACCAATTTCGAACTTTGCTCTGACATTACAACCACCGTTTTGCGAATTACACCTTCTTATACGCTGTTTTTGCGTATTTGACTCATAATGTAATGCGAAAAGCGGTTTGCAAATGCCTAAGACTTATTTTCCCCGCTGGTCATCAATGGTATAAAGTTAAGTCTCTATAACAAAAACATAAACCATTCATCAGATAAGGAACCTCAGCAGTTGTTAGTTTTCCACAAGGTCAGTCAGTTTAACGGGCATCGGTGTATTTTCCGTCATTTATCCTTAACTGTTGATGCGCCCCGCGTTTGCATTACCGGCCCCAATGGCATTGGCAAAACCACTCTGCTTTTATTAGCGGCAGGGCTTATCTCCCCGCGAGAAGGGGAAGTTACCTACCAGAAGCAAAATGTTCTTCTGGCAAGTAGTAAAAAGAACATAGGCATAAGCGCCAGCAAGATTGCCTTGCCAGCATTTATGACGGTGAAGGAGTTACTTAAATTTCACGCGCTGCAATTTAACTGCCCTGCTAGCAACTGGATTAGCGAGTTTGGGCTGGAGCCGTACCTGGCAACCAAAGTGTCAAACCTCTCGCTGGGTAATTATAAAAAGCTGAGTTTAATTACCGCCTTAATGCATAAACCCGATCTGCTGCTACTGGATGAGCCCGGTAATGGGCTTGATGAGCAAAGCCGCGCGGTGCTGGAAAAGATTTTGAACAATTATCACGGTCAGATTATCGTCGCCAGCCACGAGACTGTATTTTCGGACAATACCGACGTGCAGCACATCGCTCTGGAAAACATCATTGATGGTGCGGTGTGAGTTACTGGTTATTTCGAATCAGAATTTACCATGAGTCTCTGAAGCAGTGGTTGGACAGCCTGAGACAAATTAGCATGGGACTGGTGGCTTTATTTCCTCTCGCCCTGCCGGTGCTTATTATGCTGCCGCTTTTGTCGATAGGCATTCTGGCCAGCCCGGAAACCAGCGCATCGGTTTATCTGAACACCCTATGGGGC
Organism: Idiomarina sp. Sol25; assembly: GCF_033052775.1. Classification (NCBI taxonomy): domain Bacteria; kingdom Pseudomonadati; phylum Pseudomonadota; class Gammaproteobacteria; order Alteromonadales; family Idiomarinaceae; genus Idiomarina; species Idiomarina sp. Sol25. The sequence continues at coordinate 176,203 of NZ_JAUPEW010000002.1, forward strand.
TATTTGTTGTTGCTGTATAGCTGGATGAGTTTTCAGCGGGACGGTATTTGCGCCACCCACTATCAGCCTTATATAAACTCGTTACCGACCAAACCGCTCGTCAAATCCTTCAGTAATCTGGGGTTAATACTGTACGGAGCAAACTTTTTTATTCTGGGGCCGCTGACTTTACTGCTTATTGTGGCGTTTCAGCAAAATGGAAGGCTGTTGTCCGGCGACGGACAGCTTTGGTTTGAGCTTATTCCTTTAACGGGTGTCGTGGTCTTCGCTGCTTATTACGGTTTTGTTGCCGTTAACAACAGACTTCCCTGGTTCAGCTTGCTACTTTTTCCTTTTCTCGCTTTTGCATTGCCCTGGGAATTAACCAAACCCGAATGGCTGCTACTGTGGAGCGCCGCAATTCTGGTTGAGCGTTTTATACCAGCCTTCTCAATAACACTCGGGAAATGGCCGAAAGGACTGTTTCGGCTGCTTTTACAAGCCGACATCGCCTCCCCCAACGGCGAGAAGTTAAGACTGGTGACTTTGCTGCTGCTCATAGCCATCACTCGCCTTAGCGTTTCTCAAATAGCACCCGAAACGCAGCCATACCTTCTAAACCTGGTCAGCTTTGTCAGTGCACTGTTATTAGCAAGTAGTTTATTCGGAACTCAGGCTCTTAGAAAACACTATCACTTGTATCTGGGCTGTTTGCCGGAGAAACAGTCAGTTCAGCTGAGTAAAAGCATTATTTATGCGTTTGTTAAAGCGCTGGCAGGCGTGTTGCTTATCCTGCTATCGGGTATTTTTACAGAGCAACAATGGGCATTATGGCTGTTGTTTTATATCAGCACAGCGCTTGGCATCTTACTGCGCCCGCAGTGGTTTCTGTTGTTTCCCTGCATGGCAACACTTCTGGTTTTTTTGGCAGCCTCTGCATTGTAAAAACAATAACCATTTTGCTTAGCCCACAATACGACATTGCCACGCTGCCAACCTTAAAAGCCAGTGCTATCATGTTTACTTTCCGTTAGAACGACATCTCCGAAACCGAATGAAAAGTAAGGGGCAAGGATGCCAAAGCTCTCTAAAATTCGTCTCGTTTACTTAGCGGCATGTTTTATCGCTGCCTTTTGTGCCTTTCCTGCAGCCGCGTTACAGGCCTCAACGCAAACCCAACTGGCAAAAGTGTACGAACAGGACACAAACAACTCCATCAGCGACTATTTGGTGAGTGAAAAGTATGACGGTATCCGGGCCATTTGGACAGGCTCGCAACTACTGACCCGACAAGGCAACCTGATATCGGCTCCGGAATGGTTTACTGCACCACTACCCGCCGTTTGGCTTGACGGTGAACTGTGGACAAAACGTCAAAACTTTGAGGTGCTAAGCTCTATTGTGCGCACCCAAACACCAAAGCACAGCCGTTGGCGGCAAGTGAAGTATATGGTGTTTGATATGCCTGACGCACAGCTACCTTTTGAGGAACGATACAAAAACTACTCAAAGTTAATTGAGCAAGTAAACGCTGAACATATTAAAGCAGTACAACAACAGCGGTTTCATTCCAATCATGAGTTAAGCGAACACCTGAAAGCTATGGTTGAGCATGGTGCAGAAGGCCTGATGCTGCACTTAGCTACAGCGCTTCATCAATCCGGCAGAAGTGACGCTTTATTAAAATTAAAACCCTATTTCGACGAAGAGGCCGAGGTAATTGCGCATTTACCGGGCAAAGGCAAATATACAGATATGCTCGGTGCGCTGCGCGTGCGTAATCAGCAAGGCATTGAATTTTCTATTGGCACCGGATTCACCGACGCTGAACGCGCAAACCCTCCGCCTGTCGGCGGTATTATTACCTACAAGTACCACGGCTACACCAAGAATAACGTGCCACGCTTTGCCAGCTTTTTACGAATTCGGGAGGGTGTGGAAGGTGAATAAGCTTTTAGACACGGTGCGTATGCAAAAAATACAAAGAAACCACAAATTGACAACGTTGCGCAACACGCTACACTAAGAGCTCATGATCAAAACTTATCACTGATGTCTATTATGTTTGACCCCGCTCACCCAGGCGAATTTATTCTAGCAACCTATATGCAGCCTTTTGGCTTGAGTTGCCGGTATTTAGCTACAAAGTTAAATGTTTCTCCATCCACTTTAAACAGAGTTTTAAAATGCCAAAGTGGCATAAGCCCTGAAATGGCGTTGCGTTTATCGAAAGCTTTAGGCAGGAGCCCGGAGAGTTGGCTAGCGATGCAGGATGCGTACGATTTATGGCATGCTGGAAAAAACTTAAGTTTAGATAAGGTTCAGAAGCTTGATCTTACAGTCGCATGATAAATGCCTAACAGGCTCGCGATAAGCTGAGTTTTGAACAGAGTTCCCGCATCCAGTCAATTCACCGCCAGCAACTTGAACATGCTCTCATCCCCTTTTACAGCACTAAAGTCAACGGCTCAGGCATTGGCTTAACACTGTGCCGAGATATTGTTGAAGCTCACGGCGGTAGCATTAACTTACGTAATCAACCGGAAGGGCTCGAAGTTAAGCTGTTGCTTAAACTCCCATCATGACATCCCAAAACGAATATTGATATTTGTACTCCAGTGGAAGCGTATAAGACACCGTCTTTTCTTTTCCATTAATGATGAGCTTAAAACTGACTTTTTCCAGGAGCTTTTCAGGCATGCCTTTTTCGTAGTGCAGAACGACAGACTCCCGGCCCCCAACTTACCCGCGCATTTAGATACCGTCAACTCAACCTTTAACGGTTTGAAAAGCTCACCAGATTCGGAGTAGTGCTCCAGAAGCACCGACTCGGGTATCACCTCTACGCCGGACTCATCACTCAAATTGAAGCTTAAAAATGATTTTCTCCAGGTCGATTCCGGCGTTCCTTAATGACTATTGTACACATCGTTCAAATGCGTAATCTCGACCAAATCGCTAAATCGACTGTCTGCGTTTACTTTATAAAGAGTGCTGTAAAACTCGTACTGGTTGCCATCATTGTCAGCATACTTACTTTTATAGGGAACAGGTGACCCATCCCGCTTTACGGCATAGTTGTAATGCCCGCAACCAGCGAGCAATAAAGAGGCCAGAGCGGTCAAAATTATTAGTCGTTTCATAATAGGGTTGTGAAATTTGCCAGCGTGGTCACCGACCAAATGGAACGGGAAGCTCAGGTAAGAGAAGGTGCAAGCATCGCCTACGACGTTTCACAACAAACTGATGTAAGCGCCCAGAAAGGGTCCGCTGTGGTTCAGAATACGGCCGCAACCATGCTCCTGGGGGAGCCAATTTAGAAAGTGCTCCCCCGTTCTTTAATAGAGCGAACCATAACCGAACTAGCCTTGCGAATTTCCCCATGCAGTTCGTCGTCAATTTTGACAATTCCCATAGCAGCCCCTGAATATATGATATGTATATAAATCACATATTCGAAATGAATTCACGAACCTCATCAGTCTTTAATGGTCTCACTAGACGAGCCACTTCATTGCCATTGTGCAGGAGTATCAAAGTCGGCCAAAGCTTGACCTTGAACGCGCGCCCCAGAGGTTTGCCCTTGCCGTCGTATATTTTAATATGGCGCAGTCCTGAGTGTTCAGTTACAGCTTCCTTTATCGCCGAACTTGCAGCCTGACAGTGTCCACACCAGGGCGCGCCAAACTCAAGGAGAACGTCACCTGATAATTCACCAGCTTGTTCAAAGGTAAATGATTCTTCTGCGTAATCGGAGTTAGAGCCAATATCATCGGTTTTCATCCTACTTACTCCTCACCAAGCTCAGACATTCGCAATAGCTGACTACTGCGACGCACAGTCAGAATATCAACCTGATCTTTGATGCTGTAAATAACCCGATACGATCCAAATATCAGCTCCCTGATGCGAGATGAGCCCACCTCAGGAACCATGCGTCCACTTTTAGGAAAATCAGCTAACCGCTCAACCGTGGCAAATAAATCATCAACCCAATGTATCGCAGCTGCCGGATTATCTTCTGCAATATACCAGGCTATGTCCTCTACACGCTCCAGCGCAAGCGGGGACCAGATAATATTCATTGAGCAAGCCTGCTCAAAACCCGAGCCTTCGCGTCTTCATGCGAAATACCGTTCCCGGAAGCAATCTGTTCTTCCGCCTTGTACACCTCTTCTAGTATTTCCAGACGTTGTTGCATCTTCTCATATTCGTGAACATCCACCAGTACTGCAACGCCTCGACCTCTTTGTGTCAGCACCATAGGGCGACGGGTTTCATGAAGCTGCTTTACGAATGTGGCTACCCCTGCACGAAATTCAGACAGAGGGCGGATATCTTCATCTACTCGAACCCTTGACATGGAAATCACCTCAGTACTTTTTAATGTACATCAAAGAGTACAATAGGACTTGAAAGCAAGCAAGGTATCTGTGGGAAGAACCAACGCTCGGCTAACGAGATGCCTGAGCCAAATTAAGCAACTTGTTAAGCTCCTTTTCAGACCAATTCTCCAGTTCAAGAACTGCAGCGTAGGGGTCTCCAGGAATTCCCATAACCCGACAAATAGCAGGTTCTGTTTTGAGACCGCTTTCTTTAAGTTGCCGTATCCTGTCGATGAACTCATTGCCCCCGATTTTTACAAGGCGTTTCATCACTTGATAATGGCGAAATGCAGCCTGCGACTCCAATGGCGTTTTTGACGCATAGACTTCAATTAAAAATTGGTTACAGTGAAACTGACCTAAAGCGTGATCTTTGCGTGGGCGCATGCTGTAAGCTTCATAGCCGGAATATGCCGATTCAAATGTCTCAATAAACGCTTCTTGTTCCTGGTACGTACAAACGATATCAATGTCGCTTTCTCTCGTATCCAGAGAAACAAATATCGTACTAACAACTTCCGGCGAATATGCGTTGAGTTTGATCAGAACTCCTGATTCTTCTAACGCTTTGTTGGCGCGGAGGATCTTGCTATTCATTTTGGCCATTTTTGGGATTCATATAGCATCTATCTATATTGTGCCGATACAACAATAAATGAGCAATAATACTGATAAAAATGAGCGTTAGGTTAAACTAGAACTAAAGGTAAAATCGTTTCTCAAAAAGCCCTATGCGAGGCACATGATGAACTCAACTAAAATTAATTACATTGAACTTCCGGCTCGGAGCCTTGAAGCAACCAAGCGCTTCTTTCAACAAGCTTTTGGCTGGGATTTTGTAGACTATGGCCCGGAATACACGGCTATCCAAAATGCGGGGCTCGATGGCGGGTTTTACCAATCTGATTTAGTTGCTCAAACGTCAACGGGCAGTGCGCTGGTGGTGTTATACAGCAAAGACCTTGAGCAAAGCCTGAAAAGCGTTGAGGATGCAGGCGGTAAGATCCTCAAGCCTATATTTGATTTTCCCGGTGGTCGGCGTTTTCAGTTTACCTGCCCAAGTGGAAATGAGTATGCAGTATGGTCAGAGTAGTCACACAAATACCAAACGACGCCCTCAAGCACCTGCGTGCCCGCATGGACAGCTATCATGTCATTACCGAAAGCTGTTGGCAGAAGTTTCAGAGCCTGCTGAGTTATCACGAATACGTTCGTGGTGACTTAATCTACTCTGTAGGTGAGCATCCCGACAGCTTTAGCTTTATCCATAAAGGCTTAGCGCGGGTGTTTCATTTGGATGAAAACGGTCAGGAGTACAATAAGCGGTTCTTTAGTGAAGGTGAGTTTCCCGCCTGCATGAGCTCGCTATTAACGACTACGCCTTCGGCATTAAGTGTTGAGTGCTTAGAAAACTCGGCTGTACTGCAAATTAACTTTCGTGGTTATCGCCAGTTGCTGGAGCAAAGCCCTGACTTAATGCGTTATCACATCCTCTATTTAGAGAAAAACTGGCTGCTGGAAAAAGATGAACGCGACAATGCCTTTGGTCAAACAACAGCTGGCCAGCGTTACCAAACTTTTGTTGAGCAACTTCCGCATCTTGTTAGTCGGGTGCCTCAATACCACATTGCCTCTCACCTGGGGATAACGCCGGTGCAACTGTCACGATTACGCAAGCAATTACAAACCCCGAAATAATTTCCACTTATTAAACTATGTTAATGCAGCCCTTCCCGGGCACCTGAATAATAGAGCTCACTTGCAGCAATAGAAGCTAACAGGAGCTCTAAATGTACTTGGAAAAATTACAGCAATGGCGTTACGCCACCGCCGACTTCTCTGGTGCCGACATCAATGACGAGGTTTTGGATACACTCTTAAGCACCACCCGTTTAACGGCCTCGTCTTACGGCCTGCAACCCTACTGCACACTGGTTATTCGCGACAAAGGCCTACGTGAGCAGTTGGTTAATCACTCTTTTGGGCAGCAGAAAGTCGCGGACAGCTCAGCGCTGGTCATATTTGCGGCAAAAACAGGGGCGGTTGCAGACATTGTTGACCCTTATATTTCGGAATTAAGCCAGCAGCGCCAGCTTACCAACGAAGAAGCGGAGAATACCCGCAACTATTTAACGCAAAAGCTGCAGGCCATGTCAGCCGCAAAGCGCAAAGAATGGGCAGCGCGTCAGGCCTATATTGGTCTGGGTACATTTTTGCTGGCCGCCGCTGAACTCGAAGTCGACAGTTGCCCAATGGAAGGCATTGAGCATGACGCCTATGACAATATTCTCTCACTGAAAGAGCTCGGCCTTAGCACCGTATTCGCTTGCCCTGTGGGCTATCGCAGCGAGGCAGATGCAACCCAGTTTCAGAACAAAGTCCGCCAGCCACTGTCGCGGTTTAAGGTTGTTTTATGACCCAGACAATACTTGTGATATTGGCTATTGCGGCGGGCATGTCGATATCTATTCAGGCCAGTATTAACGCTATGATGGGGCAACTGGCGCACAATACGTTCTTGTCGCTGACCATAGCCTTTACCATTAGCGCGCTGTTCTCTGCTTTGGCTCTGTGGGGCTTTAGCGAGCGCACCAGCATTACATTTTTTAGCCTGCCCTGGTACTTCTGGTTAGTTGCCGCCATTTTTACCTGCTTTGGTGTCGGCACCATGTACTTTCTCATACCGAAACTGGGGGTGGGACAAGTCATGGCTTACGCTCTCGCAGGCCAGCTCATTGGCGCCATGATCATCAATCACTTTGGCTTTTTAGGGAACACCGCAATTGCACTTAACAGCTACCGCCTAATTGGCGCTTGTTTTCTTATCGCCGGGGTATTTTTAATTAATATGGGGGCACGGCAATGACAACCGAGCAACAACAAAACCTTTATAACTTACATCAGCTTTGGCGCATGCAGCCTTATCAGGAATTTACCACCAACCCTGGCGCTACAATTTACAAGCTAGAGCAATGGCCGCGCAGAATATGGTGCGAACCGGGCAATTATTCAGAAGCGGAAAAAGAGAAACTGGTGGCAAAGCTAAGTGCAAAAGCCTCTGACTCTCATATCTTATCCATGCCCGAAATGCTGTTACCAAAGGCCGGAACGGGGTTACTCCTGCTGCCGTCGGAGTTAACCCCCAGTTTTAGTCAGCAAATGATGGTAAAAACTCTGAGTGCATCGGCACTTTCAGACCCCGCTCCCAGGCTAACGTTAGAGCCAATAGAACATAACCAGGTTCAACAATGGGCGAATACCACCGGCTCATGTTTTGGTTATGAGGTTGAGTCGTCGTCTGTTCAAAACCTGTTACTTGGTGGCGCCTGCTTGTACTTTATAAAATATCAGGGGCAAGTAGCCGGCACCGCCATGACCTTCATCCAGAAACAACAAATGGGCATTCATCAGGTGGGTGTACTGGACGATTACCGGGGCAAAGGGTTAGCCAGAGACGCCATGCTGTTACTTGAGCAATACGCACTGGCCGCTGGCATCAATACCCTTCAACTACAGGCATCGGCTATGGGAGAGCCTCTATACCAATCTCTGGGCTATCGCTCGTTAGGTGCCATTCACAATTTCATAAAAATTGACGCTACATAGCTTTTTACGTAAGTTACTTACAACTAAACCGAAGTAATCAAAAACAAGGAAGAATGCATGTCTAAGTTTACGGAATACAAAGTCATTCATATCGCGGAAGGCGGCTGTGGCACTTTACTGTTAGGCTCAAGTGGTCTGCCGTTAAAGAAAATTGAATCTACTTTGAACCAGGAAGCTGCCGACGGCTGGCAAATGGTGTTTCAGGTACTGGAACAAAAACGCTTTTGGCTGTTCTGGACACGTGAAGCGGCAATTTTAACTCTGGGTCGATAAAACCGAGCATGATAAAGCGGCTCATTTTAGCTTCAATTCGTTGGTATCAGCGTCGTGGCGGTTCGCGCCACTTCTTTAATACCGAATGTAATTTTGAGCCGTCCTGTTCGCACTATACTTATCAGGCCATTAGCCAATACGGTACCTGGCGCGGTATAAAGCTTGGTGTCGCGCGCATGAAGCGTTGTAATGACCCTGACTGCGTGCATAAAAAACATGATCCAGTTCCCTAAATAAGGTAGCCGTTATGTCTTACGAAATGTCTTCTGAGCAGTTGCGAGATGAGGAAGAAGCCCTGCGTAACCAAATACGCGAACTAACACCTGAGCAGCGAAAAGAATATTTCCGCCTTGAAGGTGAGCAGATAAAAGACCCGGACACCTATGCGGTACTGAACTGGTTCATTATGGCGGGCCTGCATCATTTTTATTTAGGTAACACGCAGCGCGGCCTTATCAACCTTTGTGTCATGCTGGTTGGCCTGGTTCTATTGCCCTTTTTTCCTATCGTCGGAATTATCGTTCTGCTCGGCATTGTTATTATTGAGCTGCCACAATTGTTTAAGTCACAACAAATTGTGCATGCCTACAACAATAACGTTATGCGCGAGCTTATTCATAAAGTTAAGTCAAATAACGCCTAAACGCCTATCAGGCAAAATCTTTCAGCCTGAGATGCCCCTCTATTGAGTCGGCAAGCGCTTTTGGCACCTCATGTTCAGTGGCTAATTCCCGCCACTGAGACACCGCGTTTATCACCTCATCAATAATTGCATCAATTTCTTTGCGCTCTACTTTTGGGAGCTGAACGTCTGCCAGCGCGTAAAAATCGGCGCGGGTATGGCCGCTGCGCTTGCCATTTAAAGACATCCAGTGCTGCTCTACCCAGGGGTTTCCGGGTTTATAGCTAAAGGCAACGTCGTAAGCCGGGCTCAGCCGCCACTGCTTGTCCTCCAGCATAAAGCCAAAGTTTTTGGAGTGATCATCGTGATTCGTTGCTACGTGGTTAAAGACCATACGGCGAAACAAGTCTATGGCGTCCGCTCGTGGCAACCTTAGCTGGCGGGCAACCTGAAACAGCTCTTCATAAGAAAACGCGCCAATATCGTGATAGTTCACGTGCTTAATAGCGGTAAGCGTTTGAATGTGCTTTTTCTCATTGCCTATTCTGTCAAAGCGCTTGGTCACAAAATGGCGTCGGTTGCCTTCATCCAGCAGGTGACATGGCATCATATGAATGCCCGCTTTTGTGGCCATTAAGTAATACACATACTCCATGGCACCGTAACCTAACGGGTCGCCAAAGGTTTGTTGAGATGAGTCGCGCTCCTTTACGCCGTCAAACTTCAGCAGATAATGCTCAAAGCCCTCGGGCACAATCCCCTGCCCTGAACGAACCTGGCTGAAGTCCTTATTAAACGCCAGTACCGCTTTTGGCCTTGCTCCGCCGGCGCTGGTGCCAACCGCTAATAAGGCCTGCATCATTTCTTTGTCTGCCGCGTCGTGAAAATGCGTACGCTGACGAAAGCCTTTTCGCGCATCCAGCACTTCCTGCGCCAATTTCATTAAGCTTTCAAGCTCAATGTCTTTGTTTTTGGCGTTGGTTTGACTCTTACGCGCGGGGTGATATTCAAGAGCCCCCATGCCCCGCTCACCGGTGTATTGAAGCCGCTCAAGCGGGCTCAGAGGTTCAGTGCGATCTGGTTGCTGCGCAACCCATTGGTTCAGTACCGCATTACCGAAGTCGTCGGGTAAAGAGTCTGCCAACATGCCCGGCAGCCCTCTGAACGTATCCCAATTTAACCCAGGGAAGGAGTAAATTCGTCCTTTCTCAGCAGGCATGGTTAAAGGCGCCAGCGGAATGTCTTTTTCGACAAACTCAGATAAGTACTCGAATCGTGCAGCCGTGTCGCCTTTGTTATAACTTAAGGCACCGACAGGCTCACCTTTGTAGCGAACTTCAATGGTATTAATCACCAGTCCAGCTCCTCATTGTCAGCAGGTTTCACACGCGTTTTACCGCTGGCCCGTTTCTTTTGTTTGGTGCTACTTTTGAGCAGCTGCACAGGAGAAACGCCCTCGTCCGGGAAGGCGGCCAGTAAATTGTCGATATGCCCCAAAGCCTGAAGAATAGCGGCATAGGTCGGTAAGGTGCTTTTACCACCCTCCGCAGATTTAACGGCATTCAGCGAGACATTCGCTAAGGTAGCTAAGTCCTCCTGAGTTAAATCCTGGTTCAGCCGATACTGCCTGACTCGCTGACCAATGATGGCTGAAACACGATCAGAATCCATATAAAGAACCTTAAATAGGCTTTAAACCGATGATTAGAGTGTAGCAGACTATTTAAGGTACGCAATTATTTTTATATAAAAGTCTTTGCATGGGCTATAAACCGTTAATTTGGCATAAAAGCCTTTTTAACAGTTATAAGGTGGGTTTAAAAACGGGCAGTCGATAGTACTTGGTTTGGATATCAATCGATAGTCTGCTTCGTGCTGTGAGTTCAACCGTTCAGTGCAACACATTGTTTAAATCTCTCAGCTGGGCATTCATAGTTTAGCGTTTTTCTTGGGCGTTCGTTTAACTGTCTTGCGATACTGCTTAGCTTCTGTTGACTATGAACTGACAGGTCGGTGCCCTTTGGAAAATACTGCCTGAGTAGCCTGTTTGTGTTCTCATTAGAGCCTCGTTGCCAGGGAGACTTGGGATCACAGAAGTACACCTTAATGTCGGTAGCTACCGTAAAAGCTTTGTGGTTTGTCATCTCAGAGCCTCGATCCCAGGTAAGCGTTTTATATAATTCTTTTGGTAATTTGCCGGCTTGTTTAATTAATGCAGGAACAATGGTCGACGTTCTATTATCGGAGACTTTGGCAAGCATCACGAAACGTGAATGACGCTCCACCAATGTAGCGATGAAAGAGTTCTTAGAGCCTTGTATCAAGTCTCCCTCCCAGTGCCCAGGTATTGCACGATCCTCAACACACTGAGGTCTTTCACTAATAGAAACGGCTTCTGGTATCTGCCCCAGCCCTTTCCCTTTAGTCGACGCTGTTCGTGACCTACGGACCGCACGCTTAGTCCGCAGGCACTTTTGTAATTCCTTTTTCAGGGCGCCTCTTGTTTGAATAAAGAGCGTCTTATAAATGGTTTCATGGGACACATGCATTTCCTGATCTTCGGGATATTGTCGCTTTAACCATCCAGCTATTTGCTGTGGAGACCAAGCGCGCTTGAGCTTAGCTGCGATTAATATACACAATGAAGGGCTATCAATTAACTTGCAAGACTTAGGTCGCAGAGCTCGCGTCCAAGCCTCGTCCTCAGCTTTTGCAGCACGATACTGGCTCGAACCACCATTCCTCAGTATTTCTCGACTAATGGTTGAAGGCGCTCTAGAGAGTCGTTTGGCAATCTCTCTGATAGACTGGTTTGTTGCTAATCCTCTGGATATTTCTTCTCTCTCATTAAGAGTTAATGATGAGGCACGCCTTTTTCTGATTGGTGGCCTAAAACCACCTGTTTGATAGATAGTCGGCATTATCGACGAATGGTAACGGTCAAACATCTTAGCGATATCATGCAATGAGTCGCCTTGCTTATACCTATCCCAAATCAGTGCTTTTTGCTCTGGAGTGTAGTAAATGCGTTTTCTTCGGTTCATGGCGCGATCCTCCCTTAAATAAGGATAGCGTTGCATTCACCGATTGAACTCACAGCCAGTAGCGGACGTTAACGCCCTCAACAGCGGAAAATTGGGAGCGCAGCGAGTAATTTTTCCGACTGCTTGCGCTTGTTATAAGCCAACTGTACTGACACTAGGCTTTATTTTGGTCAAATGGAATCTCTACGACGACCGGCCTTTCTGATTTAACTATCTTGCCAAAAACGACCGCTTGAAGTTTCTTAAGGTTTGGAACCATTTCAGCAGAACTTGAACCAAACACATTCTTGAGGAAGCTAATACTTGTGTCGTCATAACATGCAAAACTGACAATTGAATTACACTGCGTTAGTACTGTCTTGCTCACATTGGCTGTCCTTTGCGCTAAAACTAGCAGTCCGACATTATACTTCCTTCCCTGTAGAGCAATTTGTGCAATTTTTGCAACCAACCCCTTTGAGGCGAAGTCAGACACACCCATTGTTGCTGATTCCGGCATTATTGTATGTGCCTCTTCAACAGCAACTAACACTCTTTTAGAATCGTTACCAAAACTCGCTTTGGAAATGTTTAATAAGCAGGACATATATATTTCAGTGATAAATATAGATGCTTGCGAATTTGATATTTCGGGTAATTGAATCAACCCCAATTTGGACTTCCCAGGCTTTGCTAGACACTTTTAACAGTTACAATGTAACTCAAACTAGAGGTGTTTATGAGCAAAGGCAAACGGTATACCGAAGAGTTTAAAATTGAAGCCGTCAAGCAGGTCACCGAGCGCGGTCACTCTGTTTATGACGTCGCTGATCGTCTGGGCATTTCCGTCAAGTCACTTTACGACTGGCGTGCTAAATACGGTCAGGATAATAAAACCAATAAATCCTCCGATGAACAACTGCGCATAGCAAAGCTTGAAGCCGAGCTAAAACGCGTTAAGGAGGAACGGGATATATTAAAAAAGGCCGCAAAGTACTTTGCAGGCGAGTCCGAGTAAAGTACGCCTTTATCCGTGATCATCAAAATCAGTTCTCTGTTTCGGCCATGTGCCGGGTGTTGAAATTGAACCGCAGTGGTTTCTATGCCTGGCTAAAGAAGCCTTTAAGCAATCGAGCCATAGAAGACGCGAGACTTTTAAAACGCATCAAAGCGTTCTTCATTGCCAGTGGTGGCACATACGGCAGCCCCTGGATCCACAAAGATTTACGTGAAGCAGGTGAAAAATGCAGTGTGCATCGTGTTGCTAAGATCATGCGACTCAATAAGCTCAGAGCTCAAATTGGTTATAAACGTCGTCATATAAAAGGCGGTAAACCTGGCAGGGTTGCTGAGAACGTCTTAGAGCGGCAGTTTAACCCTAAAGCGCCCAATACTTCGTGGGTAAGCGACATCACCTACGTACGAACTTACGAAGGCTTCCTTTACGTGGCAACGGTTATCGACTTGTTCTCCAGACGCGTTGTTGGCTGGTCAATGGACAAAAATATGGATAAACATCTGGTTATCAGAGCACTGCTTATGGCGGTTTATCAGCGACGTCCGAAAGAGAAAGTGTTGGTGCACAGCGATCAGGGCAGCCAATATGGCAGCTCTGATTACCTGGCATTCATGAAAGAGCACAACCTAATACCATCGATGAGCCGACGTGGGAACTGCCACGACAACGTCGTTGCTGAAAGCTTTTTTGCCACATTTAAAAAGCGGGTCATCCGGAAAAAGATTTACCCGAACAGGAACGAAGCGAAGACTGAGATATTTAATTTTATCGAGATGTTTTACAATCCAAAAAAGCGTCATTCTCATACAGGCGGCGTATCGCCTGCTAACTTTGAAAAGGCGTACTTTGAGAATCTACAGACTGTCTAGTGAAAGCTGGGAAGTCCATTCTAGATTTTCAAGTACAGTTGCCAACATCAAGGGAAGAACAGGCTGCTATTGCACAAATTCATATAGATATGGATAACGAAATCCAAACTCTTGAACAGCGCTTAGCGAAAACCCGTCAAATCAAACAAGGCATGATGCAAGAGCTACTCACAGGCCGCACACGCTTGCCGTTTAATAAAGAATAATAAGGAACATGGATGTCTGAATGTAACGAATTAGAATTAAAGCCCATTAACGATTTATTGGCACTGTCGTTTTTTATACCTGCCTACCAACGTGGCTACCGTTGGTCTAAAAGGCAGGTTACTGAATTACTGAGTGACGTTTACGAGTTTTGTCTAAACAAAAATAAAACGGAGCAAGATTTTTATTGTTTGCAGCCTGTTGTGGTAAAAGCCCGAGGTAACCAATGGGAGTTGGTAGATGGTCAGCAAAGGCTAACTACCATTCTTATAATTTTGGGTTACTTCAATTCACGATTTGCTGAAGACTTCCGAAAACAACTATATTCAATCGAATATGAGACGCGACCAGAAAGTAAAGAATACATTGCTACGCTTGATGAAAGTCAAAAAGATAAAAATATAGACTTCCACTATATTTTCGAAAGCTACAACGAAATCCGCAATTGGTTTAAAGATAAAATTAACCGCATAAATGATATTGAATCTGTATTTCTTAATGATGTTAAAGTGATTTGGTATAAGATAAGTGAAACGGAAAATGTAACTGAGGTATTTACCCGGTTAAATATGGGTAAGATCCCTCTGGTTAATGCCGAGTTAGTTAAAGCGCTATTTTTAAAGTCGAGCAACTTTGCCCAAGAGGTTGACGACACCAAAAGCAAAAAGCCAATTCAAGATTTACAGCAGCTAAAGATCTCTCAAGAATGGGATGCTATTGAGAAACGCTTACAAGATGATGCGTTTTGGTATTTTATTAGCAACAAATCTATTACCACCAATCGTATCGAGTTTGTGCTGGATTTGGCATCTAGAAACCTTAATGATGAAGGCATTCTAGACACTGACAAGTTGAAAATATTTCTGACGTTCAACCGACTGCTTTCGAATAGCGGTGATAAAGATAAACCTGTCGATGTTGCTCGTGAATGGCTAAAGGTAAAGCAATGCTTTATGACGCTAGAAGAGTGGTATAGCGACCGCGCTTTATTTCATCTGATTGGCTATTTAGTCTCGCAAAAATTTTCTATTACTCATATTTTCGAATTACATCAAGAGGCACTCACAAAGTATGATTTTCGACAGTCATTGTTAAAACTAGTTTTCAGTAAGACCTTTAACGGTAGAGAGATAGATACGTTATCTCAAGAATCGCTAGATGAGAGACTAAACTCTCTCACTTATGAATCTGGAGCACATAGACTCAGACCAATACTATTGCTATTTAACGTAGCTAGCTTACTTGCTAACCCGGCTACTAATGCGCGTTTTCAATTTGATAAATATAAATTAGACAGTTGGGATATCGAACATATCCGCTCAGTGGCATCCGATATGCCAAATAGTAAAGACAAGCAAAAGGCATGGCTTGAAAATGTTGTTGCTTATATCTCCAGCGATGAAGCCCTAGATGCTGTAGAGTCTGACAACGATACAAGCAATGAAGAGCTATCTATCAAACTTGAAGCTACGGAGTTACTGCAATCAGCTAACTTCAATAATGATCAGTTTGAAGCTGTGTACGACAGAGTACGAGCGCATTACGACCCTGATGGTAATGAAGATGTTGATAACTCAATTGGCAATCTAACCTTGCTAGATAGCAGAACCAACCGTAGCTATCAAAATGCTGTATTTCCAATTAAACGAGCGAGGATTATCGCACTAGATAAAAAGGCAACCTTTGTTCCGCTATGCACTAAGAATGCGTTTCTTAAGTATTACAGCAAACAGGTAGATAGGATGCTGTATTGGGAAGCGAAAGATAGCGAGGATCATCAAAGGGCTATGGTAGAAATGTTACTCGGTTTCTTTCAAGGAGTAGGTGTTCATCAAAAGGAGTTAGGACATGAATAATGGAAAAAGCTTAACATTTTACGGTCTACTTGATGTTGTTGAAGCGATAGAAATTCCAATATTACAGCGTGATTATGCACAGGGTCGAAAAGAAGAAGGTGAAGTTAGAACACTGTTTTTAAATTCATTATACCAAGCGCTAAATAACAAAGATGACTCACGCCAGCCTTTAGATTTGGACTTTGTTTACGGAAATTTTGAAGAGGGACAAAGTAAGGCTTTCTCTGTTCTTGACGGCCAGCAGCGCTTAACGACTCTATTTTTATTGCATTGGTACTTAGCAATACAACATGGTCATATTGCAGAATTCAGAGAACGATTTGTCACTGATGAACAACGATCTCGCTTTACTTATAAGACACGTCCAAGCACAACCGAGTTTTTTGATGCATTAACCTCCAAAGATATTGAAATATCGAATGCAACAATAAGTAAGCAGATTAAAAATAGTCAGTGGTTTTATTTATCGTGGCAACAAGATCCAACCGTACAAGCTTGTTTGAATATGCTTGATGCAATTCAAGCATTGTTTTCTCAAAGTGATGTCAATTTGTACGAACGAATCACCAATACAACTGAACCTTACATTACCTTTCAGTTTTTAGACCTTCGTTCTTTTGGTTTGTCAGATGAGCTTTATATAAAAATGAATGCTCGTGGTAAGCCGCTTACAATATTTGAAAATTTTAAAGCCAAATTAGAACAAAAGATAAAGTCTTTTGAGAGTGATTGGCCTGAGTACACATTACCTTTTCAAGACAGTGCTAGCGGTTATAATTACTTCATACATAAGATAGATACCGACTGGGCCGATTTGTTCTGGCCCTATAGAAATGTTTGCTCAATTGACGATACCTTTGATGATGAGTTAATGAATTTCATTCGACTAGTTATCGCCTATCAATATCTCGTTAATCATAAAGATTCACCTATCGTTTTGCATGTGAATAGTGACGAATTCTTTGGTCGAAACGGGAGATTAGAACCCCTTACACTGTCCCAATATGAAGAATTAGAATGTTTAAACAAAGAATTCATTATCCGGCTAATTAGTTTCCTTGATCTCATTTATAGGGGTGGATTGGTCGAGAACAAAATAAACAGCTACTTAGACACTGATTACTACAACGAGCATAAAACATTCAAGAACGTATTGAGTAACGATGCTAGCTACGATGATAAACTTAGGTTTTATGCATTTTACAGCTACGTTGCAAAATCATCGACAAATAAAGAGTTAACTGAATGGTTAAGGGTTATTTTCAATTTAACCGAAAACACCATTATCAATACCGCAGATGAGTTTAATAAAGCACTGTTTGCAATAGACAACCTTTGCCAGCACGATAGTCCCATATTAGAAACGCTAGCTAATAATGTTGAAATATCAGGTTTTACAGGTGCTCAGATAGTCGAAGAAAAGATCAAGGCTCATCTGCTGTTAAGGTCTAGTGAATGGCGAGTAGTTATTACCAGTGCAGAACAGCATTCATTTCTGAAAGGCCAGATTGGCTGTATTTTAAATTTTTCTGAAATACTAAATTACTATCGAGAACACAAACATTGCAACTGGAGCGCTGAAGAAGATGTCGAGTTTTTAAGTAGCTTCACACGATACTCTAATGCGATTCAACGTGTATTTGATCAAATTGAAAGCAGCTCAGCGTCAATTGATTATTTGTGGGAAAGGTCGGTATTAAGTAAAGGTGTATACTTCACCGATAAACGAGGCGACAAATACAATATGCTGTCCTCTCGCGATACTAGAAACAATATTCCTCGTGATCATAGTTGGAAAAGATTACTGCGGTTCGGCACAGCTTCAATTGAGCAAAAGCAAAGTTACGTTAAAGCAGTTCTAGATGACCCGTTATTTAATGCTAAAGAAATACAAACTTCACTTTCTGCTATTTGTTCCAATGCTATAGAGTCTGAAGATATTGAGTCTTGGAGAAAAGCATTAATTCAACATAAAGAGTTAATTGCGTATTGCCAGCAAGGCTTTACTGAGAAAAATAACTATGAATTTGTGTTGCTTGGGCAATCGCAGCGAAATCATACGCATATTGAACTTTTCACCAAAGTACTAGAAATAGAGCTATCTCAAGACAAGAGCTTAATAGCACCTTTTTCCTGGTTAAGGTACGAGCCTGTTAAGTCGCGTGAAGAAAGTGCGCATTTGAAACTAATCGGGTTTGTTCATAATGAACAGCGATATCAAATAGAGATCTATAAAAAAGGTAGCTGCTTCGATATTAGAATCAAAGGTGGTGAAATCGAGAATGCACCAGAAACTTTAACGGATTCACTAGAGAGTGAAGGATTTGAATTGAGTGGCATGGCATTGCCTAATCTCGGCTTTTACAAATACTACAGTGATAAAAATCAGAAAAGTATTGAAGATGTAAAATTAAAGATTCAAAAACTATGCGTAAGTTTAAAGGATTTAGACGATGAGTAATGTTGGTCAACTAGAACGTAAAACCCAAAACCGAGTGGTGGGTTCTACCCCGTTATTAATTTTCAAAGATTAGAACTACTTGAAATATATGCAGTAATTGATTTAGATATTTTTAGGTTTATTAATAAGTTATCGATATTAATATAAATAATTTGCTAAAAGTTTTTTTCATTTTTTTGAAAAATCAAATTAGCCTTCGAATTTGAAGCAAAAAAAGCGCATCATTAAGATCCGCTTTTCAATTTTGTTGTTAAGCTGAATTCGGGAATTACATGATCACAACAGGCTACCTTTCTACCGATACTCTTCAATGCTCGGGCACGAGCACATCAGGTTACGGTCGCCAAATACGTCATCTATACGGTTAACGGTTGGCCAGAACTTGTCGTAACCAACGGCTTCAACCGGGTAGGTTGCCGTTTTTCTATCGTATGGGCGGTCCCATTCTGCATCGGTAATGTCCGCTAATGTATGCGGTGCGTTCACCAGTGGGTTGTTGTCTTTTGGCCATTCACCGGCTGCTACTTTCTCGGCTTCGGCTTTAATGCTAACCAGGGCTTCAATAAAGCGGTCCAGCTCAGCTTTAGACTCAGACTCGGTCGGCTCAACCATAATGGTACCCGCTACCGGGAAGCTCATTGTGGGTGAGTGGAAGCCATAGTCCTGCAAGCGCTTAGCCACATCAATTTCAGCAATACCGGCGGCGTCTTTCATTGGGCGCAAGTCGATAATGCACTCGTGCGCGACACGGTTGTTGCGGCCACGATACAGAATTTTGAAGTGCTTACTCAGCTTCTCAGCCAGGTAGTTGGCGTTCAAAATAGCGGTTTCTGAGGCTTCACGTAGGCCGCGTCCACCCATCATGGCAATGTACATCCAGGAAATGGTCAGAATGCTGGCACTACCAAACTGCGCAGCAGATACCGCGCCGTTACCGGCTTTAGGCCCGTCGATATTCACAATGGAATGGTTTGGCAGGAATTCAGCCAGATGCTGCTTCACGCCAATAGGACCCATGCCAGGGCCACCGCCACCGTGCGGAATACAGAAGGTTTTGTGCAGGTTCAGGTGCGACACGTCCGAGCCGATGTAACCCGGTGAGGTTACGCCAACCTGTGCGTTCATGTTGGCACCGTCCATGTAAACCTGACCGCCATAGCTGTGAACCAGGTCACAAATGTCTTTAATGCCTTCTTCGTAAACACCGTGTGTGGAAGGGTAAGTGACCATAATGCACGACAGGTTCTCGCCCGCTTCTTCTGCTTTGGCTTTTAAGTCGTCCATATCCACGTTGCCGTGCTTGTCACAGTCAACCACTACTACTTTCATGTTCATCATCTGAGCTGAAGCTGGGTTGGTGCCGTGGGCAGAGCTTGGAATAAGACAAATGTCGCGGTGTCCGTCGCCCCGGCTTTCATGGTACTTCTGAATAGCTAGCAGACCCGCGTACTCGCCCTGCGCACCGGAGTTCGGCTGCATCGACATGTCGTCGTAACCGGTTACATCAATTAACCATTCCGACAAGGTTTCAACCAGCTCGTAATAACCCTGTGCCTGCTCTGCCGGGCAGAACGGATGCAACTGACCGAACTCAGGCCAGGTCACCGGAATCATTTCGGCGGTGGCGTTCAGCTTCATGGTGCACGAGCCCAAAGAAATCATTGAATGGTTCAGGGCTAAGTCTTTGTTTTCCAGCTTTTTAATGTAACGCAGCATTTCGGTTTCAGAGTGATACTCGTTAAATACAGGATGCTGTAAATACTGAGACTGACGCACTAAGTCAGCAGGAATGGATTCCACATCGCCACCGGCAACACGGCTGTCTAATACGTCGATATCTAAACCGTGATTGTCGCCAAATAACACCGCAAACAGCGTTTCAACGTCGTCACGCGTTTTGGCTTCGTCCAGGCTGACACCAAATACGCCTTCGCCGTCAACGCGCAGGTTAAGACCCAGCGCTTTGCTGCGCGCCAATACGTCTGCAGCGTTTTCTTTCATTTCAAAGGTTAAGGTATCAAACCAGTGGCTGTTCACCAGCTTCACGCCTTTGTCCTGCATGCCTAAGGCAACAATATCGGTTAAACGGTGAATGCGGTTGGCAATACGACGCAAGCCTTCAGGGCCATGATACACAGCGTAAAACGACGCCATGTTGGCCAGCAGAACCTGCGCAGTACAAATGTTCGAGTTCGCTTTTTCGCGGCGTATATGCTGCTCACGCGTCTGCATGGCCATACGCAATGCAGGGCGTCCGCGAGAATCTTTAGAAACGCCGATAATACGACCTGGCAAAGAACGCTTAAATTTGTCACGGGTAGCGAAGAACGCGGCGTGAGGACCACCATAGCCCATTGGTACACCAAAGCGCTGTGCGTTACCGAATACCATGTCCGCGCCCATTTCGCCCGGTGACTTCACCATTAACAGGCTCATTAAGTCAGAAGCAACGGCGACAATGGCCTTTTTCTCCTGCAACTCACCAATTAACTGTTCAATGTTGTGCAACTGGCCTTGTTTGTCCGGGTACTGCAACAGTGCGCCAAACACATCGTGGTCAGAGGCTTCACGAGCCGGTCCGACAATAATGTCGAAACCAAAGTATTCGGCACGGGTTTTCACCACGTCAATGGTTTGCGTATAAACGTTGTCGGCAATGAAAAACGCGTTGGATTTTTTGTTTTTAGAAACACGTTTTGCCATCGCCATAGCTTCGGCGGCGGCAGTGGCTTCGTCCAGCAATGAGGCGCTGGCTAAATCCAGACCAGTTAAGTCCATGGTCATTTGCTGGAAGTTAAGCAGTGCTTCTAAACGGCCCTGAGCAATTTCTGGCTGGTACGGCGTGTACGCGGTGTACCAACCCGGGTTTTCCAGCACATTGCGCAAAATAACGTTTGGCACTACGGTGTCGTAGTAACCCATACCAATGTACGAGGTACAAATTTGGTTCTTTTTCGCGATGTTTTTAAGACGAGCCAGAGCTTCGCGTTCAGTTTGCGGCTCCCCTGTTTGCAGGAACGGTTCACGAAGAATCGCACCAGGCACAGTGTCTTTGGTTAATGCTTCTAAAGAATCTACACCCAGCTCAGCCAGCATGGCTTTTTGTTCATCAGCGCCTGGGCCAATATGGCGGCTAATGAATTCATCGTGGTGCTCTAATTGCGTCAGGGTAGTACTGCTCATTTGACTCAGCCTCGTACATTTATCGGAAATTTATCGAAAACTTATCGGATACAAAAAACAATGAACCCCGGCTAAATTCCGGGGCTCAGGACGCTCTGTGTCATTGGTGCTATGCGCCAATGGCCTCAGTCCTCGTCTATTGAAGCCTCGTAAGCATTTGCGTCCAGCAAGTTGTCCAGCTCGCTGCTGTCATCTGCTTTTATACGGAATAACCAGCCGTCACCGTAAGGGTCGTTATTAACGGTTTCAGGAGCATCTTCCAGGTCTTCGTTAACTGCAACCACTTCACCGGTCATTGGTGCGTAGATGTCTGACGCTGCTTTTACAGATTCAGCTACAGCAATGTCGTCGCCTGTAGCAACGTCGTCGCCTACATCAGGTAACTCAACAAACACCATGTCGCCAAGAAGTTCCTGCGCGTGCTCAGAGATACCTACTGTAAAGGTACCGTCACCCTCGTCACGAACCCACTCGTGAGTTGATGCGTATTTCAGATCTGCTGGAATATTGCTCATTTTACTTTCCTTCTAACCGGCGTAGCCGGAATGTATTGAATCTTGTTCGATTATAAAACAGATTGACCGTTTCTGACGAAACCTGGCTTAACTACCTTCACCGGCATTTGTTTTTTACGCATTTCCACTTCCGCTGTATCACCAACACTTGATGGAACGCGAGCCATTGCAACTGAGAAACCAAGTGTAGGCGAGAATGTACCAGAAGTGATGATACCTTCGCCACCCTCAACGGTTACTTTTTGACCGTGACGCAGTACACCTTTCTCTTCCATCACGAGGCCGACTAACTTGTCATGACCTTCAGCTTTTTTCTGCTCTAATGCTTTACGACCAATGAAATCGCGATCAGCCGGTTCAAACGCTACGCTCCAGCCCATATTGGCTTCCAGCGGCGTGATGTTCTCATCCATGTCCTGACCATACAAGTTCATGCCAGCTTCTAAACGCAGTGTATCACGAGCACCCAGTCCACAAGGAGCAACCTCGGCTTTTAGCAAGTCATTCCAAAGGGCTTCAAGCCGCTCGGCCGGAACCACAATTTCGTAGCCTTTTTCGCCGGTATAACCTGTGGTCGCAATAAAGTAATCGCCAACGTCTTTACCCACAAAAGGCTTCATGCCGTCAATTTCTGCGTACTGCTCTGCGGTTAATACGTTTTGAATTTTGTCAGCGGCTTTAGGGCCCTGCAGCGCCAACATACCCATGTCGTCACGCTCTTTGGTGGTGACATCAAAATCGGCCGCAACTTTTTCAATCCATGCCAGGTCGCGGTCACGGGTGGCTGAGTTAACAACCATGCGATAAGCAGTTTCTGAGAAGAAATACACAATAAGGTCATCAATAACACCGCCGTTTTCATTCAACATGCTGGTGTATTGTGCTTTGCCTTCGGTTTTTAGCTTGGCAACGTCGTTAGCCAGCAGGTAACGCAAAAACGCTTGTGCCTGTGGGCCTTCTACGTCAACAATGGTCATGTGCGACACATCGAAAACACCGCAGTCACGGCGTACAGCATGGTGCTCTTCAATTTGTGAGCCGTAGTTCAGCGGCATGTCCCAGCCGTGAAAATCAACCATCTTTGCACCCGCTTTTACGTGTGCTTCGTACAGTGGCGTTCTGCTACCCATACCGTGTTCCTTTTCTGTTCACTTTATGTGCGTGTGTATGGGCGCAAATTATAGGCGTGATTCGTTTAAACTTAAAATCAATAATGCTTATAATAGTATTATTTTTTCAAATACCCAGTAATGACTTTATAAAGCGAACCAATGAAACATTTATCCTTAGAAGCCTTACGCAGTTTTAGTGCGGTGATTGAGCTGGGCAGTATGACACTTGCCGGCGAACGCATGGGGCGTTCTCAGCCAGCTATTAGTTTGCAGCTTAAAAAGCTGGAGCAGCAACTGGGCGTTGAATTGCTAACCCGCCAGGGCAACGGCTTTGCCCTTACTGCCGACGGTGACGTGCTGTTTGACTACGCCCAGCGTATGTTGGCGCTGAACGATCAGGCCTGGGCACAATTCGAACCGCAACAAGTGAGTGGTAAAGTGCGGCTGGGTATTACCAGTGAATTCGCGTCCAGTTTGCTGCCCAAAGTGCTGGGGCAGTTTGCTCAGGTTTACCCGCAGGTAACGCTGCAGGTGACTTCCGCGTTGAGTAAAGACTTACTGTCCGGACTAGGACAGCAGTTTGATATTATTCTGGCACTGCGCGAACAGACCAATAAAAGCGATGTACTGATTCAGCGCGAAGAGCTGGTTTGGGTGGGCTCCCCCGCATTGGTTGAACAGCCCAGCTTGCCTTTAGTTGTGGCTCCGGAAGGATGCATTTACCGCCGCCGTGCCGAACAGAGCCTGCAACGGATACATCAGCCCTACAGAATCACCTACACCAATACAGACTTCTCAGGGCTTACCGCCGCACTGCACAGCAGTTTGGGAATAACCGTACTGGCCCGCAGTACGGTACCAGACAGTGTTTCGGTAATTGATGCGCTTGCCAATGGGAAGAAATTACCAGCCCCGGGTTCAGTCAACGTCATTATGCGCCTGGCCGGCGGTGCCTCAAGCGCTGCCTCTCAATTAGCCGACTATCTGAAAGCAAGGATTTGAACATCTCACCTGACGTGAACGTCAGGCTTTTATCTACATCTGGTGGGTGCTGAGCCGCTGAGATAGGTGGCGCTTATGGTTGGTACCTATTGGTCAGGGAGTGTGCGGCGCCATGGATGGCGACGCCCAAGCCCTACAGGGACGTATTCACGGGCGTCTCCCTGACCAATAGGTGCCAACCACAGCCGCCTAGCTCTGGGGGTCAGTGCCCAGCGCGATTTCGGCTAGCTTGCGTTTTAAAAAGGTGAGTTTGTTTGGCAGTGCGAAAGCCAGTGCGCGTAGGCCTTTCACTACTGGGTTTGCTGTGCCGAAGCCGCGTTTGAACGTTTCCATTGCGGCTATCATTAGCTGGGCGTCGGCTTTGCGCTCCCGCTGATACGCACTCAGCGAGCGGTGCAATTGCGCCAGCGAGGATAAATCAACACCCTCAATTTTTTCGGTTAAGGCTTTTACGTCACCAAAACCTAAGTTCGCGCCCTGCCCGGCCAACGGGTGAATAGTGTGAGCCGCGTCACCAGCCAAGACAATACGATGCTGATACCATTGGCGGGCATACTGCATTCTAAGCGGGAAGGCTTTCATATCAGACACACACTCACAGGCACCTAATACCCGCCCTGACTCTGTTTCCACCTGTTTAGCAAAGCGCTCAGGCGGCTCATTAAGCAAGTTTCTGGCGAGATCTTCATCGGCAGACCAAACAATGGAAACGGTATGAGAGTCAGGCGTTGGCAGAAGCGCCAGTGGCCCGGTGGGTAAAAACACCTGACGAGCCACGCCATTATGCGGTTTTTCGGTGCGAATGTTCGCCACAATGCCTTGCTGTCCATAGTCCCAGAAGGAAATTGGTAATTCAGCATACTGCCGCACTTTCGATCGGCCACCGTCGGCTCCAATTATAAGATCAGCTGACAGTAACCACTCACCAACTTCTATTTCCGCGGGGTGAGAATCATCACCGGCGTGAACCATTGTCCACTCCTGCGTCTGTAATATCTCAACACCTGCCTGCTCGGCACGTTGCCACAAAAAGTGCTCAACAACGTTGTTTTCAACTATAGCGCCTAAATCTTCGGCGTTAATTTCCTTTGCTGAAAACTCAATGTGCGCCGGGCTGTCTTTGTCCCACACTTGCATGCTCTGGTAGGGGCCACTTCGGTGTTCCTGCACTAAAGGCCAGGCACCGCAGTCTTTTAATACGCTGCGACTGCGATCATTCAACGCACTCACCCGTAAAGCCAGCTCTTCAGAAAGCTCAGGTTGCGAATGCCTTTCCAGCACCATCACTCGCCGGTTCTGCTGAGCCAGGCGTATCGCCAGACTCAGGCCAATCATGCCGCCACCGACAATCACAACATCTAACTTTTTGCGTTTCATGGTCATGGTTGCATCCCCATGGTTAAGCGTGCAAAGGCGGATTTCAGACGCGAACAATGCTGCAGTAACATCAGCGCACTGTTGCGACCCAAAACGGTGGGTAAATAATGGTTGGAGAAACCACGCACCAGGCCGTCGGTCAGCTTAATAATGGCCTGATAGTCGCGTTCGCGGTTCTGCTCGTAGCCTTGTAAAACGCGGAAATTGCCGGGGTCATCGGTTGTTGCCAGTACTTCACACAACACTTCGGTATCCCGCAGGCCCAGATTAAACCCCTGTCCGGCTATGGGGTGTAAGGCATGCGAGGCGTTACCAATAATGACACTGCGGTGATGGGTTGAGCGTTTAGCCCGGCGTAAAATGAGAGGATAAAAAACCCGCTTCGACACTCCGGTAAATAAGCCTGCACGGTAGCCAAAGGCCTGCTGACAACGGTGTAAAAATTCGGTATCTGACCATTGTTCGGCGGCTTCACGCTGCTTTTCGGTAAAGCTCCACACCAATGAGGCCTGCGAATTCTGCATAGGTAACAAAGCAATGGGTCCGGCTTCGGTAAAACGCTCAAAAGCCCAGCCATCTAAGGGCTGTTTCATGTCTAAGGTGGCAATGCAGCCAAACTGACCGTAGTCGTAGGTATCAGATTTTAACTCAAGCTGCTCGCGCACTAACGAGTTCTGGCCATCGGCGCCAATCAGCAACTTAGTCTGCAATTTCTGCGCGTTATCCAGAGTGAGTTCAACGTAATCCTGCCGCTGTTTCAGCGACTCCAGTCGCACACCGGACAACCAGTTTAAATTCTTTTGTTTCTGGCAACTCAGGTATAGGTTATTCACCAGCTCTGAGGCCGAAACCACTCGCCCCAGCGCCTCAACTTTTTCGTTTTCAGCGTGTAATTCGGCTGCGCCGGCAAAACCACGATCAGAAATATGAATGTGTTGTATTGGGGTAGTGTCAATGCCATCGAGCGCGCCAAGGCTTTGTAAGCGCTTTGCTGAGGCAGCTGCCAGCGCAATAATGCGCTTGTCGGCGGGCGGGCCTTCGGCGCGTGGTTCACACACCACAATACGCCAGTCCGGCCGCTGCTGCGCCAGCATTAAGCCGGTTAAGGCACCCACTAAGCTACCTCCGGCTATAACCACATCAGCCTGAGTTACTGGCTTTTCATCCATTCTTCAATCTCTTCAATGGTTTTCGGTACGCCCGCGGTCATGTTGTCAAAGCCATCGGCTGTTACTACCAGGTCATCTTCAATGCGAATGCCAATGCCGCGCCACTTTTCATCAACCTCGGCGTCTTCCGGAATATAAATGCCCGGTTCTACCGTCAGTACCATGCCCGGCTTAAAGGAAACCGGCTCGCCTTCACTGTTGCGATAGCGACCCACATCGTGAACGTCCAGACCCAGCCAGTGACCTAATCCGTGAATAAAGTAGGTTTTCCAGCGCTGCTCTTTCAAGTTCTCTTCGGCATCACCGGTTAAAATACCCAACTCGGTAAGACCGTCGCTAATCACCCGCGCTGCGGCTTCGCTCGCCTTAACCAGATTACTGCCGGGTTTAATTTCGGCAAAGGCGGCTTGCTGGGCTTTCAGCACTAAGTTGTAAAGTATGCTCTGCGGCTCACTGAACTGGCCATTCACCGGGAAAGTACGGGTAATATCGGCGGCATAGCCCTGATATTCGGCACCGGCATCCACTAATAGCAAATCGCCGTCGTGCAGTACGTCGCGGTTGTCGGTGTAATGCAAAATGCAGGCGTTTGCACCGCCGCCACTAATAATGCCATAGGCCGGATGCAAAGCGCCGTTCATAGCAAACTCGTGATGCAACTCCGCCGCTACCTGATACTCATGCTTTCCGTCTTCAACAAAACGCATAATGCGACGAAACGCTCCCGAGCTGATGCGTGCCGCTTCTTTCATGACTGCAATTTCTGCGTCGGACTTAATTAAACGCATGGCATCCAGGTTAGGCCTCAAGTCAGACAAGCTCTGAGGCGCCAGCTTGCCGCTTCGTCTGGCTTTAACACTCACTTCGTCACGAGCTTCACTGACTAACTCGGCCAGTATTGAATCTTCACCCATAGGGTAAAAAACCGATTCAATGCCCTGCAACAATTCGGGTAAGCGCTCGGGCAAAGTATCCAGGTCTTCTGCGCTGTCGACACCTAAGGCTTCAACGGCATTTTCATACCCCAGACGCAAGCCATGCCAGACTTCGTGCTTTGGGTCTTTGTCCTGACAGAATAAAACACTGCGTGGGTTGCTGTCGTTGATCAGCAGCAAGACAGCGTCCGGTTCGTTAAAACCGGTTAAATAGAAAAAGTCGCTGTTTTGCCGGAACGGAAACTCGGTATCGTTGCTACGGGTAACTTCGCTGCTGGCGGCAACCAGTGCCAGTGAATTTGCCGGCAACAATTGCAATAACTGCTGCCGGCGCTGGTTAAATTCGTCCTGCGGAATAACGTCTTTCATCAACGACCTCAACTCCGTCAGTAATTAATGTAAAGTTTTGGGCGGCTGGTTCGCGGGCTGCTCTTTTCGGCCTAACTCGGTGTAGCACATCATGGCTGAAACACGCAGATACTCGACAATTTCGGTGTAGGCTCGTTCTTCTTCCTCATCACCATCGTCAGTAAATTCTATTTTTGCCAGCTCGACCATGTCTTCAATGGCTTCTTTTAAGTCACCACTTAAGTTGGTCATATTTTCCTGGTTCACACCGTAGCCCACTAAAAAGGCATTGACCCAACCAGCCAGTGCGCTTAATCGGTCAGATAACGGCGTTGTGTCTTCAGGTAATAGTAAGCGGTAGCCTAAGTCCTCGTCGCCCAGCGAGTGCTCAATTTCTTCGGCCTGTTGCTGCAGCAAATTCTCCAGCTCGACAGGCAAGCCCTGGCCGTCGTATGCCAGGTCTGACATTAATATCATTAATTCATTGCTTTTGGCGTCGCTACCGGTGGCTATTAGCCCGGTTAACATGCCCTGCACTTCCGACGCACTGGGCGTCATATCGTATTGTGCGTAAAGCTCAACTAAACGGTCATAATTAAAACGTGTCGACATTCACATTCTGCCTTTGGTTAATCTTGCCCTAATCCTAACACTGGCTTTACGTAATCGCTAGCTGACAAACACCGGTAGCTCATGCCATAATGCCCTTATCAACGCTGTTGAGTCAGTTGCAAGGAGTCTTTGAATGGCCGCAAAAACCATGGATATAAAATTACTGGAACGTAACTACAAAGTAGCCTGTCCGGTTGGTCAGGAAAGTGCGTTACAGCATGCGGCAGATGCGCTTAACGAAAGGCTTGAAAAAACCAAGGAGCGGACCCAACTGACTAACGTGGAACAGATAGCAGTAATGACAGCTCTGAACTTGTGTCATGAATGGATTCAGGATCAGAATGAACAATCTGCAAAAACTGCTAAACTGGAAGAGAAAATTCAGTTGCTTCAGGCAACCATTGAACAGGCTATGAGTGAGCAACGCTCACAACGTAACCGTTAACGGTCAACCTAAAGCAACATTGTAAACCTTTTGCGGTTTCCTGGGGTGTTTGCCAGCAGGCTTATGTCCCTGAGCCGATGCTTGTATTAAAAGGGGATCACTGGCCTGCCATGAGCAAGCCCGGCTTGAACCGGGAAGCCTACGGCAGATACCATTTGCTCCCCGCCTTGAACCAATGGGTTCAAGGGCTACAGCCAGCAGCGGCACCTTGGGAAGCCACCCTTATTTTTCGCGATCCGCCTTTTCCTCAGCAACAATGGCTTTAACGTCCTGCAACAGTTGCTGAGCATCGAAAATAATACCGTCCTTAATGGTGTACTGGATGCCTTCAGTGCGCATGGGCTGGTTATTGTCATTTAGTTTGAAATGTCCGGTGCCGTACAGCACTTTAAAGTTATCCATCGGGTTTTCATTCACAATGACCATATCGGCTTTTTTACCAATGGCCACTGAACCAATCTCGTCTTCCATGTTCAGTGCTTCGGCACCTGCCAGGCTGGCCGCATGAATAATCTCTAACGCGTTTAGACCCGCTTCGCGCAGTAACTCCAGCTCGCGAATGTAACCAAAACCGTAAATTTTGTAGATGTACCCGGCGTCAGAACCCACCGTAATGCGACCGCCGTTGGCGTGGTAGTCTTTTAAGAAGGCCATCCACTTCTGGTAATTCTTTTTCCAGGCAATTTCGTTGTCCGTGGTCCAGTCAAACCAGTACGAACCATGCGCATAGCGGCTGGGTTCAAAAAAGTCCCATAACCGTGGCAGAGTATATTCGTCGTGCCAAATGGCCTGACGCTCACGCATTAAGTCACGCGAGGCTTCGTAAATGGTTAAGGTGGGGTTAATGGTGAAATCCAGTTCAATGAGTTCGTCACGCACCGCGTTCCATTTTTCAGAGCCCGGCTCTGCCGCCTGCTTCCATAAACGCCCGGCTTCTTCAAAACGGTTTTGCTCGTTGTTGTAGTTATAATCTGCCGGGTAGTCCTGCACGCGCTGCTCTTCAAACAAAGCCTCCGGCAAACCATACCAGTGCTCCATTGAAGTTAGGCCGAGGCGCGCCGAATCCAGTGCGCTCATTGACATCACATTCAGTTGCGCGTGATGCATCATAGTGCCTAAGCCCTGCTCGTTGGCTTCGTCCAGCGCCGCTTCCATCACCTTACGCGAGGCACCGAAAAACTTAATGCCTTTTGCTCCCTCGTCTTTAATATAGCGAACCCACTCGCGTGCCTGTTCACCGTTGTAAATCGGTTTATCCCAACCCTGGCCAAAGCCCACGTAAGGAATAATTCGCGGCGACGTAATGCGGTTGTCCGCAGCGCGTTCTTCATGCCACTGAACCCAGTCCAGACCGTTAAAGCTGCCCGGCTCACGAATGGTGGTAATGCCGTGCGCCAACCACAATTTCAATACATATTCTGCAGGAATGCCTTTTGCCGAGCCGCCAATGTGCGCGTGCATATCGACAAAGCCCGGTAAAATATATTGTCCGCTCACATCCAGTTCTTTGTCGTTAGCGTCCGCTTCAGGCCGCCCTTCTGGCTTAATCGGTACGCCGGGGTTGCCCACACTGACAATATTCACAATAAGGTCATTCTCAATAACGATGTCTACCGGCCCGAAAGGCGGCGCACCTTCGCCGTTAACTAAGGTACCGCCACGTAAAATAAGGCGTTCGTAAGGGCCTTCGCCGCGGTCACGTTCCGGAGCTTTTGGTGGTGCTTGCACAGCATAGGCTGCAACCGTAAAGGCCATAGCAACCATGGCTAAAGCTATCGTTTTTATCATTTTCATCGGTTATCCTCAGGATATTCTTCAGCGTTTAACTCAAAGCAGACTCTAGCATGACCCGACAGAACCTTAGACGCAAGTTACAGCAGATTCGCCGCAATTTACCCGCCGAACAGCAACAGACGGCAGCGCACGATGTTGCCAACAGACTGCAGCAGTGTTTAAGCCATCTGCAACCAGAGCAAACCACAGTAGCCGTCTATAAAAGTTTTGACGGTGAACTGCCAACCGCTCCGGTTATTGAAAAGCTGTGGAAACTGGAGTTTCACACCGTTTTGCCGGTGCTTCACCCGTTTGCTAAAGGTCATTTGCTGTTTTTACGCTATACTCCTGATACCCCTATGACGCTGAACAAGTACGGTATTCAGGAGCCCGAATTAAACGTACAGAACGTGGTGCCACTATCGGATATTCAGATACTACTTATGCCTCTTGTCGGATTCGATCAAAACGGAAACCGGCTGGGTATGGGCGGCGGCTATTATGATCGTACTCTGGCTCAATGGCATAACGGTTATCAACCCAACTTATCACCTATAGGGTTAAGCTATAACGAACAACAGCTTGAAAGGATTCCTGCCGAAAGCTGGGACATTCCATTACCGGAAGTGATAACACCGGCAAAGCACTGGCGTTTCTGAAGGAAAGAAACGTCGATAAAAACCAACAAATTCCTTATACTGGCGCATAAAAAACAAACGGAGAAAAACGCTCATGTCAGGCAACGCTGATGCACTCAAAAAAGCGGCAGCAGAAGCTGCTATGCAATACATTGAAGACGGCACTGTGGTCGGAGTCGGCACCGGCTCAACGGTAAACTTTTTTATCGATGCACTGGCCGAACGAAAGCATGACATAGAAGGCGCGGTATCCAGTTCTGAAGCCTCAACGGAGCGCCTGAAGTCTCACGGCATTGAAGTGTTTGAGCTTAACTCAGTTGTGGAGGTGCCCGTTTACGTAGACGGAGCTGACGAAATTACTGAGCACGGCCAAATGATTAAAGGCGGCGGTGGTGCATTAACCCGCGAGAAAATTATTGCCGCCGTAGCCAGGAAGTTTGTTTGCGTTGCAGATGAAAGCAAAATGGTTGGCCGCCTGGGTCAATTCCCGGTACCGGTTGAAGTGATTCCTATGGCGCGCTCTTACGTTGCCCGTGAAATTGTGAAACTGGGCGGCGACCCGGTGTGGCGTCAGGGTTTTACCACCGACAACGGCAACTGGATCCTCGACGTGCATAACTTCGATATTATGGAGCCAATGAAACTTGAAGCTGAGCTGAATAATATTGTCGGCGTGGTCACTAACGGACTGTTTGCCCAGCGTGGCGCTGATATCGCTTTAATTGCTCGTGAAGACGGAGTACAAACCCTGAAGGTAAGTGGCTAATGCAGATATCACTGGCAAAAGACAAAATCAAAGTTTTGCTGCTGGAAGGCGTTCACGAAAGCGCCATTCAGCTGTTTCGGCATCATGGCTACCATAATCTGGAAATTCTGCAGACGTCGTTGAATGAAGACGAGCTGTGCGAAAAAATTAAAGACGCTCATATTCTTGGTATACGCTCACGCAGCCAGTTAAATGACCGAGTGTTTGCCGCTGCCGAAAAGCTCATTGCCGTGGGTTGCTTTTGCATTGGTACCAATCAGGTTGACTTAGGAGCGGCGAAAAAGCACGGTGTTATTGTTTTTAATGCGCCTTTTTCAAATACCCGCAGTGTTGCTGAGCTGGTTTTAGCCGAAGTTATTATGTTGTTACGCGGCATTCCGGAAAAAAATGCTGTAGCTCACGAAGGCGGCTGGCTGAAGTCAGCTAAGCAGTCTTATGAGGCACGCGGAAAGATACTGGGCATCGTCGGCTATGGTCATATCGGCAGCCAGCTCAGTGTTCTGGCCGAGCAACTCGGTATGCACATTCGTTACTTTGATATTGAAGACAAACTGCCCATGGGCAATGCTCAGTCCGTTCCCACTCTGGACGACTTGCTGGCACAGGCCGACATCATCACTTTGCACGTGCCGGAAAATGAGCAAACTCAGTGGATGATAGGCCGCCGCCAAATTGAGCGTATGAAGCCAGGCAGCCTGCTGATTAACGCGTCGCGCGGAACCGTTGTGGACATCGACGCTCTTGCCGAAGCCTTGTCGTCACGGCACCTTGCCGGCGCAGCTATTGATGTGTTCCCGGTTGAACCCAAAGGCAACAGCGATGAATTCCTGTCCCCTTTGCGCGGCCTGAAAAACTGTCTGTTAACCCCCCACATTGGCGGTTCAACCTTAGAAGCTCAGGAAAACATTGGCGTTGAAGTGGCCGGAAAGCTGGTGCGTTATTCCGATAACGGCTCTACTCTTTCTGCGGTGAACTTCCCTGAAGTTAGCCTGCCGACACACGCAACAGCGCAACGCCTACTGCATATTCATAAAAACCAGCCGGGTATGCTAAACGCCATTAACCGCATTATCAGTGACAACGAAATTAACGTGGTAGGTCAGTACTTACAAACGGATGAGGACGTTGGCTACGTGGTGATGGACATCGACAGCGATAACGGTGCCGATGTATTGCAGCAACTGAAAGACATTCCGGGCACGATTCGCGCCCGGCGCTTATTCTAGTCTTTTTTACCCATAACCGTGCGTTCCATGCTCTCTGGTGAGACATGGCGCACGTCTTTGCCTTTCACAAAGAAGATAATGTACTCGGCAATATTCTGACAACGGTCACCAATACGCTCTAAAGAACGTGCAGACCAAAGAACATTCATGATTTTTGGAATAGAGCGAGAGTCTTCCATCATGTACGTCATAAGCTGACGTGTCAGCGCTTCGTATTGACGGTCAGCCTGTTCATCCTGCTGATGCACGTCGTAAGCCGATTCAAGATCCATGCGCGCAAAAGCGTCCAGAACTTTATGCAACATGCTTAATACTTGCTGTCCAAGGTTCTCCAGACTCACCAACAGCTGCTGCTGATCGTTGTTGAAGCTTTCTTTTGCAACCTTAGCAATGCGTTCAGCTTCATCACCAATACGCTCTAAATCAGCAATGGTTTTGATAATAGCAATAACCAGACGCAGGTCACTGGCAGCCGGTTGACGCTTAGCAATAATATGCACGCACTCTTCGTCAATCTGCACTTCCAGCTTATTGACTTTATGGTCACTGCTCAGTACTTTTTCGGCCAGCTCGGCGTCGCCTTTCTGAATTGCAAGCAACGCATCCTGCAGCTGTTTTTCAACTAAGCCCCCCATGCTCAATACACGGTTACGCACAGCCTCAAGTTCCTCGTTGAACTTGCCGGAAATGTGCTTGTTCATATTCATCTTATCCATGACACTCTCCTTAACCGTAACGACCGGTAATATAATCTTCTGTTTGCTTCTCAGACGGGGTCGTAAACAGAGTATCAGTATCGGCGTACTCAATCAGTTTACCCATATACAAAAATGCGGTCTGGTCTGAGACACGAGCAGCCTGCTGCATGTTATGCGTGACAATAACCACGGTGTATTTTTCTTTCAGATCGCTAATCAGTTCTTCAATGGTCAAAGTAGAAATAGGATCCAAAGCAGACGTTGGTTCGTCCAGCAAAAGAATTTCCGGCTCAATGGCAATAGAACGCGCAATGACCAGACGCTGCTGCTGACCACCCGACAAACTGAACGCACTGGCGTTTAACCGGTCTTTTACTTCATCCCATAAGGCTGCGCCGCGCAATGAAGTTTCTACCGCTTCATCCAAAACTCGTTTGTCTTTTACACCCTGTAAGCGTAGACCATAAACCACGTTCTCATAAATAGACTTAGGAAACGGGTTCGGGCGCTGAAACACCATGCCGACACGACGACGCAGTGACGCGACGTCTACGTTCTTGCCGTAAATATTGTGGCCGTGCATATCAATCTGGCCTTCAATACGACAAATCTCTACCAAATCATTCATGCGGTTAATGCAGCGCAAAAGCGTTGACTTACCACAACCCGATGGCCCGATAAACGCCGTTACGCGGTTGTTCGGAATGCGCATAGAAATATCATACAGTGCCTGATCTTCACCGTAGTAAAGATCCAGGTTTTTAATATCTAAAGCAGTCTGTTCTGCTGGCAAGTTGTGTAAGTCCAGCTTTTCTAAGTTGCTTGTACTCGGATTTACCGAAATCATAAGTTCAGACCTTTTCGCTAATTCATCAAAACTTTCATGCTCAACTTTAGTGCTCAAGTGAGCGGTATTTTTCACGTAAGTGATTACGCACGCCAATGGCTGTTAAGTTCAAACCGACAATAATGGTGATCAGCAAGAATGACGTGGCGTAAACCAACGGCCTGGCCGCTTCAACGTTTGGACTCTGGAAACCAACATCGTAAATGTGGAAGCCCAGGTGCATGAATTTCCTATCCAGATGGAAGTAAGGGAAGTTTCCGTCCACCGGCAGCATAGGTGCAGACTTAACCACACCCACCAGCATCAATGGTGCAACTTCACCTGCAGCACGGGCAACTGCCAGGATCAAACCGGTCATAATAGCCGGTGACGCCATAGGCAGAACAATACGCCAAATAGTTTCCCACTTCGTTGCCCCCAAAGACAAACTACCTTCACGTAACGTCGGTGGGATGCGCGAAAGTCCCTCCTCGGTCGCAACAATCACCACAGGCAATGTCAATATCGCCAGAGTAACAGCAGACCATAAAACGCCCGGCGTACCAAAAGTCGGATTCGGTAAGGCTTCGGGGTAGAAAATTTGATCGAGACTACCACCCACCATATAAACAAAGAAGCCTAGACCAAATACGCCATAAACAATCGAAGGTACCCCGGCGAGGTTAATGACAGCAATACGAATTAATTTAGTGACGGCATTTTTGCCCGCGTATTCATGTAAGTAGACGGCCGCAATAACACCAAACGGAGCGACAATAACGGACATTAACAGCACCATAAATACGGTACCGAAAATCGCAGGGAACACCCCGCCTTCGGTATTCGCTTCGCGAGGTGGCTCTGACACAAATTTGCCAATTTGTTGGAAAAAGTGGCCCAGTTTGGCAAAAAAGCCCATGTCATTAGGAAAGTTAACGTCCAGCACCCGATACATAGGCACTTTGATTTCTTCACCACGCATATCGCGCATGATCAGCGAATCGCGTCCCGCTTTATCACGAAGTGCAAACAGCTCTTTCTCATACTCCAGATACTGACTCTGCAACTCTTCACGACGGCGTTCAATGTCGTTTATCGCTTCTTCAGTCAGAGTACCGCTAAGCTCAAGGCCACGGCGTTGCAGGTTCAATTGCGTTAACTCATAATTAATAGCGCCAATTTCACCTTCCTGCAGTGCCATTGCTTGTTCATTCAGCTCGACTGCTCGTTCCATACGTTGAAACAGCTCTTCTCGCAACTTGCCTTCTGTCGCAACTTGCTCCCCCTGCTGCTCAATCGCAACTGGATAGCCATAGAAGTTGCCATCTTTGGTGCGCTCAATAACCGCCAGTTCAGCCGGTGTTTCATCGCTGCGAATCGCCGGCCCTAACACCCAGGCAAAATCGAGAGGTACGTACTCACGGTTACCAATTTTCATCAGGTAACGAGTCACTTCCTCTTCTTCGTAACCATCCATGATGGTACCCGAGTTACTGACTCGTGATATCGGCACCGACTCGCTCTCATAAATTTCACCAATGAGCGTGCGGGTTGAACCGTCAGCCTGTTCGATCGACATTTCATGAATGGCGGCGGGCCAGAAAAACGACAATCCACGCCAGCCAATCATTATGACCAATCCGATAACCGCAATCAGGCTGATACTGACTGAACCGGCGGTTAACCAGATCCAGGGCTTTCCGGACTTAAACCATGTATTCATTGAATTAAACCTCTGTTCCGGAATTACATCGAGCTGTATTTGTCACGCAAGCGTTGGCGGACAAATTCAGCAATGGTGTTAAAGAAGAAGGTAAATATGAACAGCACAAACGCTGCCAGGAACAAGATTCGGTAGTGCGAGCTACCAACCTCAGATTCCGGCATCTCGACGGCGATATTGGCTGACAAGGTGCGCATACCTTCGAAGATATTCCAGTCCATGATGGGTGTGTTACCAGTAGCCATCAGAACAATCATGGTTTCACCCACAGCGCGTCCCAGACCCATCATAACCGCAGAAAATATCCCCGGGCTAGCTGTTAGCAGAACCACCTTAGTCAAGGTTTGCCATGGTGTAGCGCCCAGCGCCAACGAACCATTCGATAAATGTTTCGGTACACTGAATACGGCGTCTTCCGCAATTGAGAAAATGGTCGGAATAACCGCAAAGCCCATCGCTATACCAACAACCAGCGAGTTACGTTGGTCAAAGGTTATACCAAGCTCATTGGTTAAATAGCCACGCACATTGCCATCGAACAACACTTGCTCAACCCAGGGGCTAAGGCCAAACGATAACCACCCGACCAAAATAACGATAGGTATGAGCAGCAAAGCCGCACGTCCGTCGGTAACGGTGTTACGAATATGGGATGGTAACTTCGACCACAGGAATGCAGTCAATATAATTGCGGACGGCACCAGCAGAAAAACGGCTATCAGGCCCGGAAGATACCTCTCAATTATCGGCGCCAGCCAAAGACCCGCCAAAAAGCCGAGAATAACCGTCGGTAAGGCTTCCATGATTTCAACGGTCGGTTTGACGTATTTTCGTACCGACGGAGACATAAAGTACGCCGTATAAACCGCTGCGGCCAAACCAATAGGCACAGCAAACAGCATTGCATACGCTGCGGCTTTGATGGTACCAAAAGCAATGGGGACCAAGCTGTATTTAGCTTCGAAGTCATCGGAACCAGAGGTCGACTGCCAGGTGTAGTCAGGCTCAGGGTATCCTTCATACCAGACTTCCTGCCACATAGCGCTCCAGGTAACCTCGGGGTGTTCGTTCTTAATATCAAACACACTGAAGCGATCACCACTTTGCATAATCAGGTAGTTGGCACGTGGGTCGACCATGACATGCTCTAAACTCGCCTCGAGAGGATTCCCCCGGTACAAGTCCGCCTCTGATGTCGTATAGAATATACCCAGTTCCCCATTTTCTGAAACGGTATAAAAAGTACGCCGATAGTATTCAACTTCAATATCTTTAACCGGCGAGCCAGCATCAAATGAGCGAATGTATTGATATTGACGACCTTCATCTGTCGATACCTGGAACCACTGTGTTACCAGCCCGGTATCATGAGTCACCAATATAGAGCTTGCTCCGGCCATTAAATAGAGGCCCGTGGCATTACCCTGCTCACGCGCATTAACCAGCATTAATTCACGCTCACTTACCTGACCTGAAATTCCGACATCGAATACATGAATTCGGTTACCGCGACGCGCCATAACCTGACGTAAGTCCGGGGTGACAATTAAGTCATCGATAGTACCGTTTAGCGTCACTTTATGAAAAACCGGCTTTAATGTCGTTTCGCCAGTCATAAAGTTTTCTTCTGCTGCGTACTTAGTAATAAGCAGATTATTGCCGCCCTGCACAGCAGCAAACATCATGGTGTCACCGTCACTCTCGTAAGCCAGTTTTTCTAAAGCCTGACCACTTTCATCGACAACTAATGGTTCGCCATTATTCAATACCTCCACACGCGGCGTTATCGTACGCTCAAGTGCGCCTGTCTGAGGGTCTTCAGCAAAAGACACTTTAAACTTAGGCTGAACCACCATCGCCGTACCATCATTCAGGCCGTATGCGTACTGCTTGTTGACCGGCAGAGTGCTGGCAAAACTCGTTATTTTGTCATCAGGGACCACTTCTTTTGAGTCGATGATATCGCCGGCCTTACGCTTAACGATAGATTTATCGGCCAGCGCAAAGAACTCAAATTTCCCCGATTTCATTAGACGGTAACCAATTTCGGCCTGCTCCTCCATGCCAAGTGCTTCTACATCATCACTGTTTGGCAATGAAAAGCTCTGTTCCTCTTTTAAGGAAACCGACTCGAAAATAGGCTGAACAACATAAAGCAGATAGAAAAAGATAAGCAACAGCGCTACCAGCACCATAATGCCACCTAAAGTGACACCATAGCGAGCGGCACGATCTTTAAATAGTCGTCCCCGGTTAGCGGCTAATTGTTGAGCTGACAGTGATGCCATCAGAAACCTCAGGTTTGAATACGCGTTACTAAAATTCTGCAAACAGTTTAGTTGAAAAATATGACAGTATTGTTACACCACTGTCATATTTTCTTAATAATGCAGTAATAGTTATAAAAAAGCCGGTAGCAAGCTACCGGCCATTCAGTTTTTAGAGAAAATTATTCTAAGCCAAGCTTCTTCAGTTCAGCTTCTACCACCGCATTTGGCAATCCGATGTAACCGTCTTTATTGACGATATCCTGACCTGTTTTT
This sequence comes from Idiomarina sp. Sol25, assembly GCF_033052775.1. Lineage (NCBI taxonomy): Bacteria > Pseudomonadati > Pseudomonadota > Gammaproteobacteria > Alteromonadales > Idiomarinaceae > Idiomarina > Idiomarina sp. Sol25. The sequence goes on from NZ_JAUPEW010000002.1 coordinate 215,390, forward strand.
GACAAAATCATGCGTAGGAATTCACCTTCTGCTTTGCCCAGAGGTTTCGTCGGGTGCTTATTCACGTAAATGTAAAGGAAGCGAGCTAATGGGTACTGACCTGCCAACGCATTCTCAGGTGTCGCGCCAATAAATTCCTGACCTTCAGCTTTCGCGATAGGTACCGCTTTAACGCCTGACGTCACATAACCAATACCGGAATAACCAATCGCATTAATTGAAGTTGAGACTGACTGCACAACAGACGCTGAGCCTGGTTGCTCGTTCACGCTCGAACGGAAGTCGCCGTCGCATAATGCTATTTCTTTAAAATAACCATAGGTGCCGGATACCGAGTTACGGCCATAAAGCTGTAAGTCGCGGTTGGTCCATTCCTCGCCCATATCCAGGTCACCCCAGCGGTTCACTTGCTCGTTCAGGCCACATTTGCGAGTTGATGAAAATATTGCATCAACTTCAGGAATTGTAAGACCTTCAATTGGGTTATCTTTGTGTACGAATACCGCCAGCGCATCAATGGCAACGCGGACCGGAGTCGGCTTGTAACCGTGGCGTTTTTCAAAAGATTCGATTTCTTTTGACTTCATTGCACGACTCATAGGACCGAAGTTTGACGTGCCTTCAGTTAAAGCCGGAGGCGCCGTTGAAGAACCTGCCGCCTGAACCTGAATGTTCACGCTTGGGTAGTTGCGCTTAAACTCTTCACTCCAGAAAGTCACCATATTAGCTAAGGTATCAGAACCCACTGAAGATAAATTGCCTGATAAACCGCTGACTTTTTCGTATTCTGGTAAATCGTCAGTTGCCGCAGCTAACGAGCTGAACGCCAGTGAACCTGCAACCACTAAACCGGTTAATGTTTTGTTCAAAGTTGATTGAAACATAGTGTATTCACCTCTAAAGGTTATTGAACTGTTTTCGAACTGTGGTCAGTTTAAGACGGTTATGTGACAGCTTTATGACAATATGAAAATTTTATGACTAACTGACTAATAGTCCACTCGGTATTCGAAATGAAAAACGACTGCCCTTTTCCAGCGAGCTATTAATGTCCAATTGCGAGTTGTGATGTTCTATTGCGTGCTTCACTATCGACAGCCCCAAACCAGTACCACCACTGGCACTGTTGCGATCATTCTCAACCCGGTAGAAACGTTCGGTAAGGCGCGGCAAGTGCTCTGCAGCAATGCCTTTACCATTATCTTTCACGCTAAACTCAACGCCGCCGGCTACGGTTTTCCAAGTGACTTTTATTTCACCGCCGTCGGGTGTGTAATTAATGGCGTTCGTTATTAAGTTCTGCATCGCACTGCGCAGCAAGTTTTCTTTGCCGTAAACCCGTACAGGTGCAACGTCAAACTCAATCTTATGTTGTTTCGTTTCATTTAAACGCTTCGCTTCAGACTCTAACTGCTCTAGCAAAGCTGGCGTATCAACTTCGTGGTCAAAGACATCGTTGCTTGGCGTTTCCATGCGCGACAACGTGAGCAGTTGATCGACCAGGTTGGCCATGCGGGTACTTTGGGCATTCATGTTTTCGACTGCTTTTTTCAGCATGGCTGGCGGCGTCTGTTGCGGCTCATCCATCATTTCCAGATAACCCTGCAATACTGTCAGCGGCGTTTTCAGTTCGTGAGACACGTTTGCCACAAACTCACGACGTAAGTTCTCCAGTCGCTTTACCTGAGTTACGTCACGGGCAACCAGAAGAAACTGGTCTTCGCTGTACGGCATAATGCGAATTTCAATGTCCAGACTTTCACGAATGGGCGAAGGGATCGTCAGTTCTTCTTCAAAATTACCGGCGTTCAGGAAGGCATAGAATTCAGGGTGTCGAATCAGGTTAGATAACCGCTGTCCGGCATCGTCTGGCCAACGCAAACCGAAATAAAACTGCGCCAGCTTATTACTCCACAGCAATGCACCGTCGGCACGGAACACAATAGCAGCGTCAGGCAAAGCTTCAGCCGCTTCACGAAAACGTCGTAATAAGCGAGCTAAAGATTTACGTCTTTTCTGACTGCGTCGCTGCGAGCGATAAATACCATCGTAAATATAAGACCAACTGCCCGGCGCAGACGGCGGCATTAAAGTGCGACTTTGCCACAACCATTTAATGAGCTTTTGCTGATAGTAATAATGCCAGCAAACCAGTCCTAATAACGCCAAAGCCATGACCGGCCAGAACAGGTCAAACAGCCAGCCAATAAATAAAAAAGGCAGCAGGAATAAGGCAAGATGAGTTAATGACTGCCAGTTAGAGTAGTTCCTGTCCATATTAAATCAGCCTGAGCTTAGCGACTTGAAAAACGATAGCCAACTCCCCGAACCGTTTGAATCAAACGGTCGTAACCATGTTCGGTCAGGGCTTTACGCAGACGACGGATATGAACATCGACCGTCCGGTCTTCAACATACACGTTAGTACCCCAAACGTGGTCCAGCAGCTGTTCACGGCTGTATACCCGCTCCGGGTGTGTCATAAAAAAGTGCAATAACTTAAATTCTGTCGGCCCCATGTCGATGCCTTTGTCGTCGACCGAAATACGGTGCGAGACTGGATCGAGTTTTAAACCTTCAACTTCCAGCGGTTCATCGAGCACGGTTGGTGCAACGCGGCGAAAAACGGCGCGCATGCGGGCCATCAGCTCTTTTGGAGAAAAAGGTTTGGTAATATAGTCATCAGCGCCAACTTCCAGGCCTTTCACTTTATCCTCTTCCTCGCCTCGTGCCGTGAGCATAATAATGGGGATATTGCGGGTGAAATCATCGCCTTTAATTTTTTTTGCCAGTTGCAGACCCGAACCGCCCGGAAGCATCCAGTCCAGTAACACCATGTCTGGGTATGGTTCAGCAATTTTATCGACAGCAGCGTCAAAGTCGTTGGCTTCCACAGCTTGATAACCGTGTTGTTCCATAACAAAGCTCAACATCTCACGAATAGGCGCTTCATCTTCAACTATTAGAATTCTACGTGACATGCATTGTTTCCCTAATATGAACTGATGCTTCAATTATTACGAAAGAATATGACACTTTTATGAATCTAGACACATCTCTGTCAAATTTCTTATATCAATGCGCAGAGAGTAACTGTAATAATTGGTAAACAATGGGTAAGGAAACAAAGGCAAATAAGATGCCGTAACCGACCATAGCCGCCGACAAACGCGGCGCCAGCCCAGCCATAATAGCCACTGCGCCTGCTGTTATCATAGGCGGCATGGCACTTTCAAAAATAGTGACCTGAACCAGAGTACTGTCAAAACCGAAGCCATACAACAAGCCAACGGTAATAAGAGGCATTAAGACCAACTTAGTCAGTAAACCGATAGTTAATGGCGTTTTACTGCCCTTAGGCAAACGGAATTTCAACTGAAAACCCACCGCTATCATAATGACCGGCACTAATGTCACCGCCAACGAATCAATGAGCCGCTGAAAAACTTCCGGATAAACCAGAGACTTTGTTAACAACGCAATAATTAGCGCAATAAAAGGCGGAAACGTCACAATTTGACGGGTAACACTGGCCACTGTGGGTTTATCGTCCTGTTCACGGTACAAAGCGATAACAATGGTCGAGTAAATTGCCAGACCAAAAAAGGAACCAAACTGGTCGTACAGTAATCCGTAGACAATGGCGTCACTGCCGTAGAAGGCTTCTATCATTGGGAAACCAAAAAACGAGGTATTGCCCAATGGCACACAAATAAGTAATGCGCCGACCACTTCCCGAGGCCATTTAAAGGCTCGCCCTAACAACCATATGAAAACAGCACTAAAGACTAAAAGAACCCAGGGAATAACAACTGGGATCAGCAAATCAGTGGAAAACTCCAGAGCCGGAACTTTACTGAATATAACGCCGGGCAAGGCAGCGTAGATAACATAGAGATTAAGAACTTGCGCGGTATTTTCCGGGCACTTGCCGGTACGCTTCAGGATAAAACCAATGAGTAAGTAGAGCCCCAATACAGCGAGGTTGATCATAGCGTACAGATAGGTTGAGAGTGACCGCTATAGTGTAGCCTGACAAAAAGTGTCAGGCTACTTTTGTGTTTTTCTTTAGAAGAAAGCGATTACCAGGAAAAGTCGTGGCGAATGCCGACTGCAACAAAGTCCTGCTCTACGCCTGGGTTTGCACCACAACCGCGGGTTGAGTAAGACGCGATGTCGCATTCACGGCCGGTGTACCAGGCATAAACGCGAGTGTCACCGCTGAAGAAGTAATCGGCACCAACGGAAATTGACGCGTCGCTGTCGCTGTCATCATCTATTGCCTGATACTGTGCTTTAAAAACCCAGTTCTCATAAGGATGGGCAGCGCTGATTAAGAAGCCGTCAGAATCATTTGAGCCATTAATGGTTTCAAACTGCTGCAGAACCACACCAACACGGGTTTTTCCAAATTTAGTCGCGCCCGTTAGCTGAATAATGTCATAGTTATCCACATCGCGGTCAATAGCCAATGCTGCGTAGTAATTGGTTTTCTTTAGTTTGCTGTCACCGTATAACAAGCCAAAAGAATAGCCGTCATCAACATTGTCATTTTCTGACGCTACGTAAGTAACGCCAAAACTAAAACCTTTGTAAGACGGTGAGTAATAAGTCAGAGTGTTATCCGCTCGATTTTCACCCTTGAATAAACTTTTTAAGTCAGCTTCATAATCTTTAAATGCATCCACAGATCCCTGCGAATCTTTTAAAAACGTATCGTAACGGCCAATCATCACTTTACCAAAATTGCCGCGCAATCCGACAACCTGGTTCCGGTTAGTTACTGCGTCTTTTTCATCATCGGAGTCGGCTAAATCAACGCCAAACTCAATTTGATAAAAGACTTCTAAATCAGACTCCAGTTCACTGGCACCTTTGAAACCAAAACGCGATGAGTTACTTACTACCTCTGTTTCTGAACCAAAACCATCGTCACTACTCTGGAACGAAACATTTGCCCGACCGTAAACCGTTAAACTGTCATCATTATTAGCGAAAGCCGAAAAACTGGCTGCGGTGGCAGCAATCAGTAACGGAACCGAGTATTTATTCATCATTATCTTCACCCAAAAACGTTAAAACTGTATAAATTTCGCGCACATTATAATGAATGAAAAAATTATTACAGTTATTTTTCGTTTTTTAGTCAATCAAATGACATTATTGTTGGAATAAGGTTATAAATACTCGTTTATTGTAAGCTTGCCATTTGCTGTTGCTGCTTATGCTGACTTTTCGCGTATTTAAGCCATTGTCTGGCTGAGCGTTCCGCTCCTTCAATTTCCGCTGCCTGCTCAAAAGACTCAATCGCCTGCTCATAACGTTTTAAGTTCAGCTGTGCCATTCCTTCAGCCAAATACAGGTTGCCCTCGTTATCCAGCTCACCTTTATTAAAGGCCTGTTTGGCGTATTCCACCGCTTTTTCATTATTATTCAGAGCCAGATACAACTGAGCTATTTGTGCTGCAAAGTTTCCGTGCTCAACCTTTTCTGACGCTTTCTTGTAGGCGCTAATGGCTTTTTCATTTTCTTTCGCCTGAGTATAGGCCTGAGCCATAAATTTCAAGTTATCGACAGAGGCATCAACTTTGTCTTTCGACATGGCTTCCTGCATGGTTTCTGCTGCTTTATACGGTAACTCATTGAAATAGTATGCCTGCGCTAACTGACGCCATTCACTACCCGTTTCAATAAAACCTTGCTGATGTGCTGCTTCCAGCACCGCCAGCTGTTTCGCATCCTGTTCTAACTGCGCGTAAACACCGGCCAGTTGCACCCAGTACTCCGGCTTGCTGTAACTGGTCACTAAACGCTCCATGACTTTGGCAACCTGATCCGGCTGCTCCAGCTCGTAGTGCAATGCGCGTTTTAAAATCAGCCAGTTTTCATCGGGTATTTTATTTTTCGTATCAACCGCGGCAATGGCTTTATCAATAAGAGGCAGAGCTTCGCGGTGTCTATCGGCCTGATAATAAGCCTGTGCTTTTAACACCCAGGCTTTACCCATTTCATCTTCTTCGGCAAGGCCTTCCCATTGGTCTAAAAAGCCAATTGCACGTTGGAACTGGCCATCACTTAAGGCCAGCTGAGCCAAACTGAACAAGGTGCTTTTCTCCAGCGACTCAGGAATAGGAGACTCTTTGACCACCTTTTCAAAGTAGTTGATCGCTTCCTTGGTATTGCCCTGTTCGTAATACATGAAACCGTAAAAGTTCCACATCATGGCGCGCTCGTAGCTGTTCATGCTATCCGCTTTTTCTGCCACTTCACCCAGTATCGAAATACCTTCGGCAAGGTTACCGTTATCGGCCTGTTCCTGCGCCCGGGCTAGTTGTCCGTACACTTTTTCCCGTAACGCCGGAACCCGCTCAGTTTGTTGTGCCAGCACCGGATGGGCAAAGGCCAGCCAGCAACTGCAAGCCGCAAAAGCAATGAATTTAAATTTCATAAGTCACCCAATCAGTTCATTTCAAAGGTCATGCGGTTGCGGACACCATCCACTTCTACCGCTTCACCATCAATAACCCGAGGTTTGTATTTAAATTTCAGAACGGCATCCATTGCGGCCTGATCGAAAATTCCTTCAGGTTCGGCTTCTACCACGACCGGGTCACGCACCGAACCCTGTTTTGTTACGGTAAACTCCACCACCACGTAACCTTCTATACCGCGCTGCAACGCCCGGCGAGGATACGCAGCCTGAACTTTCACTATAGGCAGATATTCACCGTCGCTTGCTTGTAGCGACATGCCACTGCCAATGTCCGCGCCGCTGTCCATATTGGCTGAGAAGTCATAACCAGCCCCACCATCAGTTTCCGCAATATCATTATTCATTTGCGGCTGAGGCATATCCTCTGGTGGCTGCTCGGGTTCCGGAGGGCGTTCAGGCTTGCGCTCCTTTTCCTGCACCTCTTCAGGCTCAGGTGTACGCACAAAGTCCAGCACGCTGCCTCGCGGCGGTTCGCTCATTGCCCCTTCGCCACCACTGATCAAGGACTGCATCAGGTAAAACAAACCAATGGTGACAAAAGCTGCAACCAGTAATGCTGCCAGGAATCTCATCATTTACTCTTCATCCGTTGCTACAGAAACGTCGTAAACCCCCGCCGAGCGGGCTGCATCCATTACCTTAATTAATACCCGGGTGTTTGATTCCTGATCCGCCTGAATCACTACCGACCCCTGCGGGTTTTCCGCGTACAAACGTTCGATATTGGCTTGTACTGCCCGTACGTCCACCTGGCGCTTATCAATCCAAATTTCGTTGCTTTCGCTTATCGCGATTAAAATATTGGCACGATCTTTCTGCACAGCAGTAGCGGCATCAGGGCGATTCACATCAATACCGGCTTCTTTCACGAAAGAAGCGGTGACAATGAAGAAAATCAACATAATGAACACCACATCCAGCATGGGGGTCATATCGATAGCACTTTCTTCTTCTTCAATTAAATTGGCAAAATGCTGCTTCATAATCCTGTCCTCGACATCACCTTAGTGACGTTCCAATAAAATTTTGTCTTCCAGCTTCATGCGCTCGCGACGTGTGGTGCGTTGCAACCAGGTCGCGGAAAACACACCCGACAAGGCGCCAACCATACCCGCCATGGTCGGAATGGTGGCTTTTGAAACACCCGACGCCATGGAGCGGGCACTACCGGTTCCGGTCACAGCCATCACATCAAACACTTCAATCATGCCGGTTACGGTACCCATCAGCCCCAGCAGTGGGCACAGTGCAACTAACGCTTTTATCACCGGTAAGTTTCCACCTAATGCCAGGCTTACGCGGGAAATCATTGCCTGCCGAATTTGCTCTGCATTCCAGGACGACTTGTCTTCCCGTTCCTGCCAGCGTTTTCGTACGTCCTTCACACAAGCGCGGTGGCCATTAAGGTAATAAAAAATGCGTTCAAGAATCATTAGCCACATGGTAAAAATGAGGATTCCGATGACCAGCAGAACTTGTCCGCCGGCCTCGATGAAATCTCTAATCGCATTACTGAATTCAATGAGGAATAACACGGTTACTCTCCTCGCTCAGACCGCTCCGCGATAATGCCGGATGCTTGTTCCTGCAGTATATGAATCAGGTTTTTGCTACGCGTATGCAACGTCGCGAACAGTAACGTCATTGGAATTGCTACCACCAGACCCAGTACCGTTGTTACCAGGGCTTGCGAAATACCGCCCGCCATCAGTTTCGGGTCACCCGTACCAAACAAGGTAATGGCCTGGAAGGTTTTGATCATACCGGTGACCGTTCCCAGCAAACCCATTAGCGGTGCGACGACTGAAATAATCTTAATGAACGTCAGGTTGCGGGTAATCTTAGGCACTTCCCGTAAAATACCTTCGCTCAATTTAAGCTCGAGAGTTTCGGTATCAGCCTGTGGGTATTTTTCCTTAATAAGCATGACGCGACCCAGCGGGTTATCGTCACTTGGCTTGTCTTTTTTCAGCTGACGTTTCACTTTATTACCCAGTAGCATCAGCGACACAAAGCGTTCCAGCGCAAACAGCAGGCCGATAGCACCCAGTGCTAAAATGATGTAACCAACGGTTCCGCCCTGATCGACACGCTCACCCAGGCTTGGTGCCTGAACTAACAAACTCAGAATTGAACCACCGGTGGGGTCAAGACCAAAAGTCACAATACCGCTATCAGTTTGCTGAATGTCTTCTGCAGTACCCAGATAACGACCCGCCGGCTGACGTATCAGTTCGGCAACCGAACCGGTTTCACCAACGCGTTCCAGATACTTGCCGTCTGCAACCAAGTTGAATGCACCAACCCGAACCACTTCTTTTTCTGACTTATCGCCATTTGCTGCGGTAACCTGAGTGGTAAATTCAGCAACTTTTCCGGATTCGGTCATTTCCTGTTGCAAGGCAAACCAGACGCTTTCTATGTCTTCAATAGAAGCCAGCTTGGACGAGGAGCCCATACGTTCAGCAAGTTCTGATAAATTCTCGGCACGCCCGGGGTACTGAGCCGAAATAACCGAATTATCAAAACTGCTGGAGGCATCGTTAGCAACCTGCTGCAACACACCGAACAGCTCTTTCAGTGAACCCATGCGCTGTGTAAGGGTATCGCTTAAATTGCCAAGGTCGGTCTCATTTTGTTCAAACTGAGTTTCCAGTTGCTCCGCCCGTTGTTCCAGACGATTGCGCTCGGCAATGGCGTCTTCCAGCATGGCCTTTTGTTCTTGCTCTTTTTCACGAAAGCGCTGTTCACGCTCTTTATTGTTCTCTGACTGTGAGAACTTGCCCTGTTGCAGTTGCTGTAAAAGCTCATCTAAATTAATGGGTTCCTGCGGAACCGGTGCTGCCAAAGCCGCACCAGAAGTGATGGCCAGTAGCGTTACTGAGAACCATTTTGCAATCTGCTTACTTAATCTCATGGCTATCATTCCTTATTGGCCGCTGCCGTTGTTAGTAGAACTGGTCGATTTATTTGCGAACAGCGGCATCATCAGTAAATCTGGGGCCAGTTGTTTTCTGGCAATACGAATAGCTTCGTCAATTTCAGGTAAGTGCTTACTATCAAGCTCTTCCCAGCTGCGCGTTTGTTGGTTCCATAACCCCAAATGCTGACCGTCGCGGGTTTTATAAATTAAGGCGACACGGCCAACACGCAGGAAGGTAACGTCTTGTTGCTGACCATCAATTTCGTGTTCGGCGGTATAAGCTTCAATGTTGCGACCATATTCAGCTTCTATCTGGTAAGCTTCCATAACCCGGCGGAACTTCTCAGAGACATCGACGTTGGCTCTTTCCATCAGGTCGTTCAGCTGCTGTAAGCGTTCACTTCGCTCGGTCTGCAAGAACGGTGCGTCTAATTCAACAAAAGACTCAAGCGAGTCAATCATCCGCAACATTAATGGGGTAATTTGGCGCTCGACATAACTGACTTGATCAATAGAGTTATTAATGTCGCTTTTTTCGCTTTCCTGGCTATCGATTTGCTGCTCGACTTGCGCGGTATAAACCTTTAACCCATCAATTTCTTTCATGATGCGTTTATACTGTTGCAGTCGTTCCTGCATATCATCGGAAATTTGGTCTATAGTCAGCTGCGACTGACGGGCAGACTCATTAATAGAGGATGCCTGCTCGACCACAGGTTCCAGTGTGTCCTGTTGCGAATAAGCCGGAGCCGCGACTAAGGCTGCAACAGCTAAAGCGCCAGCAGAAGTAATTAACTTCATAAGTTATGACCTTTGTGAATTAATTTGTGGCGACTTTAGTGACTTTTCGTGACAGCTTAATGACTGTAATATGTCATTTTTGTGTCAGTGCTTTTTATTGGGCTGGATTGCTTTATTGCGTTATTTCAGTCAATGAATTAGTTTATCCCTATCTATACAACTCGTTGACCTCAGTCTATGGCAATAAAAAGTATTTCATCCTCCTTATTAACTCGTGTGCTTTCCGTCTACTTTTTGTTGACGTTAATTGTGACCGCGATACAAATTGGGGCTGAGTACTTTGACACTAAGCGGGTACTGATTGCCGAACTGCAGAACCAGCAAAGCACCTTTAATGGCTCCCTGACGCGTTCGCTTTGGGAGTTCAATAGCAATCAAATTGATACCATTGCCGACGGCCTTATTAGTATTCCCGCTATTGCCGGTGTTCTTATCCGCGACGATGCCGGTAATATTTTGGTGCAGCTGGGCGAAACCACAGCCATGAGCGACTTACCTGATGACAATAGCGAAGGGGCTCTTCTGCCAGAACGTAAGGGCATTTTCGGCTACTACGATTCACTCATATTTGAATTTTCCGGTCACTCCACCAAAGTGGGTGATGTTAGCCTGTTTACGTCCCGCGACATTGCTATTGACCGCATTAAAGTGAGCCTTGCCTTTATTATCGGTAACGCCATTATTAAAAGTCTCTTCCTTATTGTGCTTTTCACTATTGCCTTTAACCGCATGCTGAACCGGCCACTCAGCGACTTAACTCAGCAAATTAAAGGTTTCCGGCTGGATAACTTAGAACGCTCCAGAATTCGCTTAGCTGACCAGCACAACAATGAACTGGTGCTGGTAGAGCAGGCCTATAACCAGCTGCTGGATAATATTGAGGAGTACCAGTCGGATCTGGATCGAACCCAGAAGAAGCTTAAAGCGGCTAACCGTCAGTTGGACGAGCAAAATGCCATACTTGAACAGGAAGTGGCGCGCAAAACCTCCAGTTTAAGTCAGGTTATGCTTGACCTTGAACAACGTAAAAACGAGCTGGAAATGCGTCAGGAGAAACTGGAGCGCGAAGTTGGCCAGCGCCGCGCAATTGAAAATACACTGCGTCAGTCTAACCAGCGGCTGGAGTCTTCACTGAATAACTTGCGTGAAACTCAGCAGCAACTTATAGAATCGGAAAAAATGGCGTCGCTGGGCGGGCTGGTTGCCGGTATTACGCACGACGTGAATACGCCCATAGGCATTAGCGTTACAGCGTCTTCTTATTTACGCGAAAAGCTCGACACTCTTGATCAGTCGCTGCTTAATAAAGAACTGACGCAGACGCAGCTGAAGAAGTTTATAGAGGAAGGTCGCGAAAGCCTTAATTTACTGGACAGTAACCTGCATCGCGCGTCTGATCTTATTAGCAGCTTTAAACAAGTAGCGGTCGACCAGGCGTCAGACGCTATCCGCGACATTAATCTGAAAAGCTATATCGAAGATTTAGTTCAGTCCTTGCAGCCTCACCTTAAAAAGACCAACCATCAGGTGCGTCTTGAATGTGCCGATGACATTTTCATACGCTGCCCGGCCGGCGCGTTATCGCAGATTTTTACCAACCTGATTCTTAACTCGCTACGTCATGCCTTTGACGGCATTGATGAAGGCCTTATGACCATTTCCATCCGGCTCGATGGTGAAACCCTTCAGGTTCACTATTCTGACAATGGTAATGGTTTATCCGAAGCTCAGCTTAAACGCTTATTTGACCCCTTCTTTACCACGAAAAGAGACCAGGGTGGCAGCGGCCTGGGTACGCATATTGTCAGGAACCTGGTCACTCAGACTCTGTCTGGTGAAATCAGCGCTGAAAGCGAACCCGGCAAAGGTTTAAGCTATTTCTTTTCTTTTTCTGTACAGGTTTTAAACTGACAGCTCTGCCCTAACGGGCTACAATCCCTGCCCTTATTTTTGTTTTTTGTTGCGACAGGAACGCTTACCTATGTGGTTTAAAAATCTTCGTTTTTATCAATTCAGCGAAACCTTTTCTCTGCCTGATGATTTCTCTGAGCAATTAGCTGAGCACAGCTTTCATCCCTGTTCGCGTTCGGATCAAAGCTCATTTGGCTGGTGTTCGCCTTTTGGCGCAGACAATGAAGTACTAACCCACAGCCTGGGTAATTGCTGGCTGCTGTGTGCCAAACGAGAAGAAAAAGTACTTCCCAGCACGGTTGTTAACGCCCAGCTGGATGAAAAGGTACGCCAAATCAGTGAAGCCGAAGGCCGCTCGGTGCCTCGCAAAGAAAAACAAAACTTAAAAGAAGACTTAATTCACCAGCTTCTGCCACAGGCATTCAGCCGTTTTCGCCAAAGCTGGGGTTACATCGACCTCGACCGCCAAATTATTGCTGTTGATGAGTCAGCAGCCAATAAAGCCGAAGACTTTTTAGGCCTGTTACGCTCATCCGTCGGCTCGTTACCTGTACGCCCGGTAAGCCCGAATGACGCAGTTGAAACTTATCTTACGGCCTGGTTACAAAGTGCTGAATTGCCAAACCCATTCGAGTTTGGTGATGAAGCAGAACTGCGTTCACCACAAGCGGACGGCGGCATTATTCGCTGCAAGCAGGAAGACTTAACCCGAGAGGATATTCACGCACACCTGGCTGGTGGCAAGCAGGTCACTCGTTTGGGTCTGGTATGGCAGGAAAACTTAGAGTTTATTATCGAGTCGGATATGGCGTTAAAACGAGTTAAGCCAACAGACCGCCTGCTCGACGCCAAAGACGATTTAGTTGACCCTAGCCCGGAAGAAAAAATCGACGCCGACTTTGCACTGGTGAGCGCTGAAGTCGGGCTTTTGTTTGACGATTTAAAGAAAGCGTTTGGCTAAGACAGCAAATCCAGCATTTGGCGGTAGGATTTCTGCACAGACTCCTGCTGCCAAAAATCATCGGTCTTGATGACCCCCAGCATTTGATACTCAACCAGAGTCACACTGTCCTTGCCAGGTTTCACGTTTCCGGTTAACAAAGCAGCCAAATGCACAATGTCACAATAGTTCACGGTTATCGCATCGTTTAAGGTCATTCTGCCACTATAATAGTGAGGCGGCACCTGCACTAAGTTTGGCGTAAACTGCCAATAACTGAGAATATTACTGCCTAAAGTTGAGCTGAACTGGGTAATACACTCTTTAATAAAAGAAGGATTGGCAAAGCTGTCTTCAAACTCATTGGCCATATGCAAAATTGGAGCAACGCCAATGCGCGACACCATCCCAGCTAACAGCGCCACGTCCTGATGCAATCGGTGGCCAATGCCTCTGCGTTGTAAGTCTTCGGTTATAACAACGGCTGCCGCGGCAATTTCTCTGCTTTCGACAATAAACTTCCGGGAAAACATTTGCACTATGTCATTACCCGGTTTGAATACCTGTTCCATAGCCATCGCGAGTGCCAGTGTCCGAATGCGCCGCATACCAATACGAGTTAACGCCTGCATTAAGCTTTCGGCTTTATTTCGGCCGCCAAGATAAGCACTGTTGGCCAGGCGAATAAGCCGCGCTGTCAAAACGGTATCTTGCTGGATAATATGACTGAGGTCGTGCAGGTTGCAGTCTGGATCCATGGTGGCATTACGCACTTGCTCTGCCGTTTCAGGTAAGCCGGGAAGTTTTAATTCATCACGTCTGAGTCGCTCGTCAATTAGCAGGTAGAGTGCATTTTGCGATGACATTTTAGTTCCTTATTATTATGGTTTTCTTGCTTCTGAAAAAGCTTGGAAGTAGATTAACAGAACTTTACAACAACTCAATTTTTAGAAACGTCCTATTATGAAAAAAACACTGTTTAGCTTAGCACCACTTGCGCTGGTTTTAATGGGTTGCAGCGAGCCTCAAACCACCACACAAAGCCCTGATAGCGGACAAAAAGGTCACTACGAATTAGTTGAGGGGACAGAACAAAGACTGGATATTTATACGCCCTACCAACTAAAAACAGACCTGTCGCATTTATCAGGCGAGCAGAAAAAAATGGTTGGTTTACTCATAGACGCGTCAAAAATTATGGACAACCTGTTTTGGCAGCAGGCGTTTCCGGGTGATAAACAAAAACTTTTAAACCAAGTGGAAGAAAAAGCCCGCGAGTTTACTGTTATTAACTACGGACCATGGGATAGGCTAAACAATAACCAGCCTTTCTTAACCGGTTTTGAAGACAAACCGGCAGGCGCCAACTTTTACCCTGCCGACATGACCAAAACGGAATTTGAAAACGCAGAGCTTGCGGACAAAGACAGCTTATATACCTTGTTGCGTCGCGACGATGAAGGCGAATTGAAAACAGTAGCCTACTCAGAAGCTTATAAAGAGTCTTTAACGAAAGCTGCTGATTTACTGCGTGAAGCTGCTGATTTAGCAGAAAACGACGATTTCTCAGAGTACCTGCGTTTACGCGCCGATGCCTTTTTAAGCAATGAATACCAGCCTTCCGATATGGCCTGGATGGACATGACAGGTAACGATATTGATGTGGTTATCGGTCCTATTGAGAATTATGAAGACCATTTATTTGGTTACAAAACCGCTTTTGAGTCTTACGTGTTAATAAAAGATAAAGCCTGGAGCCAGCGTCTGGAAAAATATGCTGAGTACCTGCCGCAATTACAGGAAGGTTTACCGGTTGAGCCCGCTTACAAAGCCGAAAAACCCGGCGCTAACGCTCAGCTAAACGCATACGATGTGGTGTATTATGCTGGTCACTCCAATGCCGGTAGCAAAACCATTGCCATTAACCTGCCTAATGACGAAGAAGTTCAGTTAGAAAAAGGTACACGTCGCCTGCAACTTAAAAACGCCATGCAAGCTAAGTTCGATAAAATTCTGGTGCCAATTGCCGAACAGCTCATTGTACCCGAGCAACGTGAAGACATTACCTTCAACGCCTTTTTTGCCAACACCATGTTTCACGAAGTGGCTCACGGCTTAGGCATTAAAAATACTCTGAATGACAAAGGCACCGTGCGCTCAGCGTTAAAAGAACACGCTTCGGCTTTAGAAGAAGGCAAAGCCGATATTCTGGGTTTGTACATGGTGACTCAGTTATTCGAGCAAGGCGTTCTAGCCGAAGGCGAACTGAAAGACTACTACACCACCTTTATGGCCAGTATTTTCCGCTCCGTTCGTTTTGGTGCTTCAAGTGCGCACGGCAAAGCCAACATGATCCGCTTTAACTACTTTGCCGACGCAGGTGCCTTTGAGCGTAACGCCAGCGGCCAATACGCCATTAACATGGAAAAAATGCGTGGCGCCATGAACAGCCTGTCAGAAAAAATTCTGACACTACAAGGCGACGGCGATTACAACGGCGTAGCTGAACTAGTCGCAACGCTAGGCGTTGTCAGCCCACAGTTAAAAGCCGACCTGGACAAACTAACCGACGCCGGCATACCAGTTGACGTCACCTTTGACCAAGGCAAAGAGGTGCTGGGGCTGTAGCCTGGGCGCTAACGGGACAGGTTGCTCACTTTTTTCGCTTGAACATTGAGCCCCTTGTGACGGAGACGCTACGAGTTCATCCATGAACGCTTGACGAAGGCCATCCTTGGCCTTCGACACTCCGCCACAAGGGGCTCAACATTCATAACGCTTAAAGTGAGCAACCTGCCCTATCTACATCTGCGAGATCCAGCCTGGCATTGATATTAGGATAGGGACTGAAACAGGAGCGCGTACGACGGTTACAGTGGACCACGGTGAAGGTGTGCAGCGCCACGGATGGCGCTCTTGGTTCAGTCCCTATCCTGTTGCACCTTCTACATATTCGATCTACCATATATATGAAATATCGAATATATGGTGATACCCATGACCATGAAGGTTCTATTTCTCTGTACCGCCAACTCGGCTCGCTCTTTAATGGCCGAAGCCATTTTGCGACAGTTTGGTAATGATGAGCTGGAAGTTTACAGTGCTGGCACTGAACCAACCCAGCCTGAACCTAAAGCTATTGAAGCGCTGCAAGCCCTTGGGATTAGTACCGAAGGGTTATGCTCAAAGACCATCTCAGATTTAAGCATTGATGAATTTGATTACGCTATCAGCCTGTGTGACCGCGCCCGCTCTGAATGCCAGCTACAATACAAAGAAAATCACTTTATCGCCTGGAACTTCCCCGATCCGGTAAACAGTAAAAAGCCCAATGCCTTTAAGAAGACCGCTCATGAACTGAGTGAGCGTATCAAAATGTTTTTGCTCATTTTGCGCAAAAACATTGGCAACCCGCATTTATTTAATGCACCGGAAGATTTCTTCAAAATTATGTCGGACCCGCTACGTTTAACCATGATAAGCCTGTTAGCAAAACACCAAGAACTGTGTGTATGCGAGTTTGTTGATGCTACCGCCATGTCGCAGCCTAAGGTTTCGCGCCATTTGGCACAGCTACGCGAATACGGCCTATTGATTGACCGCAAAGACCAACGCTGGGTTTACTACCAGCTGAATCCGGCACTGCCTGACTGGATGCGTAAAATCATTATCACCACCGCCGACTATAATCCCCAACTGATAAAGGACATCGATAATGGGTGTGTTTGAACGTTTTCTCTCTGCCTGGGTAGCTTTAGCTATTATTGCCGGAACCGCCCTGGGCAGCTTCTTCCCTAGCGTTTTCGAATGGCTTTCAGCTTTTGAATTTGCTCAGGTTAACTTAATTATTGCAGTACTTATCTGGCTGATGATTTACCCGGTCATGGTGCAGGTGAACTTTGCTGCTATCACGCAAATAGCGAAAGAGCCCAAAGGTTTAATTCTGACGGTTGTCATTAACTGGCTCGTGAAACCTTTTACCATGGCCTTGGTGGGCTGGTTATTCTTCAAAGGTATATTTGCCGACTTTATTGAGCCCGAAACTGCAAATGAATACCTGGCCGGAGTCATTTTATTAGGTGTTGCGCCCTGTACTGCCATGGTTTTTATCTGGAGCCAGCTGACCAAAGGCGACGCTAACTACACGCTGGTACAAGTGTCGGTTAACGATATTATTATGATTTTCGCCTTTGCGCCTATTGCCGCCTTGTTACTCGGTGTTACCGATATTATTGTGCCCTGGCAAACCCTGCTATTAAGTGTGGGGCTCTATGTTATTGCCCCGCTTATTGCCGGATTTATAACGCGTCAGTACATTACACGCTCAAATTCAGACAGTGATAAAGCACTCGCGAACTTTGACCAGAACATGAAGCCCTGGTCAATTGTGGGTCTGCTTCTGACTGTGGTGTTGCTGTTTGGTTTTCAAGCCGAGGTTTTGCTGAGCCGTCCGCTGGATATCGCCATGATTGCTACGCCATTATTGGTACAGACGTACGGCGTTTTTGCTATTACCTTTATTATTGCGTTACTCATTAAGCTGCCCCACCGCATTGCGGCTCCGGCCTGCTTAATTGGTACCTCAAACTTTTTCGAGTTAGCAGTAGCCGTTGCTATCAGCCTTTTTGGTTTACAGTCCGGTGCAGCGTTAGCCACGGTTGTTGGTGTGCTGGTAGAAGTACCGGTAATGCTCTCATTAGTCTGGTTCGCGAATAAAACCAAACACTGGTTTGCATCAAGTTAAGGCGTGGAGTGATGAGCGCAAAAACCCTTTAGATATTGGAGGGGGAGTTTGTTGTCTTGTAAGCGTTATGAGTGTTGCGCCCCCTGTGGTGGAGTGTCGAAGGCCAAGGATGGCCTTCGTCAAGCCCTCATGGATGAGCTTGTAGCGTCTCCGCCATAGGGGGCGCAATGCTTAAGCGAAACAAGACAGCAAACTCCCCCCGAGCCCTATAGCAGGCAGGTAAGAGATACACAAAAGGAGTCTTTTATGACTATTAAGGTTGGAATTAACGGTTTGGGTCGTATTGGTCGTTTGGCGCTTCGCGTAGCATGGGAAAACCCTGATCTGGAAATTGCTCAGGTGAATGACCCGGGCGCTGATGCGGCTACTTTTGCCCATTTACTGAATTTTGACTCGGTACATGGTCGCTGGGGTTATGAAGCCGAAGGTCAGGACAACGCCATTCAAATTGGTGATGAACGCATAACTTTCACTCAACACAAAACCATTGCTGACAATGACTGGAGTGGTTGTGATGTGGTTCTGGAAGCCTCCGGCAAGATGAAAACAGTGAAAGTGCTCAACGACTACCTGTCACAGGGCGTTAAGCGCGTGGTGGTTTCAGCTCCGGTCAAAGAGCCCGGCGCGCTGAACATTGTTTTGGGCGTTAATGATCACCTTTACGACCCTGAGAAGCATCAAATACTCACCGCTGCATCCTGCACCACCAACTGTCTGGCACCTGTGGTCAAAGTACTGCAGGACAAAATTGGTATTAAGCATGCGTCAATTACCACCATTCATGATTTAACCAATACGCAGACCATTCTGGACGCGCCACACAAAGACTTACGGCGCGCACGCGCCTGTGGCATGAGCCTTATTCCGACATCCACCGGTTCGGCAACCGCCATTGTGGAGATTTTCCCGGAACTTAAGGACAAAATTGACGGACACGCGGTACGTGTACCTCTAGCAAACGCGTCATTAACCGACTGCGTGTTCGAGGTGGAAAAAGCCACTTCTGTTGAAGAAATTAATGGCTGGATGAAAGAGGCTTCTGAAGGCGAACTCAAAAACATTCTTGGCTATGAAAAGCGACCGTTAGTATCAATAGATTACAAAACCGACCCTCGCTCCAGCATTGTGGATGCGCTGTCGACCAAGGTTATTAACGGCACGCACGTGAAAATTTATGCCTGGTACGACAATGAATGGGGTTATGCCAACCGCGCGGTTGAACTGGTCGAAAAGGTCGGCTAATGCTGAGTCAGCTGTCGCCGGCTATACGCCAATACTTAATTGTTACGGGTAACTACTGGGCTTTTACCCTGACCGACGGCGCACTGCGCATGCTGGTGGTGCTGCACTTCCACCAGTTGGGTTACAGTGCGCTTGAAGTGGCTATGTTGTTCCTGTTCTACGAGTTTTTCGGCATAGTCACCAACTTATTTGGTGGCTGGCTGGGGGCTCGTTGGGGGCTCAATCGCACCATGAACATTGGGCTCGGTATACAGATTGTGGCGCTTGCCATGCTGCTTGTACCGGGTTCTATGCTCACCGTCATTTGGGTGATGGCCGCACAGGCGTTGTCTGGCATTGCCAAAGACCTCAATAAAATGAGCGCCAAAAGCACCATTAAACTGCTGGTGCCGGACGACAAACAAGGCCAGCTATATAAGTGGGTCGCCATACTAACCGGTTCAAAAAACACCTTAAAAGGCGTTGGCTTTTTCCTTGGTGGCTTGTTGCTTACCTTAATTGGCTTCCAGGGTGCCGTGCTCGCCATGGCGGTTATGCTCAGCCTGGTCTGGGTAGCCAGTTTAATTTTCCTGAAAAAAGAGTCGGGTAAGGCCAAGTTCAAGCCTAAGTTTAAGGACATTTTATCGAAAAGCCGACCTATCAATATTTTATCGGGCGCTCGCTTTTTACTCTTTGGTGCCCGCGACGTCTGGTTTGTGGTTGCCTTACCCGTGTTCTTAGCCAGCCAGCTGGACTGGAACCACTGGCAAGTCGGCAGCTTTTTGGCCTTGTGGGTTATTGGCTACGGTTTTGTGCAAAGCATTGCGCCTAAATTCACAAAAACGGGCAATGATGTACCGAAAACTCAGGCCGTGGTATGGAATGCGCTACTGACTCTTAGCCCTATAGCGCTTGCTCTGGCACTTTGGCAGGGCTTACCCGTTACCCAGAGCATTATTATTGGCTTAGGACTGTTCGGCATTCTGTTTGCCATTAATTCGTCGCTGCACAGTTACCTTATTGTCTCTTACTCACGCGCCGACGGCGTATCTTTAGATGTTGGCTTTTACTACATGGCCAATGCCGCCGGGCGTCTATTGGGTACCGTTTTATCCGGTTGGGTGTATCAGCAATGGGGGCTGGTTGCTTGCCTAATGATATCAACGCTGTTATTGCTATTATCCACCGCCGCTATTAGTTTTTTACCAGCGCGGGATTCAGTTAAGGAGGAACCACAATGAAATATTTAGTGTTTTTAGGCACGGTACGTGACAGCACTCCACCCAAACCAGCCAGGTTGGGCGAACGTGTCGCAAAGGCCTGTGTTAACTACCTGGAGCAAAGCTTCGATAACGCAGAGGTCGAACTTATTGACCCTTTAGATTACTCATTTGACGATGTTTTTAAGCCACATTTTTCATACCATGAAAAAGACGTTCCAGAGCAATTGGACGCCCTGGCTAAAAAAATAGAAGCCGCCGATGCTTACGTGGTGGTCAGCCCTGAGTACAACCACTCCATGAGTCCTGCCTTAGCAAACTTACTGAACCACTTCGGTGCGTCTTTGTACTCTTATAAACCCAGTGCCATTGTGACTTACTCGGCTGGTCAGTGGGGTGGCGTTCGCGCGGCGGTTAATATGCGCACCTTCCTGTCTGAATTAGGCTGCCTGCCGGTATCCGCTATGATCCACGTGCCTAAAGCGCAAACCGTGTTTGAGGAAAACGGCAAATTCACTCAGGAGGTTGAAGACACTGAGCGCTGGATCCAATATTTCGGCCGCACTCTGAATCAGTTATTCTGGTGGGCCGAGGCGGCACAAAAGCAACGCGAAGCGCTGAACCCGCGCAAGCTGGTCAGCGAATTTAAAAGTGACCCGTCACAACGCAATGCACCAGACAGCAACCGAAAATAATTTTTTCGGTTGTAGTTGGCACATTTTATGCTAAAATTCGCGCTCTTTTTTTGACCAGCCTCAAACTATAAGGAGCCACCTACGTGCTGACGCGTATTACGCCACCCTAGCCGTCACTTTCCTGTCACAGGTGCGCAGTAGGCTGTTCACTGCTTTTCTGGCCATTCCGGCCGCTTTATATTTACGATTAAAATTTGGTGTTATCTATCTATGTTGAAGTCTATCCAGCAGAACTGGTTTTCTAATATACGTGGTGATTTGCTCTCAGGTATTGTCGTTGCTCTAGCGCTTATTCCTGAAGCCATCGCATTCTCTATCATCGCCGGCGTTGACCCTAAAGTGGGCCTGTATGCCTCTTTCTGTATTGCCGTTGTTATTGCCTTTACCGGCGGTCGTCCGGGGATGATATCTGCCGCAACCGCCGCCATGGCGTTGCTTATGGCGTCGCTGGTCAAAGAGCATGGGCTTGAGTACTTGTTGGCGGCCACCTTACTGACCGGGTTGCTGCAAATTGCTGCCGGCTACCTTAAACTGGACGAGCTTATGCGCTTTGTCTCGCGCTCGGTGGTCACCGGTTTCGTAAATGCTCTGGCCATTCTTATTTTTATGGCGCAGTTGCCTGAACTGACAAACGTCACCTGGCATGTGTATGCCATGACCATAGTTGGCCTCGCCATTATTTACGGTTTCCCGTACATTCCGGTGATTGGCAAATTCCTGCCGTCGCCGCTTATTTGTATTGTTGCGCTGACTATTACCTCGGTTCTTTTAGGACTAGATATTCGTACCGTTGGTGATATGGGTAAATTGCCGGACACCCTGCCTATTTTCCTATGGCCTGATGTTCCATTAAACTTCGAAACCTTAGCCATTATCTTCCCTTACTCGGCGGCGCTTGCCGTAGTGGGTTTACTTGAGTCCATGATGACGGCGACTATCGTTGACGACTTAACCGATACCCCCAGCGATAAAAACCGCGAATGTAAAGGTCAGGGCATTGCTAATATAGGTTCAGGTTTACTCGGCGGTATGGCCGGTTGTGCCATGATTGGTCAGTCGATTATTAATGTGAAATCGGGCGGGCGTACGCGGTTGTCTACATTAGTTGCCGGCATCTTCCTGCTAATTATGGTTCTGGTTCTGGACAATCTGCTAGTACAAATTCCTATGGCGGCACTGGTTGCCGTAATGATCATGGTCTCTATTGGTACCTTCAGCTGGAGTTCTATTAAGAACTTAAAGAAACATCCGCTGTCCACCAATATTGTCATGGTTGCAACAGTTGCGGTCGTTGTCGCAACGCATAACCTGGCTTATGGTGTATTGGTTGGTGTTCTGCTGGCTGCCATGTTCTTTGCGAACAAAATTGGACATTACCTGTACATTAAGTCGGAGATTGACTCTGACGGCATAAAACGCACTTATCGGGTCATTGGTCAGGTATTTTTCAGTTCATCTGAAAAGTTTCTTGGCGCATTTGATTTCAAAGAAGGGGTTGAGCAGGTTGTCATCGACCTCAGCCAGGCTCATTTCTGGGATATCACCGCCGTCGATGCTCTTGACCGTGCTGTAGTAAAATTCCGCCGTGAAGGTGCTGAAGTGGAAGTAATAGGGCTTAATGAAGCCAGCGCGACCATCGTTGACCGCTTTGGCGTGCATGATAAACCCGACGCTGTTGATAAGCTGATGGGCGGACACTAATGGAAAAGGATTCAATAATGAAACATGTTGTTGCTTGTATTGATGGTTCTGCGTCAACTCAATCTGTTTGTGATTACGCCAGTTGGGCGGCCTTACGCTTACAAACGCCTTTGACGCTTTTTCATGTTCTGGACGAAGCACGTTACCCGACCGAAACCAATATGACCGGGAACATCGGCTTAGGCAGCCGGGAAGCTTTGCTTGCGCAGCTAGCAGAACTTGACCAGCAACGCAGCAAGTTGGCCTTAGAACAAGGCCATCACATGTTGGAAAGTGCAAAATTGCGCGCCGCCCAAAGTGGTGTTGAACAGGTTAATTTACGCCAGCGACACGGCGACTTAGCGGAATCCTTGTTAGAAATAGAGGATTCCATGAGACTGCTTGTTATGGGTCTTCATGGCGAAGAAACTACCCGTACCAACCGTGTCGGAAGCCAACTTGAGACCGTTGTAAGAACCATGCACAGACCGATTCTGGTCGCACCTGAGGAATTTGCTGAGCCTAAAAACGTGATGTTAGCATTCGACGGCAGTGATTCCTCCCGTAAAGGTATTCGCATGCTTGCGGAAAGCCCGATATTCAGAGGCCTTCCGTTACATTTGGTTATGGTCGGCGCTGATACAAACGACAGCCGCGCATCCATCGAAGCGGCCTCTAACCACTTGCGAGAGCTGGGACATGACTCGCGGTTTGAAATACGCTCGGGCGAAGTTGAGCCTGCACTTCATGCGTACCAGGAAGAGCATAATATTGATCTTCTGGTCATGGGAGCTTATGGTCATTCACGTATTCGTCAGTTTTTAGTAGGCAGCACCACAACCAGCCTGCTACAGACAACTAACTCCGCTTTATTGCTGCTACGTTAATTGCAGCAGACAAGACGATTTCAAGGAAAATAACATGACGCCAGACTGGGAAGAGTTTGACCTCGATGACCGCTTAATAGCGGTTCTTCGCGATGCCGAACTGAACAAACCAGCAAAAGTACAACAGCAAAGTATTCCTGCCGCTCTGGATGGTCGCGATCTTCTTATTAGCGCACCAACCGGAACAGGTAAAACTTTGGCTTTCCTGCTGCCGGCACTGCAACATTTGCTGGATTTCCCGCGTCAGCAACCGGGACCAGCTCGTATACTGGTGCTGGCACCAACGCGCGAACTGGCTGAACAAATTCATGAGCAGGCAAAACAGTTTGAGGGCAAAACCGGATTAACCTCTGTGGTTGTTACCGGAGGCATCAACTATGGTTCGCAGCTGTCGGTATTAGAGAAGACACACGACATACTGGTAGCGACTCCTGGGCGACTTATGGATTTGCTCGAAGCCGAGCAATACAACCTGGAAGGCATTGAATGGCTCATTATTGATGAAGCCGACCGCATGCTGGATATGGGGTTTGCCGCAACAGTAAAAGAAATGGCATTGCAGGCACGTCATCGCCAGCAGTCGTTATTACTTTCGGCAACGTTAAACAGTTCTGGCGTTATTAAGTTTTCCCGCGAGTTATTAACTGAGCCCGAATACATTGATGTGCAGCCACCTAAACGTGAGCGCGGTAAAATTCTTCAATGGGCTCATTTAGCGGATACCGATGAACATAAGCGCAAACTGTTAATGAGTGTGCTTCAAACGCACCCTGGCCGGCAGTTTGTCTTTGTCAGAACGCGTGAGCGCGTGGAGCTTATTGCAAACTTTCTGCGCAGCCAGTTTGGTACCGGCCGTAAAATTGTGACGCTACGGGGCGATATGCCACAAAGCGATCGCCAGCGCATTATGAATGAGCTTAAGCAAACGACAGACATTACCTTAGTAGCTACTGATGTTGCAGCGCGAGGACTGGATGTAGACGACATTACTTTGGTAGTTAACTACGACTTACCTAAGCAGGCTGACGTTTATCTACACCGTATTGGGCGCACAGCCCGTGGCGGACAAAAAGGAACGGCCATATCACTGGTAGAAGCGCACGATGCTCTATTACTGGGGCGTGTCGAGCGTTACCTGGACGCCAAACTCGACAGGCGGACAATTGAAGGATTAAAGCCTCAATATAAATTTCCGTCGACTGAAAAGTCCCGCTCGAAGAAAAAAGTGAAGAAGAAAACGGATAAAAAGAAGAAGTCGCGTTAACGCGGCTTCTTGCTTAATAAATGGTGCAAAATAAAGTAAGCAACAACCCCACTGGCATCCGCTAACCAATCGTAAACATCAGCACTACGCCCGGGCGCATAAGACTGGGCTATTTCTATTAATAAGCCATAACAAACTAAAATCAGTAGCGACAGTTTAACTGACAATGCAAACGCTCTGTGAAAGGTCAGTGCCAGAAAAAAGAAGATGCCAAAGTGAACCAGCTTATCCAGGTGCGGAATGCTCTGAGCTCCGGCACTTGGGAATTGCCACAAAAAGAGAAAGGTGGCTGTCGATAACACAATTAAAAAAAGGGCTCTTGCCAGCATAGTTTCCTTCTCTCTTATTTAGGGCTTATAAACCGATACGTTGTTATAACCACTTTCGTGCAATAACAAGGCTTGCATCCGACTCATAATGCCTTGATCACAGAACAGCAAGTATTCCCGGCTTTGATCCAGTTCAGCAAACTGAGTGGCTAGCTTAAAAAATGGAATTTCAATAACCTCGGCTGTTACTGACAAAGGCGCTGCTTCAATTTCTTCCGCGTTTCGAATATCTATGATGGTTGTCTGGCTACTGAGTTCCGTTGTGGTATCCGGCAGTGCCAGTTCTGCGTCTGTTTGCGTCGCTATATCCTGCATGCTCAGTACGTTTGCCGCCTGAACCACCTGCTCCAGTAAATCTTTGTTAAGCTTCGCTTCTTCGGCTTCGATAACCGCCGGAATGGCTTTAACTGTGGGCTTATTAGAAATAACACCGCAATATTCAGGAATGGATTTAGCCAATGGCTCGGTGCCAATGCGCTTTGCTTCGTCCACAATTTCCTGTTTGTCTTTGGTTATTAACGGGCGTAAAACCAAAGCAGACGTAGCCTGATCAATTACCCTCAGGTTAGACAGAGTCTGGCTGGACACCTGCCCCATAGCTTCACCAGTGACCAACGCTTGCGCTTTGACATAACGAGCAACTTTATCCGCAGCCCGCAGCATTTGCCGTTTTAATACCACGCCCATCTGACCGTTATCCACGTTTGTCAGAATGTCGTCAACAATAGGGGCAAAATCAACACTGATAAACTTAATGGGGTGCGAGGAGCTGTAACGCTTCCACAAGTAATAGGCTATTTGGCGAACCGCCAGCTCGTGGGCGTCACCACCTAAATTAAAGAAGCAAAAGTGAGTTCGTGCACCGCGCCGGATAAACTCATAGGTTGCAACGCCGGAATCGAAACCACCACTTAACAATGACAGTACGGTTTCCTGAGTAGGAATGGGAAAACCACCTAAGCCGTTAATTCGTTCACCGACCAAATGCACAATCTGGTTAGTAATTTGCAGCGCAATGTCCAGGTCCGGATTAGAAAGTTTTACAGAAGTATCCGGAGCTCGCTCCAGCAAATAGCCACCCACATAACGTTCTAACTGCTGTGAATTAAACTCGTGGTGACCTTTACGTTTAACCCGCACAGCAAAGCTTTTACCCGGTAAGCGCTTTAACCAGTGTTCACCAACTAATTCGGCAATCGCCTCAAAATCGGTTAGTGGCCTCTCTATAACTTCTGCAAACCAGGAAATACCGGGAGTGCTTTGTAAAATGTCATTGATTTCACTACGCACCGCCGCGTCATCACCACGAGCTGAGACTTCGATGCGATCCCACAACCATTTGACGTATATCGAGTCGTCGACCGGAGCCAGAATTTTACGCAGGTTATTGGTCAGTACTTTACCGTGACGCTTACGAACAGAACGGCTTTTTATGGTAATTTCAGCGTGCAGGCGAACAACAAACTTCATAGCAAAATCGTCAAGTCTTTAGGAAAGTGCGCAATTATACGTGTCCTGCCCGGCAGAAACCAGCGCTCAGTCGATAACATCAACGGGGTCTGATTCTGCCGCCTTACCCTGCATGACCGATATTTCAACACGACGGTTTCGCTTACGGTTCTCTTCCGAGTTATTCGGTACCAGCGGTTTTGTGTCGGCGTACCCCATCACCACCAGCCGCTCTTCGTTAAAGTCATCCACTTTCAGCATTTCTTCTGCAACCGCAACCGCCCGCTTACTGGAAAGGTCCCAGCGTGACGAGTAAATTTCAGATACCAGGCGCTCGTTGTCGCTGTGACCCGAAATGGCCACCTCACCGGGAATATCTTTCAGTGCCCCGGCAACTTGCTGAATGATAGGCCGGAACTGCGGCTGTAAAAATGCCGAGCCCTCTGGGAATGAGCCCTGTTCGCGTATGCGAATAATAATTTGCTGCCCGTGCTGCTCAAGCTCAATCGTGCCGGCTTTAATCTCATTCTCAAGCTGTCGCTCGATACGACGCATAAGTTCCTCGGATACTTGCGTCATAGCCTCGGTGTTTTCCGCTTCGGCCTCTTTTTGGTCTTCCGCGCTGTCGGACTCCTGTCCGCCACGCTCAGTTTGCTGACCACCGGCAAAGTCAGACTCGCCTTCCTGGAACTCAAGCATCTGCTGCGTCATTTCCACGGTCTGCTGCTGGATAGTTTCAATGGGCGTTGGCTCCGGCCGCCCGGGCCGGAACTCCTGGGCAATAACACTGGTGCCTTTCGGTATGTCTTTGACTTCTATTTTATTTTGTACACCCAAAGCGTATTTCATTGAACCCGCTATTTGCTTAAACTTCAGCACGTCCATTTCTGAGAAAGCCAGCAAAAGCACGAAAAAGCACATGAGCAAAGTCATGAGATCGGCAAAGGTTGCCATCCACATAGGCAGTCCCGGGGGCGGACAGTTGCAGTCCTCTTCTTCTTCGTCTCTGACTTTCTCTGAGGCCATAACTACTCGTCCTCATCCTCATTGCCAATACGCTTAGATTCCGCTAAATAATTACGTAAAATACCTTCAATGACTCGAGGGTTCTGACCGTCCTGAATACCTAAAATGGCGTCCAGTATCAATTGTCGGTTCAACTTTTCCTGTTCAGCACGCAACAACAGTTTATTCGCAATAGGGATGGCAATAACGTTAGCTAAAAAGGCACCATAAAGCGTTGTTAACAAAGCAACGGCCATCGCTGGCCCTATCGCTTTAGGGTCATCCATATTAGACAGCATAGCCACCAGACCAATCAGGGTACCAATCATACCCATAGCCGGTGAAACTTCACTAAGCACCTTAAAGACGCGAGCACCTTCCTCATGGCGGGCAAAGCTCATTTTTATGTCTTTCGACAAAGTTTGGCGGACAACTTCGGCATCGTGGCCGTCAACCAGCATGTCTACGCCTTTACGAAAAAATTTATTCGGAATTTCTGCTTCTTCAAGCGCCAAAAAACCACCTTTACGCGCAGAGTCGGCCATCTCAACAGCAGTATCGATAAGCTCTTGTGGATGTTCTATTTTAAAGAAAAACGCTTTAACGACCACCTTTCCTGTGCCCAGAAACTGACTCAGAGAAAAGTTTGCTAAGGTTATAAATAATGAGCCACCGAATACGATAAAGAATGATTGAGTCTCTAAAAACAGCCCTATATCCCCACCCAGAACCATAGCGGCGACGACAAAGCCGATGGCCCCTATAATTCCTAAGAGCGTTGCTATATCCACTCAGTCTTCCTCCCCGATTTGAGTTTTATTTACGCTGTTGTGCTCATTCTTAAACAATCACGTCGCGCTTACAAGCGACATCTGTTCATCTTACACAGGAATAATGAGATCATCGGCTGACATTCCGGATTCTTTATCGGATAATTAACTTTCATTCTAGTAGCAATGCAGCTCATTACAGATTTTAAGGCAGACTCAGCTATGGCAGACGAACAGAAACAGCAATCCTTTGAACAAGCTCTGGATCAGTTAGAACAGCTGGTTAATGAACTGGAACAAGGCGACTTGCCGCTTGAACAATCGCTGAAGAAATTCGAACAAGCCATTGCCTTGTCATGGTCCAGCCAGCAGCAGTTGCAGCAAGCCGAGCAAAAAGTGACAACCTTACTGGCCGAGCAGCAATCTGGAAATGATGAAAGCAATGGAGAACTGATGTGACGATTAACTCGTTAACAGCAGCAACACGAGAACAAGTCGATACCTTCTTAAAGCAAACGCTTGCGCAGTTAACCCTGAATTCGCGTCTGAGTCAGGCCATGCAGCACGGTGTGTTAATGGGCGGAAAACGTATTCGCCCCTACCTGCTAATGAGCGTTGCCGACATTTGTGGCGCCAATAAAAATGATGCTCTGCGAGCCGCTGCCGCAGTTGAGTTGATACACGCGTATTCGTTAATTCATGACGATTTGCCAGCAATGGACGATGACGACTTACGCCGTGGTCAGCCAACTTGCCACATTGCTTACGACGAGGCGACAGCCATTTTAGCCGGAGATGCGCTACAGACACTGGCTTTTGAAGTCTTAACCGAAAGCCGTATGGAACAATTGCCCAGTGAACGGCAACTGCAATTGGTTCAGGTACTGGCTAAAGCCAGCGGTGCCCGAGGAATGTGTGCAGGTCAGGCAATCGACTTACAGGCAACAGCAAAACGTCTTACCGAAAGTGCGCTGGAGCAAATGCATTTAAGTAAAACCGGTGCATTGATAACAGCCGCCGCCACTATGGGTGTGTTGTGCGGCAATGACAATTCACAACCATGGCGGGAAAAGTTTGAGCAGTTCGCTCATTACCTGGGGCTGGCATTTCAAGTACAGGATGATATCCTCGACGTAACAGGTAACACTGAAGCTCTGGGGAAACCTCAGGGGTCAGATACCGCGTCTGAAAAGTCAACTTATGTGCGTTTGCTTGGTATAGAAGGTGCTCAGCAACGCCTGCAAAACTTACATCATAAAGCACTACAGTCGTTAAGCGATATCCCTTACAATACAGACAGACTTGAACAATTTTCCGACTTGCTGTTAAAGCGGGACCACTAACTGAATGACTCAACAATATCCGTTACTTGATAAAATTAATTCCCCCGCTGACCTGCGCCGTTTACCACGGACGCAATTGCCGGAACTGTGCGCAGAAATCAGACAGTTTTTATTAACTTCAGTGAGCCAAAGCAGCGGCCATCTGGCGTCAGGTTTAGGCACCGTAGAACTCACGGTTGCCCTGCATTATGTATATCACACACCAGAGGATAAGCTGGTTTGGGACGTTGGCCATCAGGCTTACCCACATAAAATTCTGACCGGGCGTAAACAGCGGTTGCACTCTATTCGTCAAAAAGACGGGCTTCATCCTTTCCCCTGGCGTGAAGAAAGTGAATACGATGTCCTCTCAGTCGGGCATTCAAGTACGTCTATATCAGCAGCTTTAGGAATGGCGGTTGCAGCACAAAGACAAAGCCTGCGACAGAAAGTTGTCTCTATTATCGGTGACGGTGCAATGACCGCCGGTATGGCATTTGAAGCCATGAATCATGCTGGTGATATAAAACCGGATATGCTGGTCGTACTGAACGACAATGACATGTCTATTTCAGAAAACGTTGGTGCTCTGAACCATCATTTTGCCCGCTTATTGTCAGGTCGCTTTTATACCTCATTGCGGGAAGGCAGCAAAAAATTACTCAGCCCGCTCCCTCATATTCGCCATTTTGCCAGCCGTGCCGAAGAGCACATGAAGGGCATGATGGCACCAGGTACCATTTTTGAAGAGCTGGGATTCAATTACATCGGTCCGATAGACGGTCATGATGTCGATACCCTGGTTGAAACCTTATCGAACATGCGCAGTTTAGGCGGTCCGCAATTGCTGCACATTGTGACGCAAAAAGGCAAAGGTTACCGACCTGCGGAGAAAGATCCGATTGGTTACCATGGCGTGCCAAAGTTTGATCCTGCGGAGTCTAGCCTGCCTCAGAAAGCACCAGGCATTCCCAGCTATTCTGAAATTTTTGGTCAATGGCTGTGCGATACCGCGCGTAATGACAAGTCACTCATGGCAATAACACCAGCCATGCGTGAAGGCTCTGGTATGGTGACGTTTTCACAGCAATTTCCACAACAGTACTTCGATGTTGCTATTGCTGAGCAGCACAGTGTGACTTACGCAGCGGGTCTGGCTATTTCAGGACTTAAGCCTGTTGTCGCCATTTACTCCACCTTTTTACAGCGCGGTTACGATCAGCTCATTCACGATGTCGCTTTGCAAAACCTTGATGTGCTCTTTGCCATTGACCGTGCTGGCATTGTCGGTGCCGACGGCCCCACTCACCAGGGCGCATTTGACTTAAGTTACCTTCGCTGCATACCCAATATGATAGTCATGGCCCCCAGTAATGAACAAGAGTGTCTGGACATGCTAACCACTGGCTACCAGCACAGAGGCCCGGCAGCGGTTCGTTACCCTCGTGGAGCCGGCGTTGGCCTGGAGGTTCGTCAGGGTAAAGTTATTGAGATAGGAAAAGCTCAAACCCTTACTCAGGGACAGAATATTGCTTTCCTTAATTTTGGTACCCTGCTGCCTGAGGTAGAAGCCGCGGCAACCAAATTTAATGCCACCGTCGTTGATATGCGTTTCGTAAAACCTCTGGACACTGCTTGTCTGGACCAGTTAATGACAACCCATTCAGTGCTGGTAACCGTAGAGGAAAACGTCATAACAGGCGGTGCAGGCAGTGCCGTGAGCGAATACATTGCCCGTCAGGAAGCAAGCCCGAAAGTGTTAACAATAGGCTTACCGGACGAATTTATTAAACACGGTTCGCAAGGTGAAGTTCGTGCCGAACTGGGCCTGGATGCTGCAGGTATTGAACGTCAGGTGAATGACTTTACTAAGAAAAATTGAAGTATGATAAGGTCAGGTTTGCTTTAGCCAAGCAGACCTGACAACCACCAGCCTAAATGCAGTATTACTGCCGAGAAAATCCCCGCCAGCACGTCATCCATCATAATACCGTTACCGCCGCTTAGCTTTTTATCTGCCCAGCCTATAGGCCCGGGTTTCAAGATATCAAAAATACGAAATAAGACGAAAGCTGCCAACAACCAAAGAGGCTCTACCGGTAACGCAAACATGGCGATGGCATAACCGACTATTTCATCCCAGACAATAGACGGATGATCATGTTCACCCATTGCCTTAGCGGTGTATTGGCATATCCAGATACCGACCAGGGTCATTACCACAAGAGCCAGCAGATATTCCCACCAGTTAAGTGAAGCTAATAAAAAAACGGCCGGAATTCCAATCAGGGTTCCAAAAGTACCCGGCGCTTTGGGAGCAAGACCGGAGCCAAAGCCCAACGCAAGCCAGTGTATGGGGTTACACCATGAAAGTTTCGCATGAGACATGGGCTTGCGGCTCCTTTAGCGTCTTATTTAGTGGCTTCGTTCTGTGGAAAATGATTAAAGCTGCTATAACCTTCAGCCAACAACCAGTCTTCACCATTATAGCGCAGCTGAATGTCACCGGGCTCACCGTTCGCTACGCGACCAATACACACCGGCCGGGTCTTAAGGTGCGTGGTTAATGTTTCCATACGCCCCCGATGTTCCTCGGGTAAAGTAAAGCAAAGCTCGTAGTCGTCTCCGGCGGTCAAAGCCAAAGCAAGTGCGTCATCCACCTTAAGGGTTTCGGTTAACGCCAGCGACAGGGGCAGCTTTTCCAGTTCCAGTTGCGCCTGAGTGCCGGCTTCTTTCATTAGATGTCTTAAGTCGGCCAGAAGACCGTCAGAAACATCAATGCAGGAGCTTGCGACGCCCCGCAGGCTTTGTCCTAAAGCGACCCTGGGAGTGGGGTAATGCAGTCGTTCTATTACCTGCTGCAAATGTCGTCCGGTCGCGCTCACTTTATTCTGCGTAACCTGCAAGCCCAGGCCCGCATCACCCAAAGAGCCGCTGACGTAAATCCAGTCGCCCGCCTTTGCCCCGGAACGCGGTATCGCGCTACCCGAGGGCAGCTGACCATGAGCTGTAATGGTTATTGTCAGCGGGCCTTTGGTTGTGTCGCCCCCAATTAACTGGCAGTCGTAATAACCGCAAATTTCATCCAGGCCACCACTAAATTCCTGAAGCCAGTCTTCATCCATACTAGGAAGCGTCAAGGCCAGATTAATCCAGCATGGTTGCGCCCCCATAGCTGCCAGGTCGCTTAAATTGACAGCAACACTTTTATGACCAATAGCACGGGGTGGTGTGGTCATATCAAAATGCACACCTTCTACCAACGTATCGGTAACAATGACCAGGTCATGCTCAGGCATTGGCCGGACAACAGCGCCGTCATCTCCAATGCCCATAGCAACATCGCCCCGTTTTGCGGAGCGATGAGTGAAGTATTCATTAATGAGCGAAAATTCATCGCGGGGCATAAGTTACTGCCTGGTTGGGCGGAGAGTGTCTACAGCTTTATCGAGTACACCGTTGACAAAACGATGGCTTTCGTCGGCACCAAAAGATTTAGCCAATTCTATTGCTTCGTTAATAGCCACTTTATAAGGAACATCAACGCGTTCGCGCAATTCATAAGCAGCCAACCTAAGAACAGCCAGTTCAATCGGGTCAAGCTCTTTAATCGGCCTGTCTAAAAATGGTCCCAGCGCTTCGTCCAGTGCCCGGCAATGCCCGCCAACACCACGAAGTAACTCTAAAAAGTAGTCAACGTCCACTTTGCTGGTGTCATTTTCTGTTAAAAATTGAGCCTCAATATCGCTAAAGCTATTTTGCGATAATTGCCATGAGTAAATTGCTTGCACGGCCAACTTACGGGCCTTTCTTCTTGCTGCGGGTTTCATTTGAAGTATCTCAGAGTTGTTTCAGTACATTGACCATTTCAAGCGCGCTTAATGCGGCTTCCGAGCCTTTATTTCCGGCTTTAGAACCACTGCGCTCAATGGCTTGTTCCAGGGTATCAGTAGTGATAACGCCAAATGCAACAGGTAAATCAAACTCGGTCGCAACCCGGCCTAAACCACTATTACATTCACCGGCAACAAACTCGAAGTGTGGCGTACCACCGCGAATAACCGCGCCGACCGCAATAATTGCGTCGTATTTACCAGATCTGGCCAAGCGTTTCGCTGTTACCGGCATTTCATAAGCGCCGGGAACACGCACAACGGTTATATCGTCGTCCGCTACTTCACCATAATGCTTTAATGTCTGCACAGCACCGTCTAATAAGCTTTCAACCATAAAATGGTTAAAGCGAGAAACGATAATCGCAAACTTTTTACCAGCCGCGTTTATTCCACCTTCAATTACCTGCATGAGTTTTCCTTATTAACCGTTCGTTAATTGCGCGCGATCATAGCACAGTGTGGGGCTATTTGCGTGAAATTGAGTAGGAGAAATACTTTTCTTCGGCATCTAAGTCACGACCCAGCGAGCGGGCACTACTACTTTCCAGCAGCTGCAAAGCTGTTTCGTTATTTTCTGATACGGGAAACAGCACTTGGCGCCAGGGCCAACTTGCTTCAAGCCAGTCTTTTAAAAGCACAAAAAAATCATTATGCAAGTTGTCGTCAATAGCCGATTTTAAAAGCCACCAACTGACTTCTGCGTTATACGCAGTGAGTGGAATGCCATTTTTTTCTTGTCTACTGGCAGCCACCGGTACCATATAAACGGCACCAATAATCGACTTATCTTCCTTATCAATCACCAAATACGTAAATGCCGTTTGCGCTTTTGCCTGCTCGAGATGGTAATTCACCATGGTTTCGTTTTGCTGAGATGTACTTTTTTCTGACGGCCAGGACCAGCCCAGGCGCTCATAAAGCCACCTCTGCGAGGTCATATAGCTGTGGAAGAAACGAGCAGTGTCGGAGCGTTTAATGGGGCGGATAATTAAGCTGTCACCCTCAGCGTATTCAGGAACAGCCCATTCTTTTTGCCAGAAGTCTGCCGCTGCTGCCGCATTAAATAGCGGCAGTATCGACATGAGCAGAAAAATGCGAAGCAGCATTTTCAACACGCTTCTCCATGCTTACCCTGCGCATGCTCGAAATACGATTTAACCCTGGCAAGCTCTTTTTCCAGTTCGTCGCCAATCATTAGTGCTGGGCCTATATCAATGGCTTTGCGCGCATAATCAAAAGCAATAGGAACAACTGGGACACGAGCTTGTTGTGCCATGTGCAAAAAGCCTTTTTTCCACTCTTTTACGCGCTTTCTTGTGCCTTCCGGAGTTATCACTAAAATCAGTTCATTTTTTTCGCGAAACTCTCTCACCATATTACCTACAACACCATTCGCACTGCTTCTGTCTATAGGAAGCCCACCCAGTTTGGTTAACAAACCTTTCAGTGGAAAGCGGAACAAACTGCTCTTTGCCAAGTAGTTAAGCTTTAAGCCCATAGCCAACATGACGCAGGCCCCAACCGGAAAGTCCCAGTTAGATGTGTGCGGCGCAACCGGAAGAATCGCCTTTCTTACGTGAGGCATTTCGCCATTAATTTTCCAACCGCCCAATACGCGTAAGCCAAAGCGACCCACCCAACGTAAAAAGCGGTTCTGGGTAACAGGGAATTCGCCTTTAACGAATTCCGGGATTACTTGTTTATCGGTCATAAAATTACTTTAGTACCTGTCTTATTTCGCGTAACTTTTCTTTCACTCGCTGAATATTTTCAGGTCCCATGCGCAGTAATTGCTTTTGCGCTGCGGGTAAGGACTCATAAGAATCGTTAGCGAAAGTATACATAACGCTGTCATCTTTTACCTGTACCAGCCCTTCTGGCACCGGCGTTTCAAGCATGACATTAATGGCTTCCAATAAGGTGTCATCAAAATCTGACTCCGGATAGCCAATTTCGGCGTAAGCTTCCTGTACTAATGGCTTAAACAAGTCATAATTTTCCGCCAGCGCATCAGGTTGCAGGCTCACAAACCAGTCCACTAGAGTGTCGTATCGACGATAGCTGTTTTCGTCAATATAGAGCTCACCATCAACCTCCAACACACTAAAGCGACCGTCGGGGCGCTGAACAATCGTGCGTTCACGAACAACGCTGCCATTACTGATGTTATCCATCAGCACAACTGCGTCGCGAATAATCTGAGAGCTTTTTAATGGACGAATGTTGACGTCGGTTGAATCTAGATTCTGAAGCACCGTCGGTGTGCTGTTGTCCAGCTCCGGTAAAGCAATAGGTTCTGGCTCAGGTTCAGCCTGCTCTTGTTCCGGTTCAGACTCTGGTTCGGTTGGAACCGGTTCTGGCTCAACTTCAGGCTCAGGTTCTTCAGACGCTTCTTCATAATCCTCAACCTGAACTTCGGTTGATTGTTGTTGATCAACCTCTACCGTTTCGGTTTGTTGCTTCTTGTCTTCAGAAGCCGGCAGCCACCACCATACTATGGCAGCGATAACCGCTAACACAATAAGCGTAACAACAACCCAAGTCGTTTTGCGACTTGCTTCTTCTGTTGCCGTTGATGTTTCAACCTGGTCGTCACTCATTGTGCGCTCCTTTATTTTTGCTCAGCACGACAAAAAACCAATTGTTTATCGCTGGACATAGCTTCATTAAAACTATAGCCATTTGCATCAAATTCTTTTAAATCAGACACGGATTTTGGCTTTTGGTTCAGGATAAATCGCGCCATTAGCCCCCTTGCCTTCTTGGCATAAAAACTAATGACCTTATATTGACCATTTTTTTCATCCTTAAACACGGGAGTAATCACGTCCGCATTAAGCTCTTTTGGCTTGACCGCCGAGAAATACTCATTGGAAGCTAAATTCACTAAAGTTGAACTACCCAGCTCAGCTAAGTCATCATTTAGCATCTGCGTAATGGTATCGCCCCAGTATTCATACAGGTTTTTGCCTTTAGGGTTATCCAGCTTGGTCCCCATTTCCAGTCGGTACGGCTGCATCAAGTCCAGAGGACGTAAAACACCATAAAGACCAGACAAAATCCGCAACTGCTTTTGTGCCGTATCAATGGCCTCTGAATTCAGGCTGGCAGCACCTAAACCAGTATAGACGTCACCATTAAATGCAAACATGGCCGGACGTGCATTATCTTCATTAAAAGGCCGTTGCCACTCCTGAAAGCGAGCAGCATTCAAGCCCGCTAGCTTGTCGCTAATTTTCATTAGCGACCCCAGTTGTTGCGGGCTTAATTGCCGACAAACCTCAACCAGTTCCTCAGCGTTATCCAGCAAACGTGGCTGAGTAGCATTCAGTTCCGGCAAGTCACTTTCGTAATCCAGGTTTTTAGCAGGTGAAACAACGGCCAACATGTCTATGCGCTCCATTCAAATTATACCGTAAGACTAGTTCAGCGGATCTTGATCCGCGCCTTCTTTTTCCACTTCTGGTGGCATTAAGTCTTCACGACTCACACCAAATTTCAGTGCGACGGTACTGGCGATATAAATGGATGAATAGGTACCAATAACCACACCAAATAACAGCGCCGTAGCAAAACCATGAATTAATGGTCCACCCAGGAAGAATAAGGTCAATAACACCAGTATCGTTGTCAACGAGGTCACTATTGTACGGCTTAATGTGTCGGTTAGTGCCCGATTGACGGTTTGAATTGGCGTCAATTTAGCAAACTTACGGAAGGTTTCCCGAATACGGTCACAAACCACCACCGTATCGTTAATTGAGTAACCGATAACCGCCAGCAAAGCCGCTAAAACCGTTAGGTCAAACTCTAACTGCAATATGGAGAATAACCCTAAGGTTAAAGTGACATCGTGCGCTAGTGCTGCTACAGCCCCCACGGCTAAACGCCACTCAAAACGCATCGCAATGTAGAGCAAAATACAAATAAGAGCGGTTAGCATCGCCAGCCCGCCCTGCTCGATAAATTCGTCACCCACATTTGGGCCAACAAATTCTATACGACGCATTTCAACGGTCTGATCAAACTCGGCACGCAACGACTCGAGTATTGTAGTACCCAATTGCTCAGCTTTAACCCCTTCACGAGGTTCCAGGCGAATCAGTATGTCTTCCTGCGACCCGTAGTTCTGCACTACAGCGTCACCGAAATCACTTTCATCTAATGCACCACGGACACGACTTAAATCAGCTGCACTTTCAAATCCAACTTCAAGCAAGGTTCCGCCAGTAAAATCCAACCCTAAATTGAGCTTATTCACTGACAACGAAACAATGGATGCCACCACCAGTAATGCACTGATAATGCCCATAATTCCGCGGAAGCGCATGAAGGGAAGTCGTTCATCGGTTTTAATTATCTCTTGCATGGCTCCCCCTAAATAGACAGCTTAGACAGCTTTTTGCCGCCCCAAACTGAGTTAACAATGGCACGGGTTCCAACTATCGCAGTAAACATGGACGTGATAATTCCGATAGCAAGAGTGATGGCAAAGCCTTTAATAGGCCCGTTACCAATAGCGAACAAGATAAGCGCTGCAATCAGCGTGGTTACGTTCGCATCGGCAATGGTCGACAAGGCACTGTCATAACCGTGATGAATTGCCTGTTGAGGGCTTCGTTTTGCTTTTATTTCTTCGCGTATACGCTCAAAAATCAGTACGTTAGCATCGACTGCCATACCAACCGTCAGTACAATACCTGCCATACCCGGTAAGGTCAGTGTTGCTCCCGGAATCATCGACATAACACCGATAATAAGAATCAGGTTTGCTGCCAAAGCGCAGTTTGCAACTAAGCCAAACTTTTTGTAGTAAAGCACCATAAAGGCCAGAACTAATACAAAGCCCCAGAAAATAGCCTGGGTACCAGAATCAATGTTCTGCTGACCTAAGCTTGGACCTACAGTGCGCTCTTCGACAATTTGAATAGGTGCGATAAGTGCACCGGCGCGAAGTAACAGCGCCAGATTCTGAGCTTCGTTAGCGCCCACTCCGGTAATACGGAAATTGCTACCTAAGCGAGACTGGATTGTTGCCACATTAATAACTTCCGCGTTCTTGGTGAACTGCAAGTTACCTTCTGCGTCGCGCTCGTCTGTGGCTTTATATTCAATAAAGACGGTTGCCATAGGCTGACCAACATTGTCTTTAGTTGCCATAGACATTTTATTACCACCGGCGCCATCCAGGGTAATATTAACCTGCGGACGGTTGTACTCGTCGTAACCAACGCCTGCGTTAACAATATGGTCACCAGTCAGAATAACGTCTTCTTTCAGCAATTGAGTCGGACCGTCGCGCATTGGCATTAACTCGCTACCGAAAGGTACCCGACCGTTCTGGGCGTCACGCACATCATTCTCGGAGTCAACCATACGGAACTCCAGCGTTGCTGTAGCTCCTAAAATCTCTTTCGCCCGTGCTGTATCCTGTACCCCCGGCAGCTCTACCACAATGCGATTTGAACCCTGACGCTGAATAAGCGGCTCGGCAACACCTAGCTCGTTAACCCGGTTACGCATAATGGTAATATTCTGAGATACTGCGTAGTCACGCGTTTCTGCAAGCTTCTGCTCGCTCATCTGTAGTTGCAGCAGTTGGTTTTCATCGTCTTCCAGCAGCGTATACCCCTGATAACGACCATCCAGATACTCAGCAGCTTCCGCGTAAGCTTCTTCATTACGAAGTTCAATTTCAACCGTCGTATCATTAACGCGTACAGCGCTGTAACGAATACGCTCCTCACGCAGTTCGGCACGAATCGTGTCCTTCATGCCATCGACTATTTTGCGGACGGCTTCGTCCATGTCGATTTCCATTAAGAAATGCACACCGCCACGTAAGTCCAGCCCTAATTTCATTGGTTGCGCACCAATGCTCTTCAACCACTCAGGAGTTGCAGGAGCAAGGTTCAAAGCGACAATATAATCATCACCTAAACTCTCCAGGATGCTCTCCCGGGCTTTTAACTGCTCATCATCGGAGGTTAGTCGAACTAAGAGTTGCTCTTCTTCTAAAGCAATACTTTTAGCTTGTATCCCAACGCTTTCCAGACTGCTCTTTACGCGATCCATGGTGCTGGTATCGATGGTCGCATTTCGATTTGCGGAAATTTGAACTGCTGGATCTTCACCGTAAATGTTTGGCAGCGCATAAAGCGCTGCCATCAATACAACAAAAATAACCAGCAGATTTTTCCACAACGGGTATTTATTTAACACGTCGTGCCCCTGTTTCTAATGTCAGAGATTAGAGAGACTTCATTGTTCCTTTCGGAAGAACGGAAGTCACAGAACCTTTCTGAATGGTTACTTCAAGCTCGTCAGTCAAAGCGATAACGAGAAAATCTTTATCTTCGCTTACTTTAGTGATTTTACCGACCAAACCACCTTGAGTCAGCACTTCGTCGCCCTTGCTCAAAGCCCCCATCAGCTCTTTATGCTGCTTGACACGTTTTGCTTGTGGACGATAAATCATGAAGTAAAAAATTAACGCAAACATGACCAGCATGAAAATCAGTTCCATACCGCCACTGCTCTGGCCGCCGGCCTCTTGCGCGTATGCTGAGCTAATAAAAAAGTCCATAAAATTCCCTCAGTTAATTTAAATTTATTATTAAATTTTGGATAACCATCTCACGATATGGGGACAGTTACTCCAGAATGCAATTCAATTTTTCTAAGGCGGCTATACTACCAGAAAGTTTAACGCCGCTCAGTATTATCAAATATCATATCCCAAACTTTTAAGCCTGCGCCGTAAACCTATTTGAGACACCTGCAAATCCCACATCATTTTTTCGGTGTCAGAACGGTTCTGCTCATAACTTTTTTTAATCTCTTCTTCGGATAAATCCTGCGCTGTGTGAACCCCTTCAAAACGCTGAATAAGCTGATATACCGATGCCCGGGAGATACCCAAAGTTTTAGCGGTTGCCTGCAGCTCAAACCGGCAGTTGCGCAATGTTTCCAGTAGCTCATCTCGACTAACGCTGTTGGGTTTGCGATGAACACTGGTTTCATCTTCCCAATGGCCGGAGTTGCTCGGCTTAAGCATAGATAAAAGCTGCGGGTCGAGGTGCAATTGCTCTTGCTCGCGGCTATCAATAACGACCTGACGCGCTACATTTCGCAACTGGCGCACATTACCAGGCCAATGGAAGGTCAGCAGCTGGCTCATCAATTCACCGGGAATCTTGACATCATGAGAGCGGTCAGCGTAAAGCTTACGCCACTGCTCACGTACAAAATAATCGAATAACAAACCGATATCTTCACGACGCTCGGTTAATGGCGGGATGAATAACTGATAAGCCGAAAGCTTTTCAATTAACATGGACAGCGTTGAGTTCTCTTCAAAGCCGCCAGAGTCCTGATGACTGGTCAGCATAATACGGCATGTAATTGGCTGCGTTTCTTCTGCACCAACCGGTACAACAGATTTGCTTTGCAGAACAGTATAAAGCAAACGGTGTAAACTCGGCGAGGCATCCTCGATGTCTTCCAGTACAATAGTACCGTCGCCAGCTTGCTCAAAATAGCCAGGTTGTCGGCTACCGCCACGATAACTACCAAACAATTCAGCTTCTGCAACTGCATCGTGTATTGCAGCCAAGTTTACACTAATAAAAGGCTGCTCCCGACGTTCGCTGGCCTGATGAATTGCAAAGGCGGCCTGTTGCTTACCCACTCCGGCAGCACCTCTAATCATAACCGGCAGGTCCATACCGGCCAGTTGAGAAACGCGATCCCGAATGGCTCGAATATCAGAGCTAATACCAAACAGCACATCGTTGTCATCTACCGAGGAATCTTGCAGTGGCAATAATTTTAAAAGTAAAACAATACGGTGGTTTAGACCAATAACGACACCGTTATCGAGGTCACTTTCTTTCAGAATATATTCGTCCTGAACACCACGCCCGGCAATGGTGACCGTTGTTTTTGTGCTATGCGCTTTTAGCTTAATACGACCACCCGACTCGCGCTGAAAAATGATTGGCGAGCGGCTGATAAATTCATCAAGTAATGCTCTGCCAGCATTACCATTTTTGGCAAATTCAGGCTTTACCCTACTTAGGTAGTCACTCCCTTCACTGTGTAAATCTATTAACGCTGCGCGTTCACCTATCCGCGACCGGTCAGGATGCGCTGCGATCACTAACATGGGAACTCGTTGGTAGCTACTAACGAGATCATCAACTGCATGTTTTGTCGTGTACTCGGTTGCACTCATTCTCGCTGTTCCTTAGCTCAATAGCAGCTTTTAAATTGATGCCATCATAAAATTATGAAGTCCAAATAGCCAATCAATTTATGCTGGGAATCTATAAAGGTTAATGACAAACTAAGTCATACCATTGCTACTTTTTGATGACTCATGGAATTAATATTTTACTGGACGGACCATGCCGGTGTCGCGGTTTTTGCGGTAGCCGGTACGTTATTAGCGTTTCGCAAAAAGATGGATGGTTTTGGTGTACTGGTTTTAGCCTCAGCGACAGCGATTGGTGGCGGTACAACGCGCGATCTCATTCTTGGCTTGCCGGTATTCTGGACCCACGACCCAGTCTATCTATACACCATAATTGTTGCCGCTCTGCTCACCATTATATGGCTGCGATTTAAAGCCTATATTCCCATGAACACACTCATGGTTGCAGATGCTATTGGCCTGGCCTTTTTCGCCACTATGGGCGCGGAGAAAACACTATCAGCCGGTTTCCCACCCTTTATCGCTATCATCATGGGCACTATATCGGCCTGTTTTGGTGGTATGTTGCGCGATGTTCTGGCGCGCGATATCCCCATGGTTTTGAAAAGCGAGCTGTACGCAACCACCTGTCTTATCGGCGCCACCGTTTATGTCGCGCTCGTGCCCTACCAACCTTTAATAGCGCTAGCTGCAGGCATGACCTCAACTTTGCTCATTCGTCTAGGCGCTATAAAGTTTAACTGGTCATTGACGGTTTTTCGTGATCATCAGGATCATTAGTCATGTTGAGCATCGAAGTCACCGTTTTTGCCGCAATTGCTTATTTAACGATTCTGTTTAGCATTGCCTACCGCGGTGACCGTGCTGCATCCAACCGTGTAAAACCCTACCGCTATTCGTTAGCACAAGGGGT
Organism: Idiomarina sp. Sol25; assembly: GCF_033052775.1. NCBI lineage: Bacteria > Pseudomonadati > Pseudomonadota > Gammaproteobacteria > Alteromonadales > Idiomarinaceae > Idiomarina > Idiomarina sp. Sol25. The sequence continues at coordinate 258,068 of NZ_JAUPEW010000002.1, forward strand.
ACATTGCACCTCATGGGCTTTTTTTGGAACCATAACCCAATCGGCTTATTATGGTTGGGCTTTTGCGCCAACCTACGCGGGCGCGATTATTGTTTTTATTTTGCTGCACGGCCTACAACTAAAACTTCTCAACTACGCCAAACATCAAAACATCACATCTATTGCGGATCTTATCGGCACTCGCTACGGTAAATCCCCCGTATTGGCCGGTGTCGTTGCCATTACCGCTTTTATAGCCGTTGTTCCTTATATTTCTCTACAGCTTCGTGCTGTCACCTCAAGCTTCGCTGCTGTTACAGGTTTTGATAACAACCCGTCCTGGCGGTTTGATTTATCTTTTCTGGTTGCTTTAACCATGATCGGATTCGGCTTTCTGTTTGGTACGCGCCGCCTGAGTCTGGCAGAACAACACTCCGGATTGATGGACGCCATAGCCTTCGAGTCTCTGGTAAAGCTTGCTGCATTTATTATTGTCGGTTTATTTGCCAGTTATACCGTATTCGATGGACTGGCCGACCTTTTTCAGACAAGTTTTCAAACCACACATACTCAGGAAGTTCTGGCTGGACGCGAATACGGAGGTTACGTCTTCGTCGTACACTTGTTGCTTGGCGGACTGTCCATGTTTTGTCTACCGCGGCAGTTTCATGTCAGCTACGTCGAGAACACCCATTCCGATGAATTAAAAACTGCGCGCTGGGCTTTTCCTTTATACCTTTTTGCTATTAATTTTTTTATATTGCCACTGGCATTAAGTGCTCTACTCCTGGCTCCGGAGCAGGCCAGTCAAGATACCTTTATGCTCGCCATCCCGTTAATAATGGATAGCCCCGGCATCACGCTTGTCGCATTTATTGGCGGTTTGTCAGCAGCCACCAGCATGGTGATTATCGCGCTGCTCGCACTGAGTATTATGCTTTCTAACGACGTTATCATGCCCGTCTGGCTGCGCATGACACGACAAAAGCTCCGACAATTTAGCTTCACACCCACCCGCATTCTCTACATTCGCCGTATGACAATGGTCGTGGTTATGTTGATGGCCTACCTCTATTATCAGGCCACTATCGAATCTATGCCGCTGGTCAATTCAGGGCTACTGTCTCTGGCACTGCTGGCCCAGTTGGCTCCGGCTATCTTAGCCACAGTGGTATGGCGCAACGCCACACAAACAGGCGTATTAGCCGGATTAGCCGTGGGCACAACCTTGTGGTTAACACTGCTACTCATTCCCTCTATCGGGCGCCAGCCGCAAGTTTCAGATATCGATATTGCTAATGGTGTTCTTATAAGCCTTGGTGCAAATTTGGTCTGTTTCTGGCTATTTTCTGTTATCAGCCGAAATGTTCAGGCTGAAACACCTAAACTGGACAACAGCGATAGTTATGTTCAGCAGCCCAGCCTAACCTGGGCTCGTTTGCGTTCTCTTCTTTCACGATTTTATGACGACCAACAACTCGCTTCTATTCAACAGCGCTTACGAATGGACTTACTCACTCCAGAAGGCCAGTCGATGGTCCCTGCACCAATGCTAGTTCGTATCGAGCGTGAACTGTCAGCTGTCATTGGCACTTCAGCCAGCCGGTTACTACTGGACACTGTGTCTGAACAACAGGAGTTTCCTGTATCCCGGGTTGTTGACTGGGCTACGGAAGCTTCCCGCCTTTATCAGTTCAACCGCGAACTGCTGCAGGCATCGGTTGAAAATATTCCACAAGGTATCAGCGTCGTCGATCAGAAACTCAGGTTAGTTGCCTGGAACCGACGTTATCTGGAAATTTTTGCTTATCCTGATGGCTTAGTCCGCTCAGGTATGCCCGTTGAAGAGCTATTACGTTATAACGCCAAACGCGGCCTTCTAAACACCACTGAAAACGGCGATGTTGAAGGTGAAATTCAAAAACGCCTAAATTACTTGCGGGCAGGGAGCGCTTATCATTACCAACGACAGCAGGGCGCTCTAACCGTTGAGCTACAGGGGAATCCGATGCCAGGAGGCGGTTTTGTCACCACCTACAGCGATATTACCGAACGAATTGAGGCACAGAAACAGCTGCAGAAAATTAACCAAGAACTGGAAAATCGGGTTGATGAGCGTACCCAACAGCTACTGTCAGCAAAGCAGGCCGAAGAAAGAGCCCATGAGAGTAAATCTCGGTTTTTCACCGCGGTAAGTCACGACTTAATGCAGCCATTTAACGCTGCCAGCTTATTTTGCGAGATGCTGCAGTCCCGGCTTCCAGAGCAACATTTGCCATTGGCACAAAACATTCAACGGTCGCTAGAACATGCTGAAGAGCTGCTCACCATGCTGCTCGACATGACCAAACTGGACACAGGGAACTTACAGCCGGATCACCAACTCTTTTCTGTTGACCAGGCTTTACAGCCCTTAGCTGAACGTTACCAGATGATGGCAAAAGAAAAGCACTTACAGCTTAGCTACCACAAAAGCTCAGCTCTGGTAAACACTGACCGAAAGTTGTTAACGCGCATTGTTCAGAACTTACTTTCTAATGCCCTGCGTTACACTGAGAAGGGCCGAATTGTATTGGGTTTCCGTCGGCACCAAAACTCTTTGACAATCTGTATCATCGATACTGGTGCTGGTATCCCTGAACACAAACAAAAAGAGATATTCCGGGAATTTCATCAATTGCAGTCCAGTGGTGATAATCCCGGACTCGGCCTTGGCCTATCAATTGTAGAGCGAATGTGTCGGCTTTTGAAAATAGATTTGAGTTTGTCCTCCAGCCCCGGGAGAGGAACCGCTTTTAGTCTGACACTGCCTGTAGCTGGCTGGCAGAAAGAACCACAGCCCGTGGCTATTCAAAATTATTCAATTGATGAACAGTTACTCCGAGGTATGCGAGTTCTGGTAATTGATAACGACCCTCAGGTATTGGCGGCGACAGCTGGTCTATTAACTGACTGGGGCGCCGAAACACAGACCGCCGCAGACTTAAGACAGGCGAGCACGCATACCCCCTGCGATCTTATTTTAGCGGATTATCATTTAGATAACGGCAACACCGGGGTTGAATTGGTCATTGCAATGAGAAAAGCGTGGGGTACCGATACACCAGCGATTATAAACTCTGCCGATCCCGATGAACTATTGCGGGAACAAGCGTTAGAGATTAACGCGCATTTTATTCCAAAACCCTTGAAAAGCGGCGCGTTGAAGCGGTTACTCAAACGTATCCGACGTATCTAGCATTTGTCGAAATAAGATTCCCGCCTGAGTGCGGTTAACGCATTTAAGTTTGCGCAGAATTGCAGAAGCATGCTGCTTTATGGTGGTTTCCTGAACCCCGAGTTCGTAGGCGATTTGCTTATTCAGCAACCCATCTGCGATGCATTGTAGAACCTTGAACTGCTGCGGAGTTAATTGTTCTAACTTATTTGCGAAATCACTTATCTCGGCATCGGGTTCAGATAAGTTAATAGCCCGCATTGACTCAGGTAGCCAGTTGTCTCCGGCTAATACGGTAGCCACTGCCGTTTGCCATTCCGGTAAGGGCACTGATTTGGGAATATAGCCACTTGCCCCCAATGCCATTGCCTGACGTATAACCCGAGTATCTTCATTAGCAGAAACAATAACGACAAGAATATCAGGAAATTGACTTCGCAAAACAGTGAGTCCGGTAAGTCCCCTGTTACCCGGCATAGAAAGATCAAGAAAAACCAATTCAATTTGGGGAAACTGCAACAGTAATTGCTCCAACTGAGAAAAGCTGGAAGCTTCAATAATCTCGCTTTTTAAACTGTCGCTGAGTGCCTGCTTCATTGCCGCTCGAAAAAGCGGATGATCATCAGCGATAATTGCTCTGGCCATATTTCCTGCTAACGTTATTGGTTGTTTCATGACCATGCTATCGACTTAGAAGAAAAAAGCCAGCGATACCTATGAAGACGGTAGCGCTGGCAAAAGCATCAGAAGCGATAACCAACTGACAGCGATACAGTACGAGGATTACCGTAATAGCCAGTCACAATATTTTCTCCAAAGGTTGAGCCAAAGTTGTATCCTGATAAGCGATACTCTTTATCAAACACATTTTTTGCATGCAAACCAACCGTCCAATTCGACGAATCTGAGTACCAAACTAAACTGGTATTTACCAATGAATAGGACTCTTCATCCAGCGGCGACGGCTCTTCAAATATTTGAGTTTCATCTCGGTAAGACACAGCGCCTGACCAGACGAGAGCCCCACCTGATAGAGTGAACTCCTGATTGAAACCAAGATTGGCTGTTAGCTCTGGCGTATTGGGGAATGACCAACGATTTGAAACATCTTCGACTTGCTGAGTGTTTGGATTGAAGAACGCGACTTCATCAAATTCTGCATTAATATAACCAATGGAACCCGTAAAGTTCAGTGTTGATGTTGCAGCAAAACTACTTTCTAGCTCTACCCCCTTCACAGTTGAATCCGCCGCATTCAATACTTGTGAAGCCACACCGTTAGGAACAGCGCGCTGAACAGTTACCTGCATATCCTGATAGTCAGAATAGAACGTTGCCCCATTGAGCCTTAAACGACCATCAAGAAGCTCGCTTTTCACGCCAATTTCATAAGTGTCGACTATTTCTGGGTCATAAGGGTTTTGGGCGTCTGGGTTTAGCGACACGTCCGCACGCATATCAACCCCACCCGATTTGAAACCATTGCTGTAACTTGCATAAAACATCAAGTTTTGATCCATTTGATAGCGAATACTCGCGTGCGGAGAAAACTTGCTCCAGTCTGCTTTTGTACTAAAGTCCGAGTTTACAGCTATAGGATCCGCTGAGTAATCACCCCGATCCAAAAATTTTACGCCGGCATAGGTATAGCGGAAGACATCAGCATCTTTCTCATCACGAGTGTATCGACCACCCAGGGTTAAAGCCCATTGCTCATCTATCTGATAAGTCCCCTGCCCGAACAAAGCAGCGCTTGAGGTATCAACACAACCGCCGTTATCAATAGTTAAGTTCAGTAAGCCGAGTACGGTACCGAAAGCACCACAAGCTTCACCTTCATAAAAATAAAGTCCGCTAATGAAGTTAAATCTATCGCTGCTGTAATTTAACTGAAATTCCTGCGTAGTCTGTTCGTCTTCATAAACTGCGGGCACTAATAAGACCGGGTTCACCGTCGAGTCAAAATCAATATTTGTATCGGTATTGCCTTCACGATATGCCGTCACCGATTTAAACGCCCAGGAATTATCAATATCCCAATCGACAGTTACTGAGTACCCCTCGGTTTCAACGCTGTTGTCGGTTGGCATTGCGGTGTAAGAATCAAACACATCGTCCAATGCAGGTTCTGTGCTTAATAGGCTCGGTTGTAAGCGATGACCACCTCTTGCATTCGAATCATCCTGCGTCCAGTCTGCCGCAAACTTCACGGAAACATCTTTGGAAGCAAGCCATTTTGCGTTTATACGCCCTGTCATTAACTCTTTATTATAGTTTTCAGCGCCAGTATTAACGAACTCACCAAAACCATCACGGTTTAAAGTGGCAAAAGCACCACCAATAAAGAAGTTATCTGCCAGCGCAGTTTGACCTGATACTTTTAAATCACGCTGATTATGAGTACCCACTGTGCCTTTTATTTCAAGCTCATTATAGCCAGTTAGCTCGCGGGTCACATATTTCATCGCTCCGCCAATGGTGTTTTTACCGTACAAAGTCCCCTGCGGTCCACGCAAAACTTCCACACGCTGCACATCCAGTACTTCTAATACGGCGCCCTGAGGCCGGGCGACGTAGACATCATCAATGTAAATACCGACGCCAGGCTCGAATCCCCAAAGCGGATCCTGCTGACCAATACCCCGAATATAAGCCGTTAAAGTAGAGTTAGTGCCCCGGCTGACCTGAAAAGTGGTATTGGGCATTTTAAACTGCAGCTCGGTAATGTCTTCAATGCCACTTTGTTCCAGTTCTTGTTCGCCAAAAGCACTGACTGACACTGGTACTTCCTGCAAGCTCTCGTTGGTACGGCGTGCGGTCACTTCAATTCGCTCTAGTTTGCCATCTTCAACTGCAGCATTTTCACTCTGCTGCGCCAGAACCACAGGACTACTAAGCAACGTTGTTACCGCTACTGCAATGAGTGATTTCTGAAATTTGGGTTGTTTCATTGTTGTTCCCCTGACAAATAATGTCGTTGTATTTGTTATTTGTATTTACAGCAATTTAGCGTTTCAGAGTCATGGCTGCTTATTAACCTAGCGCAAATTGTTAAGATTGTGATCTGTACCATAGTACTATAGGGTCAAATCCCTTTATCACGCACAATACATCCATGCAGCGATTCAGAGCATGGCCCGTTTTCTTTTCGTTGCGAGGTAACTCATGTTAAGTATGATTGGTTTGGTTGGCGGCCTTGTGTTGCTTATCGTACTCACTTTAAGAGGGATGAACCTGTTTATCAGTGCCCCTCTATGCGCTGTTATAGTTGCATTGTGTAGCGGAGTGCCGCTACTGACCGGCGAGGTCAACTTCGTCAGCGCCTATATGGATGGTTTTGCCAGCTTTGTCGCAGCCTGGTTCTTTATGTTCTTACTCGGCTCTATGTTTGGTAAGTTCATGGAAGACACGGGTGCTGCCGACAGTGTCGCCCGTTGGATAATCAATAAGTTAGGTCGTAAGCAAGCTGTGCTCGCAGTGGTGTTAGCCTGCGCAATTCTAACCTACGGCGGTGTCAGCGTGTTTGTTGTCGCTTTTTCGGTTTATCCAATGGCGCTCAGTTTATTTAAAGATGCCAACTTACCTCGTCGTTTTATTCCGGCCGCATTGGCGTTTGGGTCTGTTACTTTTACTATGACCTCAGCAGGGTCACCGGAAATCCAAAACTGGATTCCAGTTAAATACCTAGGCACTTCGCCTTATGCTGCCTGGGAAGTTAGTCTGGTGGTCGCCGTATTAATGGCAACCTTCGGCTACTGGTGGTTAAGAAAAATAATTAACCGCGCCATAGCAAATGGTGAAAAATTCGAAGCGCGTGAAGGCGACCCGATATTGCTGGAACGCAAGTTGCCTTCACCCATTAGCGGCTTAATTCCACTGTTAGTTGTACTGGGGCTCTCTTTCACCTTTCACGACACCTTGCAACAGAACGCCCTGATCGTTGCTTTGCTGGGCGGTGTAATTGCTATTGCAGTCATAAACTTTAAGCACTTTCATAAACCACAAACCGCCATTCATGAAGCCACGACCGGGGCATTAGTCGCAATTGGTAATACCGCTGCAGTGGTTGGCTTTGGCAGTATCGCCAAAATTACACCAGCCTTTGATGCTGCCGTTACCGCCATGACCAGCTTGCCTGGCAATGAATTAGTCGGCGCCGCAGTTGCTGTCAGCGTTATTGCCGGGTTAACCGGCTCGGCATCCGGTGGCCAGGCTATCGCATTACCTGAAGTCGGTCCGCATTATATGGCCGCAGGCGTTAACCCGGAGCAACTGCACCGCATTGTTTCGATATCTTCAGGTGCGCTCGACTCTTTACCTCACAACGGTTACGTGGTCACAACTATTCGCGCTATTTGTAACGAGAAGCACAGCGCTGCTTATTGGGCAGTTGCCGCAGTTACTGTTGTGGTGCCATTAATGGGTCTGGCCGTGGCCATTGGACTGTTCATGCTGTAACCCGGCAGTAAGGGGATTTGACCATGTTAGGAAATATGATGAAACGACCGCTGCAAATTATCGACTTATTGAAATTTGCAGCAAACCGCCACCCCAAACAGGAAATCGTCACACGGCGGTTGGAAGGGGATATTCACCGTTACGGCTACGCAGATTGCTGGCAACGAAGCGGACAAGTAGCTCATGCGCTAAAAAAATTGGGTGTACAGCCCGGCGAACGAGTAGCCAGTCTGGCCTGGAATACCTACCGTCACATGGAGCTTTATTATGCCGTAAGTGGCAGCGGCGCAGTCATGCATACCGTTAACCCTCGCTTATTCGGCGAACAAATTGCCTGGATACTGAACCATGCAGAGAGCGGCTGGGTGTTTGTCGACCTAAGCTTTGTCAAGCTACTGGAATCCATTGAAGAAGAGCTCCCGGAAGTGAAAGGTTTTGTGGTGATGACAGACAAAGCCCATATGCCGGAGACACAGCTGAAAAACGTGCTCTGCTATGAAGAGCTTTTAACGCCGGAACCCACTACCTTTGACTGGCCGGAGGTTGATGAAAACAACGCCGCATTGCTTTGTTACACCTCGGGAACCACAGGTAACCCCAAGGGCGTACTGGCTTCGCACCGTGCTATGGTATTACACGCGCAGGCAACCGTTAGTCCCGACATGCTGGATTTACGCTGCGATACCGTACTGATGCCTATGGTCACTATGTATCATGTAGCCGCCTGGGGTGCTCCATATGCAGCCCCATTATCCGGCTGCAAGTTAGTATTTACCGGCGATGGCACTTCAGGTGAAGCCATGACGGATATGATACGCAGCGAAAAAGTCACGGTTGGCTTAGGCGTTCCCACTATTTGGCTAACTTTGCACAACTATTTAACCGAACAGCAACTGGACATTCCCTCGCTGCAACGTGTTTGTGTTGGCGGCGCGGCGTCACCAATGGGGTTAGTCAAAACTTACGATCAGCAATACGATGTTTATTGGCAGCCTATCTGGGGCATGACAGAAACCGGACCTCTGGTTCATTCGGTGCCGCCGCAGGCCGACATCATTCGCCGCCCCAAAGATGAACAATACAAATTACAAACGACAGCAGGACGCCCGGTTTTCGGTATTGAACACCGCATTGTCGATGCCGAAGACACCCCCTTGCCAAACGACGGCGAAACCCGCGGTGAACTGCAAGTCCGGGGAAACTGGATAGCCTCGCAGTACTTTCGTAATGACGATTTAAGTAGCTTTCCCGACGGTTGGTTAGCTACAGGTGACATTGCTGTTATCGATCCAGAAGGCTTTATGAAAGTAGTCGACCGGAAAAAAGATGTGATTAAAAGCGGTGGCGAGTGGATAAGTTCTTTAGATATAGAGAACTTTGTCAGCCAGCACCAGGCCGTTAATGAGTCCTGCGTGATTGGTGTGAAACACCCTAAATGGGATGAGCGCCCGCTGCTGCTGGTTGTACTGAATAAAGGTGAAAATTTATCGAAAGAGGACATTAAAAACTTTTTAAATGGAAAAATTGCACGCTGGTGGATGCCGGACGACGTGGTGTTTGTTGACGAACTGCCGCACACCGGAACCGGCAAACTAATAAAAAATACATTACGTGAGCAATACCAGAATTACTTACAGGAGAACCAATCATGAAACGGCTATGGACAACTTTTATAAGCCTGACGGTGCTGCTCATCAGCTTACCGCTAAGCGCTGACCAGTGGGTCGAAAAACAAAGCTTTACCATGGATAGTTATACCACCCATGGAGGAGAAACAATTAAAGACGTAAAAGTAGGCTGGGAAGCCTATGGCAAACTCAATGAAGCTAAAGACAACGTTATTCTGATTACTCACTTCTTTTCCGGGAACAGCCACGCGGCGGGCAAGTATAGCGAGGATGACCCACAAGCCGGCTACTGGGATGCCATTATTGGCTCCGGCAAAGCCATTGATACCGACAAATACTACGTTATCAGCGTCGATTCACTGGTCAACGCCTACCCTAACCTGCCCAGTGTTATTACTACAGGCCCCGCCAGTATTAACCCGGACACGGGGAAACCCTACGGACTGGACTTTCCGGTAGTCACCATTCGCGATTTTGTGAACGTGCAAAAAGCACTACTGGAAGATTTAGACATTAATAAGCTGCACGCGGTGATTGGTGCATCCATGGGGTCATTGCAGGCCATTGAATGGGCAGCAGCTTATCCGGACTGGGTTGAACGCATGGTGTCCGTCATCGGCGCAGGCTCACTGGACGCCTGGACCATTATGGGGCTGGAACAATGGGCACAAGCCATTAAGCTGGACCCTAACTGGAACGGCGGTGATTACTATGACGGCGACGCACCTTTAGACGGCATTACTATGGCACAGGCGATGATCACCCACGGTGCTATGCATCCGGAGTACATTAACCAGGCAGTGCCTAAACAGGAAACTCTACCTGAGAAAGGACTGGAGTCGGTAACTAATGAACTGCCCGCAGTAAAATGGTTATACGGAGCCAGCCGTGAGCGCGCACCTTTGGCTGATGCGAACCACATTCTTTACCTAGTGCGGGCGAACCAGTTGTTTGTAGCTGGTCATCAGGAAACTCTGGAACAAGGATTGGAAAATATTTCAGCCAAAACCCTATTTCTTCCCTCCAGTAACGACTTGCTGTTAATGCCCTACATGGCAGAACAAACTTCAAGCAAGCTCAGGAAAATGGGTAAAGAAGTTCAATACGAAGAAATTAGTGGTCCCTGGGGACATTTAAACGGGTTGTTTTCTATTCAACAAAAAGCCGGGCTACTCAGCGAGTTTTTAACTACAGAGTAACCCGGACGAGACTCAAGAGCCGCCAAACAGGCGGCCCTTAAGTTTATCTTTAAGACTGTCTCCGACTTTAGCTTTTAAAAGCTCTTCTAGTTGCTTGCTCTGTTCACCAGACTCATTGTCCCATTGAGTGAGGTTTTCCAACAAACCTTGCTGACCACCTAATTGCTCTGAAACCTTGGCAGTAAGATCTGCTTTTATTTCGGCCAGTTTTTCGTCGGCTTCACCCATCGCGGATTGAGCCAACGCATCGCCTAGCTGGTCATCTAAATCGGATTCAAAACTCAGCGATGGCCGTTGAATATCGCCGCCAATGTTAGTGGTAATATCTAACCGCTGTAGTTGCTTTAAAGCACCCGCAACCGCAGAGGTCAGTTTGCTGCTGCCTTCGGCTTCTAAATCAAGCTTCAGCATGCGTACCATGGCTTTGCCGTCCAGTTTGTTCTCACGAACTAACACGGTTCCATCACTGTCCATCATGGACGACAAAATATTGGCACTGAGTTCGCTGCTGTTGCTAAGCCCCAGGTTATTCAGTTTTGCACCTTTTAACTGCCATTGTTGTTTCGCATCAATGCCCAGATCTGTCAGCGACAATTCACCATTAAGGTTAAACGCATTCCACAAGTCACTGTTATCGGCACGAGCCTGATAGGTTGTCGGTTGACCCAGTAAATTGTGTTGGTGGGTAATATTTTGCCAGTCGACATCAATAACCGTACCGCCAACCATAAATTCAGTGCGCGCCTTCTTAATTAAAAACTCCGGCGGTGCGTTGTCATCAGCAAAGGAAATTCTCTGCCCCTCGCCGCGAACCGGCTCTACCGTTGCAGAATTGTCCGAACGCGCCAGCATAGGACCCAGCTGTTCATAGGCCAGAAGTACGTACTTACTCCACTCCCGGGCTTTTTCGCCTAATAACAAGCCAGTCACGTTCTCTAAACCGCTTCCGTCCATACTGAAAAACGACTTAATTCGGTCAATATCATTACCCGGCGCATTCTTAAGTTCGGCTATCTGCTGTTGCACCACCTCTTTCGCCTGCTTCACTTCATCACGAAAATTGCTGACAGCTTCTTTGTCTGTGCGAATCGAGTCTTTTAACTCATCTAAAGCTTTTTTTCTTGCCGCAATATCCCCCAGACCTTCCACTTTGCCTTCGGTTATCTGCTTAATTTTCTCTTCGTATTCTTTTATCTTATCTTTACTCGGCAAAGCTTCTCTGGCGGCTTTAACCTCTTGTTCTTGCTGTTCATAGGCTGCTTTTGCTTCGCCAATCACCGTTTCCGTACGTAAATCAACCTGGCTGACAATTTCGTCCACAGAAGGTAAGGAGGTGGTCAGTTTATCCCAGGACTGGTTAGCCCAATTTTGTACATCTTCTTTGTCTGGCATGACATAAACGTCACCCTCGCTTTCTCGTGGCTGGTTAACACGCACGCCGGTCATAGTCAGCTGTTCAATTAATGTTCGGCCAAGTACTATTTCTGTAGGGCTAATGTCAGCTGAAGCTTCACCAACCTGAACGCGGTTATTTTTTGGTTCGTTAGGGTCGGTCACCTGAATACCAGCCATGGTAAGGGATAAGGGCACCCAAGTATGCTCGACACGCTCAATATTAACCTCAGCGCCGTTCAGTCTTCCCAGCGTATGCTCTAATGTGACTTTTATAATAGCGTCCAGAAACAACCAGGAAATAGCGACCAACAACAATACGAACCCGGCGAAAACGGCCAATCCTGGCCAGCGAATGATACTGCGCTTCATACTCACCCCCTCAAGTCCGTATAAATCTGCCAGAAACGGCTACCGCGAATAACCTGCACCACGCGTAGTTTCATTATTCGAGCCTGAATTCTTTTACGATAATTGGCAATAACCCAGTAACTCAACGCTGCGACTACCGGCGCGGCAATCAACGCGATAACAAAGCTGCCCATGGTAATAGTATGATTAAACATGGACAGGCGTCCTAATGCAGTCGCATACAGTGCTTCATAAATGCCCTGCCAGCCTGACGCTTCTAATAAGCTCAAACCGACACTATGGAACCAGGGGTCCAGCAGGTAAGCAATACCCGAGAAAATACCAAAAGACACAATGAATAGACTGAGGTTTACGCGAAATATTAGCGCCGCCAATAAAATGACTAAGTTATGAATTCGCCATAGCGGTGTTATCCCCATAAACATTCCTAATACTACAGCTAACGCCAGTGCCCAGGCACTGGTTTCAGAATTCAAAGCTTTTAACAGCTTTGCCAGAATTGTCAGCATTCACCTGACTCCTTTGATAAAGATAAAACAGCAAATCTGCTTGTTATCCGTCGTCTTTCTAATATAGTGTGAGTTGCTTTTATTACGCAAATAATAAGCAAATAACTTATATAATTTTTAACGGCTTCTGAGTACTTTACGACATGCAGCAACACGTTCACCTTATCATAGATAATGCCGCCGACTGGCAGCCTTATTACCCAAGTCAAAGCTTACTCACCGCAAGTGAATACTTACAATCAGCACACTTGCAGAGTCGTTATCATGTCTTAAATTTGTGTAACGACCTATCTTACCTGTCAACCGGCTATTATGTTAGTCTGCTGGCAGAGGCTCGTGGACAAAAAGTTATGCCGTCGGTTGCGACCATTAATGATCTGAGTAACTTCTCTCACTATCAGTTACTGATTAATACCGCCGACCGATCACTCACTAAATATTTGCAGAGCCGTGACGAAAATTCCCTGTCGTTACTGATTTGTTTTGGCTTATGCGAACAGCCTGAGCTCGCTTCTTTTGCGCGCCAAATATTTGAGCGCTACGCCTGCCCTATTTTAAAAGTTGAGCTGGAATTTAATGGCCGCTGGCACATTAACAAACTAACCTCAGGTGCACTGAACCAGTTAACGGACGAACAACAAAGCTTTTTTGGTAACTCACTGGATCATTTCAGTAAACGTGTGTGGCGCAAAGCGCGTACCCGCAAAGAATACCGTTTTGATTTGGCCATTTTGTATAACCCGGACGAGGCCATTCCAACCAGCGACAAAAAAGCGCTGGCACAATTTATTAAAGCCGCGAAAGAGGCCGACATTGAAGCCGAGCTGATTACCGCAAACGACTTCAACCGTTTGCTGGAGTTTGATGCGCTTTTTATACGGGAAACCACCCGCATTAACCACTACACCTACCACTTTGCAAAAAAAGCCGAAGCCAATGGTATGGTCGTTATTGACCACCCGGAATCCATTGTTAAGTGTGCCAATAAGGTGTTCTTAAAAGAGTTACTGGATAAACATAAGGTGGCGACACCAAAAACAGAGCTCTTGTTGAGTCAGTCAGAAATTGATTACGAAGCAATAGGCGAGCGCCTGGGTTATCCGGTGGTGCTGAAGATTCCTGACGGCTCATTTTCTATTGGCGTGGAAAAAGCAGAAGACTTAGCCCAGTTTAAAAAAGTAGCAACGGAGCTTTTTAAGCAGTCCACTATACTGCTGGCGCAAGAGTACATGAGAACCGACTACGACTGGCGTATTGGTGTGCTGAATAACCGCCCCATCTATGCGTGTCAGTACTTTATGGCGCGTAACCATTGGCAAATTTATAATCACAGCGAATCGTCATCCCGTGGTAAAAGCGGTTCTTTTTCCACTTTAGGCGTGCATCAGGCTCCTAAAGATGTGGTGCGTCTGGCATTACAGGCAACTCGCTTAATTGGCGACGGCCTGTACGGTGTGGATATTAAGCAAACACCACAAGGCCCGGTAGTTATTGAAATTAATGACAACCCGTCAATTGAGTCTGGTGTGGAAGACAAACACTTAGGCTATGAGCTTTACCGGCTGATTATGGCTGATTTTGGGCGACGCCTGGATGAATACTGAGTTTTGCATTGGGCGGGCAAACAAAAATGACCTTGAACAATTAATCTCTTTAGAGCGTGCGACTTTTAATTACAGCTGTATTAGCCGTCGCAGTTTTAAGCGGGTAATTGAGTCCAGCCACAATTACTGTTGGGTAGCACGTTCAGGTAATGATTTAGCCGGGTACGCTATTGCCTTTACCCGGCGTAACAGCAAAGTATGGCGCTTATACTCCATAGCCGTAGCTCAGAGTTTTCGTGGTTTAGGAGTAGGCAACCTGCTGATGAACAAGATACTGAGCGAGGCGAAGAGCAGCGGCGCTAATGCCATGTCGCTGGAAGTGAAAAGCGACAACAAAGCCGCTATTCATTGGTATCAAAGCTGTGGTTTCGAAACCATCGATATTCTGCCGGAATACTACGATGACGGCAGCGACGGTTTTAAAATGCGTTTTACTTTTTATCCGGGAAGTCAGTAAATACGCCTTCTACGCCAGCTTGTTTTAACCACTGGCGTAATTGCGCATGAGACTCCACACCTTTTGGTAAGTTATCGGCCCGAAGGGTATAAACATGAACATCCAGGCCTTTCTCTTCCGCAGACTTTAAAACGCTGCCCCATTCAGGCTCACCGTTCTCCGACACTCCGGTCAATACGTGATTTACCCACAAGCCAATACCTTCAGCGTAGCTTTTTACTGACTCCAGCCCGGCGCCAGTGCGCATCGCACTGTAATCAATATCGGTTTCTCCCCAGTTATTGTCGCCCACCAGCTGAATTAACGGAAAGTCCCAGTTAAATTCACGCTTTAAGCGACGTAGCACTTCCGGGTCAAAAGACTGCAGATAAACCGGTGTCGGGCGTTTGTCGTGGTAGCCGTTGTGGGCTAAAACAGACATCACTGCCGCCGTCGCATCGTACCCTTGCTGCTGATACCAGCGCGGAGATTTGATCTCGACATAAATGCCTGTCGACATACTCCGGACGCGGTTCAGCTCCTGAATCAGTTTGATTTCCTCATCCAGTGTTTGTATCGGAAACTGAACGTCAGGGTGAGAAAACCGCTTAGGGTAAACCAGCTCATAATCTTTATGCCGGGCAACAATGGTTAACTGCTTAAGTTCTTCCAAGGAAAAATCGACCACATAGTATTGGCCATCAGGCCGGTGTTTTTCCGGGAACACCTCCGACACATTCGTCACATGATCCAGGATTTCATCATGCAGAACCACCGGAACACCATCGCGGCTCAGTTGCACGTCCTGCTCTATATAATCCGCTCCCAGACCATGAGCCATAACGGCGCTGGCCTGAGTGTGCTCGGGTAAATAACCGGATGCGCCACGATGCGCAATATCCAGGAACTGCGGAACTTTAAGGTCATGAAACGGTGCATCCGGCATCTCGTCCTGCGCCTGAACTGCGGTTGCTGATACCAATAAAAACAAACACCCGAAGATACGTTTAGTCATTGTTCCAGTTAACCTCTAATACCTTATCGCCTAGCTCGCGATAACGCTTCATTAATACGTCAATGGATTCCGGATCAGGGTTTAACCCGCGTCCGCGCAAATATTCCGGGTTGTACAGTTTACTTACTGAACGTTCACCTAAGTCACAGGAGAAGGTCACAATGCGGTGCCCCGGACCTTTTCGTAAAGCCGCAGCCAATGCGCCAGCAACGTTCAGAGCCGAGCTACTCCCCAGAACAATACCATCTTCGTCTCTGATATAACGTGACAGGGTCACTAAATCTTGATCGGGCAAATTGACCGCGTGATCAATGCGTGCCTGGCGGAAATTATCGACTAACCGCATAATGCCGATGCCCTCGGTCATAGAGCCGCCATTCGACACATACTCACCACTGCGTAAAAACTCATAAATACCGGAACCATTCGGATCAACCACCCAAACATCCAGCCCCGGATTCTGTTCTTTTAAGAAACGTGAGTTACCGCCAATGGTGCCGCCGGTTCCGGCCACAGACACTAAAACGTCTATTTTTCCTTCGGTTTGCTCCCATATTTCGGGGCCGGTATGAAGGTAATGCGCACGAGCATTACTGGTGTTTTCAAACTGGTTAGCCCACCAGCAATCATCGCGTTCTTCCGCTAAACGCCGAGCGGTATGGTAAAAGTGGTTTTCATTTTTAAAGGGAACCGGGTCAACCGACATTAGCTCACCACCATGCAAGCGGATCATGCGCTCTTTTTCCGGCGTCTGGTCATTGGGCATAACCGCTAACATACGCAAGCCATAAGACTTTGCCACCACAGCCAGACCAATACCGGTGTTACCCGCAGTACCTTCAACCACCGTCATACCCGGCTTTAATTCGCCGCGTTCCATAGCGTCATCAATCAGTTGCTTAGCCGCGCGATCCTTAATGGAGCCGCCCGGATTCTGGAACTCGCATTTAATAAAAATATCGCATCCGGTTAAATCAGACAGCGACGGTATACGAAGTAAATCCGTCTGCCCGATAAGATCGCTCTGCCGCGCGCCAACTCTCATGCCACTGCACCTTTTATCATTCGCTACTGTAGGTAAATAGTATCTCCCCTGTACTCTTTTGGTTCAATAGCACTTTTGGTGCAATGCACAAAAGGAGCGCACGTTTTTTGTGCAGAAAAATCACGAGAGCATTATTTATCCATAAATATCAGAAATTTAAGTTATGGCACGCTTCATGAATTAAAAGGGTTGCTTAACACTATTTTAATAAGGAAAGCACCATGAAAATGCTCGTTGCGTTAATCAAACCCTTCAAGCTGGAGGATGTGAAGCAAGCGCTGTTTGAAATTGGCTGCAAAGGCCTGACAGTGTCTGAAGTTCGTGGAGTAGGACGGCAAAAGGGGCATACCGAGCTGTACCGGGGCGCCGAATATCAAGTGGACTTCCTGCCCAAAATGAAAATTGAACTGGCTGTACCCGACGAAACCGTCGAACGTGCCCTGGAAGTGGTCATTGCCGCTGCTCATACCGGCAATATCGGCGACGGAAAAATATTCGTTATGCCGCTGGAGCAATGCGTTCGCATACGCACCGGCGAAACCGACCAAGACGCCCTTTAAGGAGCCCATCATGGAAGCACAAAACTTACAACAACTCACTTTCGCGGTAGACACCTTTTACTTACTCATATCCGGGGCGCTGGTTATGTGGATGGCAGCCGGATTCTCCATGCTGGAAGCGGGATTGGTCAGAAGTAAAAACACCACCGAAATTCTGACCAAAAATATCGCGCTTTACGCCATTGCCTGTATTACCTATCTGGTTATCGGTTACTCCGTGATGTACCCCAATCCTTCAACCTCAGCTTACGCGGCTGACGCCAATTTCTTTTTCCAGATGGTGTTCGTTGCCACCGCTATGTCCATTGTTTCTGGTGCCGTTGCAGAGCGTATGAAACTCATGAGCTTTCTACTGTTCTGCGTTGTGCTCAGCGCCGTTATTTATCCAGTGCAGGGCTTATGGACCTGGGGCGGTGGAATGCTGACTGAATGGGGCTTTGTCGACTTTGCTGGTTCCAGTATTGTGCATTTAACCGGTGCATCAGCGGCGCTTGCCGCGGTTCTTTTACTGGGTCCGCGCTCCGGTAAATATCTGAGTGACGGCAGTATCAACGCGTTACCCGGCTCTAATATGCCACTGGCTGCACTGGGTACCTTTATTCTCTGGTTTGGCTGGTTTGGTTTTAACGGCGGTTCGCAGTTAGCGCTAAGCACCGTTGACGACGCCAATGCCATAGCCCGCGCCATGGTAAACACGAACACCTCGGCCGCAGCTGGTACTATCGCCACTCTGCTGTTTACTAAGTTGCTGTGGAAAAAAGCCGATTTAACCATGATTTTGAACGGTGCCTTAGCCGGACTGGTAGCCATTACTGCGCAACCGGTCACTCCGGAGCCCTGGCTTGCCGGCGTTATCGGCTTTATTGCGGGGCTTATTGTCGTGCTCTCCATTATTGGGCTGGATAAACTCCACATTGACGATCCGGTCGGTGCTATTTCGGTACACGGTGTGGTCGGTATTTTCGGCACTCTTGTGGTTCCGCTCAGCGATGACGGTGCCAGCTTTCTTATTCAGTTAGCCGGTGTCGGTACCATTTTCTGCTGGGTGTTTTTCAGTAGTCTTATTGTCTGGGCTATACTGAAGCTAATACTGGGCATTCGTGTGACTAAAGAGCAGGAGTATATCGGTTTAGATCAAGTCGATTGCGGCGTCGAAGCCTACCCTGAGTTTACGTCGAAAAAAGACGGGTAAAAGGCTCTTTATTGCCAGTTTCGCCCATTCTTGATAACGTTTTTAACTATCATTTTCCGGAATGGGCGAACAAATATGTCGACATCACGAGAGTATGTTGAAGAGCTTTTAGCGAAAGCAGATATCCGCATTAACGGTGACAGGGCCTGGGATATGCAGGTTCACGATGAAACCGTATTTGATCAGGCACTGTCGCGCGGTAACCTTGGCTTGGGTGAATCCTATATGGCTCGTTTGTGGGACGCCGAATCACTTGACCAATTTTTCTTCAAATTACTGCGCTCCGGCATTCAGGATGAAGTTAACCCCGCCCGCCTTATTTTCCATTCTTTAAAAAGCCGAGTTTTCAATTTACAAAGTAAATCCAAGGCCTGGGAGGTTGGTCAGCATCATTACGACATGGGCAACGACCTTTATCAGTCGATGCTCGATGAGCGCATGGTGTACACCTGTGGTTACTGGGAAAAAGCCAAAGACGTTGATGAAGCACAACGACACAAACTTGAACTGTGCTGCAAAAAGCTGGGACTGAAGCCTGGCATGCGTGTTCTTGATATTGGTTGTGGGTGGGGCAGCTTCATGCAGTATGCCGCTGAAAACTATGGTGTCGAGTGTGTTGGTGTCACTATCTCTAAAGAGCAGGTCGCCCTTGGCAAGGAGCGCTGCAAAGGCCTTCCGGTAGAATTCCGACTACAAGACTACCGCGAGCTGGACGAGCAGTTCGACCGCGTTATCAGCTTAGGCATGTTCGAGCATGTTGGTCAGAAAAACTACGACGACTATATGGATGTCGCTCTGCGCTGCACCAAAGAAGACGGCCTGTTCCTGCTGCACACTATTGGTAAAAATGTCAGTGATACCGCAGCCGACCCATGGATCAGCAAGTACATTTTCCCGAATGGCGAAATTCCGTCTATTTCACAAATAGGAACGGCACTGGAAGAAAAGTTTGTCTGTGAAGACCTGCACAACTTTGGTGCCGATTACGATAAAACCTTAATGGCCTGGTTTGAAAACTTCGATAAAGCCTGGCCGTCTATTAAGTCACAGTTTGATGACGAGTTTTATCGTATGTGGAAATACTATTTGCTGTCCTGCGCAGGTGCGTTCCGTGCACGCGACATTCAATTGTGGCAATGGGTGTTATCTCCTAAGGGCAGGGTTGGAGGATATTTACGGCCTCAACTTTAAGAGGCCGTATTAACCCGGCCGCTAAAATTCTGTCATAAAGATATTCCAGAAGACCAAAAACAGGGCTGCAATCAGCGGCCCTAAAACAAAGCCGGTAATACCAAACAACGACATACCACCTAAAGTAGAAAACAGCACCAGATAATCCGGTAACTTCGTATCACGCCCGACCAGAATTGGGCGCAGTACGTTGTCGGCCAGGCCAATCACTATTGCGCCGTAGGCAACGAGTATGGTGGCGGCTATCCAGCTGCCTGTCGCGTATAAATAAATAGATACCGGTAACCATACCAAACTGGCACCAACCGCCGGAATTAACGACAAGAAGGCCATAACCACACCCCATAGCAGGGCGCCCGGAATACCCAGCAAGGCGAAAATTATGCCCCCCAGTGCCCCCTGAACTATGGCAACAACAATGTTTCCTTTCACTGTCGCCCGGGTCACACCGGCAAACTTACTAAAAAGCATGCGCTCGCGCTCATCGCCCAGAGGCAAGGCTTTTACCATCAGATTAATTAAAGACTGCCCGTCTCTTAGCAGAAAAAAGGTTAGATAAATCATCAACCCCAGACTGATAAGAAAAGAAAACGTATTTTGGCCAAAGGCTAAGGCCTCTTCGGCTAAGAATTTACTGCCACTGGCTGCGCCCGAAGATATTTTTTCCCGCACGTCGCTGGCTTTAATATCAAACTGAGAAAGCAAGTCACTAATAATCGGAAAGGCTTTTTGAACGTCATCAAAGAGCTTACCGGGGTTAATCTTACCTTCGTCCAGCCTCTGGTAAAAACTCACCCCCTCCTGGACAAAGGAATATGAAATACCCAAGGCAGGGATCACCACGATAACCAATGCAATCAGCAAAGTTACAAGAGCTGCCCTATTGGGTTTGTTTCCAAGTTTCTTTTTCAGTTTTTGTTGTAGTGGATAAAAAATAACAGCTACCACACAAGCCCAAAAAATGGCGCCCCAAAACGGTATAAGTATACAAGCGAAGGCGATACTGACTATAACCATTGTCAGTAAAAATGCCCGCCTTTCTAAAGATTCCCGCATAGCTCGTTCCTTGATGTTAATGATTCTCGGCTCAAATACTTGACAGAAGTTAAGATTGATAACAACCTCAAGATAGTTAACTGCCTAATTTATCACAACCGATAAGAATAAATGCGTAAATTGAAAGACCCAAACAGCTTTACTAGCTGGCTCAAAGAAAGTGTCGTCAACTTCACCGAGATGAACGCCGAAAAGCAGGTGTTCACGGGCTTCGTGTTGGCGATATTGATTGCGGCTATTATCAGGGTCATTGAGATAACGGGCGGGCTTCCGAGCCTTTACGAGCACCTACTTTACTTTCCCTTAATTTTTGCCGGTTTACTGCTGGGATCACGCATTGGCGCTTTGGCTGGTTTCATGTGTGGCCTATTACTCAGCCCCTTTTCTTTTTCCGAGTCGTTGATAAGCGGCAACGAAATTGTTGGCGGCTGGATGCTCCGTATGGTCGCCTATACTCTTGTGGCCACTATGGCGGGAATGGTTGCCAAGGTCATAAAAGAATTAAGCGGCGCTGAGCAAACGGCCAAATTTAAATATCAGGGAACCGACCTTCCCAATATCAACGAGCTACTAAAACAGTTAGAAAGCATTGGCCATAGAAAGGGCAGCTCACCCAATGACCTGGTCGATATTTTCAACTTCCGTTTGCAGAATATGGATAAAATTCAGCAGCAAATCGGAACCGAAAAAGCCAACGAGCTGGTTAAACAAATGGCAGTTCAACTGAAAAAGCTCCTTGGAGACCAGGTTCACGTTGGTCAGACATCAAGAAATGAGCTGGTTGGGGTTCGTTCTGAGGCTGAAGGGAACTCGAAAGAGCTGCAACAAAAAATCGAAAGCTTTTTGGAAAAACCTATCGTCATTGACGGCGTTTCTTATCAGATGGACAGCACCGCTGGTGTCCTTCGGGTAAAAAAAGAGCAACTTAAAGAAGACCACCAGAAAGTTTTCGACGAAGCTCAGTCACATGCGTTCAACGCTTTTCAAAAGAAACAACAGTTTTCCTTTCTGGAGCAAAATGAGGCTATTGACCAAATTGAAGAAGTCACGTTTTCGCGCCAGTTTAGTGAGGCAATGAAAAATAACGATATTCAACTTTACTATCAGCCTCGCCTGAATACCAACTCAGGCTACTTTTCCGTGCTGGAAGTTTCAGCCAAATGGGTGCACCCCAAGCGCGGCAGTATGAGTTTAGAAGAGTTTAAGCCAATGATAGAAGAGGCTTCTTTAACTCAGCAATTTACGTCATGGATTATTCAACGCACCTTTAAAGACCTGCGGGTATGGCAAAAACAAAAAGTCACGATACGCGTTGCTATTAACGTGACCATTAATGATATTGTTGATCCGCTTGTACTCAATGTTTTAGCGCACGAACTTCAGGAAACCAAATTTCCGGCACAGAATATCAATATAGAAGTCAGTGAGCGGGCCTTAATGTCACTTTCCGACAAATCGAAACGCTACCTGGAGCGTCTGCGCAGCATTGGCTGTAATATTATTGCGTCGCATTTTGGAGAAGGCCGCTCCACTATACAGTCACTTTTTGTGTTACCTGTAGACGCCGTAAAACTGTCTGAGGAGTTAGTGCAAAAAGCCACCTCCCATAGCGATCAAAAAAGAGAGCTTGCCTCTATGGTCAAAATGGCAAGATCCCGTGGCTTAACAACCATCGCTACGGGCATCAATAATCGCGCAAAGCTGCTACTGTTAAAGCAAATAGGGTGTGAAGAGTTACAAGGCTCTATTCTCAGTAAGTCATTGAAGAAGTCAGAAATACCCTGGGCACGGATACGATAATGAGAAATGAAAGAGAGTTAACACTGCATCGAGCGTCGCGTAAACGCTTTTTCAAACGGCCGGAAGTAATTCTGGCGCTCAGCTATATTATTGCTGCTATCATCTGGGAACTGGGCACTAACGCCTTAATTCCTAAGCTACCGGTTGAAGCAGGTACGAAAACCATCTTAATTCAATGGGAGCCATGGGTATTTGTCACATTATCCGTCGTTTTCCTGTTTTTCTTTATTCGACGGATTTGGTTTTTAAGGTTTAAAAAGTCTCGGGAATTATTGCACAGCTACCTTGGCAACAGTCCGACCGTGCACTACGAGGTTAAGGCTATTGATTCAGGTTTCTGCGTCGACTGGGTAAGCACAAACTGCGAACGTATTCTTGGGTACTCAACAGAAGAGGTAATGGCACCAGGCTGGTGGCTCAACAACATTCACCCAAACGACGTGAGAACCGTGAAGAAAACGGCTTTACGAGGCTTTGAAGAGGAGCAGTTTGTTTATGAATATCGTTTTCGTCACCAGCAGGGACATTACATTTGGGTGAGGGACGAAGTACGTCGTAGTAGCCAGAGACCTCTGCGTTTTCAGGGCTCTTGGACAAATATTTCTACCGACTATTATGATACCCCCAGCATTCATTCTGGGAAGAACTCGGAGCTCGAAGTGTTGTCAGGCATCGCACTACTGGATGAGCACCGCCGAATAATAGCTATTGATACGCCATTTACTGAAGTTTCCGGCTTAAACGAATCTGGGTGTCTGAATTCAAAACTTGAGGAACTACTGGCAGCAACGGAAATTGATGAAACTAACGAAGACTTCCCCTGCAACCAGAGTATTCTGACTGTCGGTCGTAATACGGATAACCAACGTTACTCCGCTATTTTAACTGTTCGTGAAGCCCCGGCGAGTTTTCCCGGGAGAGCTGCCTACATTGCAACCCTAAACGATGTCACACGGATGAAATTGCAACAGCGGCAGTTGCAAAAATTGGCCTTTTTTAATGAGTTAACCGGCTTACCTAACAGCAACTCGCTGGCGCTGGATTTAACCCGGTTAATAGATGAATTACCCAGCGACAGGTTGACTGCCGTCATTGTGATGAATGTTAATCATTTTCATCAGGTCAATGACCGGTATGGCCATCATATTGGCGATAAAATTTTACAACGCCTGGCGCTTAGGTTAAAAGAAGCGATTCCCCTCGGTACCAAGCTTTATAATCTTGGTGGTGATGAATTTGCCGTCGTTTTGAATCATATTGCTGAATACATCGATATTCAGAACATCATTTTACAAATTCAGGCCGCGTACGACCCCCCATTCATATTGTTGGGCAGCGAACGGCAAGTGCAACTGGCAGCCAGCATTGGTGTCAGTGTTTACCCGCTCGACGGCTACGATGCCGAAAAGCTCCTCGCTCAAGCCAATTTGGCCATGAATTCTGCTAAAGACGAGCACAACGAGAACAACACTTACTTTAAGCAAGAACTGGAAACCCGCTCTTACGATGAAATCCAATTAGAAGAAGATGTCCGCAGTGTGTTGCAGACCGAGCAAATACAGTTGGTTTATCAGCCTGTGCTTAACATGGAAAAGCAGGTGATCGGCGTTGAAGCTCTGCTACGCTGGGAGCACCCCGACCTCGGTACATTAAAGCCCGACCAATTTCTGCCGCAATTTGATGCCAATGGTATGTTGGACACGCTGGGAGTATGGGTGGTTGAACACGTTATCAAGCAAATTGATCTCTGGCAGGAACAAAACACCGTTCCGGGAAAAATCGGTATTAATCTGGCAACCGAGCAAATTTCACAGCAACTTTATCAGACAGTCAGCCAGTTTGTTAAACACAACCCGGAACTAGCGGAAAAGCTTGAATTTGATTTAAGTGAAAGTAGTTTAGCCGAACCGCTGCCGGATACTCTGGAAATTATTGAGCAGCTGCATCAGCTCGGTATCGTTCTGGTGATTGACCGGTTCGGCAAAGGCATTGCCAGTATGCTGCATTTGAAAAACATGCCGGTGAGTAAAATTAAAATAGAAAGAGAGTTTATTCGCGACCTTGATACTAACGAGCGCTCGCGCAATCTCGTGCGGGCAGTTATTCGCATGACCTCCGAATTGGGTCTGGAAGTACAGGCGGTAGGTGTGGAAAACCAAGCTCAGTTAGCTACACTCGCCGAATTCGGCTGCCATTACTGGCAGGGTGAGCTCTATAAGTTACCGCAAACCGCCGACACCGTCTTTATTCAGGACAGAGACTAGACTGGTCTGCCATTAAAGCCTCATAAACTTGCGTAATATGCGGGTCATTGACGTCCAGTTGTTGTAGCGCCAACTGTAATTTAACCAGGTATTCGGCATTGGGCCCGCTGGGCCCGGACGAACGAGCTATATGGCTGGCAATTTCCGGTGCTGTAGCCTCGCCAAGAAACGCTTCGTTGTCTTCTGTTGCAATATAAACAAGACCCTCTTGTTGGCTACCGTCACGAAAAGTCATAGGCGTAGTGAACCTTAAGTAGCCGTTTTTCTCACGGTGGTCTAAATGCTCAAACACATCGGGTGAAACTTTGTAGGCCATTCCGGTGCACGCTTCGCCCGGAGTCTCTATTAAAGTCAGTACCCTGCCCGGAGCTTCGGGTGTACCTCGATGGTCGTGTGACCCTTGCCAGAAACGTCGTGACCACCCTTCTATTGAAGCAGCCGCCCGTTCCAGATACGGAAAGTCGACTTTATAAATCAATGACCCATAACCAAATAACCAGACAGCCTCCAGGCCACTTAAGTCCTGCCGCTCTTTATTCATTGCAATGGTATCGTGTGACATACTGCTTAGCCTCCACCTTGGTAGCAGGTGCAGACGGGCAAAGCACCCGCCTGCGGCTTTAACACAGGAAACTAACGTTCTTTGTCGGTTTCAGTGTCGTTGTCTGAGCCCAACTCTTCCTGTTGACGAAGGTAACCAGCGGCTTCTTCGTCAGAAGTCTTAGCCTGTGACTGCTGTAGCCTTTCCTGGTCTGTCGGAATAGCGCGGGTCTGCTCATTTAACTGATGTATTTGAGAAGCATTGCCCAAATCGCGATTACTGGTAATGGAAGCAATAGACTCGCGGTCTTTCAGGAAGTCGATAACATCCTTGCGAATAGACGCCATTTGGTCATCCGATTTGTGCATCTCCAGAATGTGTCGCGGATGCTCCAGGTTTTTCATTCCTGTAGCAGCAAAAGTCGTCGACACAATGCGTGACACGATAACCCAGGGAGTAATGCTACTGCGCACCAATGTATTCTCTGAGCGGGTACTGTCATGAATACCGGTACCAGTTGAGATTTTAGACTCAGTAAAGGTTCCTTCGCACTTAAAGTAGATAAGCATGGATTCAAACTGAATTTCCGCATAGAAAAGGTGCGCGATATTCGCCGATAAGCTCGCAAAAGCACGTAATACATAGCCGATAAGGTAGAAGTGGACGGCAGTCATAAACACGCCTGCCAGGGTCATCAAGTCGTTATAAGGTGTATCTTCACCCAACCGGTAGTTCATGCTGTCAAGAACCCTCACCAAATCGACCGCGGCATAGGCTAAGAAAAAGGTAAAAAGCACGCCAATAATGAACAGACTATTACCCAACAGCAAACTGACCAAACGCGACTTATCAAATAACCCGCCCAGTCCCATAGGTTTTACCTGAGGCTGAATTTCCTGAATCATCTCGCCGCTAAAGGCGCCTTTGCCGTCAACGTGTTCCTTTAAGTTAGGGTCCAGTTCACGGTAAACCCGGTTTGGCACTTCGCGATAACGGCGATTCGCCATAACCAGATTGTCCAGGTTGATAAAAATCTCTTTAGGATGCACCGACTCCTGCCAATTTTCCCTTAATTCAGATACTTCAGAAACAGGATTCGCATGAGCTAAACGTCTTTTCAGCAACACAACAGTGACAACAGTACAAATCAAAGCACCAACAAAGACAGCAAACAAGTACCAACCCGCGTGAAAGTCCGGCAAAGCCGCATAATATTGCTCGACCGTTGCTGCTGTAACGTTTGTTGCGGTCAACCACCAAGTTACGACCAGTCCAACCACAACGGGCAGCAATAGTGCGAAGGCAATAATCTTGACCAAACTGCCACTGCCCAAAGAGTCAATAGTCTGCTCCGCACCACGGGATATCGCCTTACCAGCAGCCTTCCATACGTGCATGATATAAAGCGTTAATAAAACAGTATAGACAGGAAAAGCCAGCACTCCAGCGTCTCCGGCAAAACCAGCCAGGGACACAAAAGCAGCAAAGCCAAACGCAACCATTGCGGTAAGAGTGCGCACCCAGGCGCCTAACAGGCGTTGCGCCATGTTACGAATGGGGTAAGGCATAAACAGCAATTTGGGAAACACCGTGTGAGCTATTCGAGCCAGTAAGCCTTTGGGCTCAATAAAGGTGCTGTTTTTGCGGCCCATAAGCATTTCTTCCAGAGCCTGATCGTTATAAGCAACATAACGCGACTCTTCCTGCGCAGTACTGCGCTCAGATTTACTAAAGTTAGGAGCCAGTGAAGTAGGGTGATTACGGCCAACAAAATAGCGCAGCATTGCCATAATGCCGCCGCTCAGTACTTTAATGCCTACGGCCAGAAGTGAAATACCGAAAATAGCCAGTACCCAACCCATAATCGGGTCTTGCTTTACAGAACCAGCACCCGCTATTAGCAAATACACGCCAAACAGCGATTGCACAACCCCACGAATACTTGTTACCAAACCTTCGGTTTTAAACGGGTTTTTTAACCCAAGATCAATCGAACCGTAATCAAACGCCACCGGATTTCCCCTACTCAATGCCTGTTGAAAATAAAGGCTTTAGGTTAGCGGTAAGTTAACCACTGAGCAATAGAAAAATAAAAGCCTGAAAGCATTGAGCTTCATTGACATCAAGCCATGTGCGTAGCAATCTAAGCCTTTATTTTGTTACCAAGCGGCACAGACTATGAAAACCATCGTTGATCACCTGGCACAGTATGCGGCTTATCATCGGAACCGTAAAAATGTCATGACTCATCTTGTCGGTATTCCGCTGATTGTTGTCGGCATCATTAGTTTATTATCGCGGCCTGCGCTACCCTTGGACTACTTTTTGATTGCCCCTGCCAACTTAGTTGTTCTGGCAGTGGTTATTTTTTATATACGTCTGGATATCACATTAGGTTTGCTCATGACCATTTTGCTATGGCTGTCGCTGTCGATAGGCCGCGACATAGCCGCATTACCAACCAGCTTGTGGCTGAGCTGGAGCATTGGTCTATTTGTTATTGGCTGGGTGTTTCAATTTATCGGTCATTATTTTGAAGGACGCAAACCAGCTTTTGTTGATGATATTATAGGGTTAGCCATTGGCCCCTTATTCGTCGTAGCAGAGGTCGTATTTATGTTGGGCTTTAGAAAGGACTTAAAAGCAGCGGTGGAACAAAAATTATGATGAAACTGGATTACCCGCAGTGGTTTCATGATTGGGCGAGCTCACAACCCTGGGCTTATACCATTAGTGCGTGTGTTATCCTGGCAATTGCCGTTTGGGTATCCCAGCTCATAACTCAGCAAATTTTGCTGCGGGGTGTTTCCCGGCTTCTGTCACAGACAAAGCTAGGCAGTGACCCCGGAATTGGCATACGGACTATTGTTCACCGTTTAGCTCAGGTTGTTCCCGCTTTAGTGCTATCCGCCGGTATCTATCTGGTACCCGACCTGCCCGACAACGTTACTACCGTCATACGAAATGTCAGTATTGCTTACTTAATACTCACTCTGGCTCGTTCGTTTAGCGCAGCCATGACCAGCGTTAACGAAATATACAGCCGGCAGCCCGACGCGCATACAAAACCAATAAAGGGTTATCTGCAAATAGCGAAAATAGTAGTCTATGTGGTGGCGACCATTCTCATTATTGCCTCACTGCTGGACCGCTCTCCGGTTATTCTGCTGTCGGGAATTGGCGCCATGGGTGCAGTGGCTATGCTGGTATTTCAGGACACCATTTTATCATTAGTTGCCAGTATCCAGCTCTCATCTAATGACATGCTTCGTGTAGGTGATTGGATTGAGATGCCCCAGTTAAACGCTGACGGCGATGTCATTGATGTCGCACTGCATACGGTTCGGGTACAAAACTGGGATAAAACTATCACCAGCATCCCGACCAAACGCCTGATTTCCGAGTCGTTTAAAAACTGGCGGGGCATGCAGGAAAGCGGCGGTCGCCGCATAAAGCGAGCCTTGTATATTGACCAGAACAGCATTCATTTTTTGTCCGAGGAACAGAAGAAAAAGCTCAAACGCTTCTCGTTGCTAAATGAATACCTAGCGCAAAAAGAAAAAGATATTTCAGAGTGGAATTCAAACCTTGAGCAAACCGGAGCTGACCCGATTAATGGTCGTCAGGTCACTAATATTGGTACCTTTCGCGCCTACGTAAAGCAGTACCTCATTAGCAGACCAGACGTTCATAAAGGACTGACATTAATGGTGAGACAGTTGAATCCGGGTCCTCAGGGGTTACCGATTGAAATCTACTGCTTTAGCAATGACACAGCATGGGAAATTTACGAAGGTATTCAGTCGGACATTTTTGATCACTTGTTTGCCATACTGCCACAGTTTGATTTACAGGTTTTTCAGGAAACCTCAGGGCAAGACGTGCGCTCAGCTGTACAAACACTAGAGCTTAAACCCAAACGTGGTGATGAATAATTTAACACTAAACTAAAACGTTATTGTCATTAAGTTTTCATGTTTGCGGAGTAGTTTCTTTTACTCTGGGAAAATGCATGGAGTAAAACAGTGAAGCAATTTAATCGACGTGACTTTTTAAAGCTATTTGCAGCAACGGGCGCAGCAGTCACCGTATCAACAGCATTACAGGGCTGTGCAAGTATTGGCAAAGCCAGTGAGCGCAGCTCCGTCAGGTTTGACCAAGGCGTAGCCAGTGGTGATCCAACCTCAAACGCCATTTTGTTGTGGACTCGCGCAGTGCCGAAAAACAGCGCAGAACAACAAGTAACGCTGGGCTGGGAGCTGGCCTCCGATGAAAGCTTTTCAAATATCATTCGCTCCGGAACGGCCACCACAAGCCCCAGTCGCGACTACACAGTCAAAGTTGACGTTACCCAGTTATCGCCAAACCAACGTTACTACTACCGTTTTTTAGGTAAGAACAGCAAAAGCCACTCCGGCAAAACACAAACGCTTCCTGAATCTGGCTTAAGACCAGTAAAGTTTGCGGTTTTTTCCTGCTCTAATTACCCAGCCGGTTACTTTAACCCATACTCCGAAGCGGCAAAGGACGACTCAATTGATGCAGTCATTCATTTAGGTGACTACATTTACGAGTATGGCGCAGACGGCTACGCCACCGAAGGTTCAAAAGAAATCGGCAGAGGTTTACCCGACAACAACAATACCGAACTCTTTACCCTGACTGACTACCGCCGCCGCTACGCGCTTTACCGCACCGACGAAGGGTTACAGGCACTGCACGCACACGCTCCTTTCATTGCCGTTTGGGATGACCATGAAATTAGCAATGACACCTGGAAAAACGGCGCAGAAAACCATCAGGAGGATGAAGGCAGCTTTATTGAAAGACGCGCAGCCGCGGTTCAGGCGTACTATGAATGGCTGCCTATTCGTCCGCCGCAGGGCGAAGCCAACCTCACTATTTATCGTGATTTCAAATTCGGTGACTTAGTTGATTTGATCATGCTGGATACCCGCATTATCGGACGTGACAAGCAACTGAATTACGATGATTACCGCGACGCAGAAAGCGGCCAGTTCAACACTAAAAAATTCCAGCAGGACATGTCTTCCGACCGCAGTATCATGGGCAAGAAGCAGTTACAGTGGCTAGTTGATAAACTGAATAAGAGCTCAGCGCGCTGGCAAGTTTTGGGTCAACAACTGCTAATGGGGAAAATGAACTTTCCTGCAGCTGCGTTTGAAGCCGGTGATCGCAGTAAAGTCGCACCACTGTTGTTGCAAATAGCAGAGCTTAAGAAGCGCCTGCAGAAAGGCGAGGAGTTAACACCGCAGCAACAAGCGATGGTCACTCAGGTTACGCCTTATAATCTCGATGCATGGGACGGCTACCCTATTGAACGTGAAATGCTGTACCGGGCAGCGCAAAAAGCCAACAAACAACTGGTGGTTATTGCCGGTGACACTCACAACGCCTGGCACAGCGAACTGCGCAGTTCAGATGGTGCCCACATTGGCGTGGAGTTTGCGACGTCTTCGGTCTCGTCTCCGGGAATGGAAGCTTATTTAAGCCTTGATGCAAAAACCGCAGGCCAGCTGGCCAAAGCACTGCCTACCCTTATTGACGATCTAAAATATACGAACCTGCATCAGCGCGGTTATATGAACCTGTTTGCATCCGAGGACGCGGTAGAAGCAGAGTGGGTGTTCGTGGACACGATTCGTAGCAAAGACTATCGGGTAGTGAATACACACAAAGCGCGTTATACGGGAAGCTAATCTCTATAAAAAAGGGAGCCGTGACACAGGTTCCCTTTTCTCGTTTAGCGTAAATTTACATGCCAAACTTCTTGGTAAACTCTAAATAGAATAAACGCGGTGGACCTGAAATAAAGGTTGGGTTACCAAAGCTTCCGCCCGTATTCCCAGCATCAACCAGGTATTCTTTATCGAATAAGTTGGTTGCTTTCAACGCCAGACTCCAGTCGGCTGAATCATTATAAAGACCTAGTGACGCATTCACTAAAGTGACAGAGTCCTGGCTAATATCCAGACCAGCTACTGGCGCATTTTCCGGTTCAAAGAACACTTCAGACCGGTAGGTTCCGACCACAGAACCGCGCAAGGCGTATTGACTGGAAAGCGCTGCTTCGTATATCACCCCAAGGCTTGAAGTCCACTCAGGCTGAAGGCGGAAACGGTTTCCGGCTAAACTGCCGTTGGTACTGTCGTCATCAATTTTTGCATCCAAATAAGCCAAATGACCAAACAGCTCAATGCCTGCGCCTAAATTCGCATTAATTTCAGTTTCGACACCAAAATTGGTCGCAGAGCCTGCATTTGCGGTGTAAAAGTTACCCGACTCGTCCTGCAAAGAAACCTGAAAGTCCGAATAGTCCTGATAAAACACTGACGCAGAATAACGCACACGGTTTTCCGTTAAGTTTCCTTTAAGGCCGGTTTCGTAGTTCCAGATGATTTCAGCCGGAATCAAACCAAAATCACCTGCTGCTTCACCGTCGGCATCAAGCGTCGAGCTCACATCAACTACTTCTGAGCGACGCCCCTTTGAAACCGTCGCAAACCAGTTGTTGTCGTCATTCAGCTTGTAAATAATATTGAAGCGAGGCAACCAGGCGTCTGAACTGTTGCTCGCAGTGAAAACCTGTCCGTCCGTTGAAACGGTCGGCAGCAGCGTTTGGGTTGGCTCTCCAAGTAGAGGCAACAACTGACTGTCAGGCATGGTCGCAGCAAAACCACTTTCACGATCTTCTGAAACATAACGCAAGCCCGCCGCTACTTCGGTCTTATCGTTTATTTGGTAAGTTAAGTCGACAAAAGCAGACCAGGATTCGTTGTCGCCAAAGTTTGCAAACTCGGCTGCGTATGGAATTTCCTGCAAAGCGCCACCTGTTAATACCGGCGTTAACTGATTAACCGAACCATCAGCATTAATACAAGGTAAGCCACTTGGCAAAGCACCCACGCAGTTCAGGAAAATAGATTCTTCTGTGCTAAAGGGTACACGCTGGCTGCCGTCTTCTGTGAAGTAATTGATGCCCCACAGCGTTAAGAGATCATCGCCAGCATAGTTAAAGCGAAATTCCTGACTGAACTGGTCACCTTCGGCATCTTCACCAAACTCCAGGAACCAGGCCTGGGTGCCGTCTGCGTCAAACACTTCCAGTGAATCGAAGCTGCGGTAACCAGTCACCGAGGTAAAGCTCAGACGCGGACTCATAGTCCAGTCTACGGTTAAGTTAATGTCATCGACGGTTCTGTCCAGACCCAGCTTTTCACGGCCTAATACCGAAGCCGAGTAAGGACTACCGGTCATTTCAACAAAACTATACGGGCTGGTGTCGCCGCCGGTTGGTGCGAAAATACCGTTCTTAAATGAGGTTCCGGTATCTTCGTTTTTCTCGTAACTGTAAATTAAGTCAGCGGTCACCGCATCGCTGGGCTGAAAACGAAGTGAGCCACGCAAGGCTTGTCTGTCAACGCCATTCATGTCGTCCTGGCCCGGCGCAATGTTCTCAATGAACCCGTCACGTTCACGGTAACTGAACGCCAGGCGTCCGCTAACTAAGTCGCTGCCGCCGTTAATAAAACCACCCAGCCGTTGCTGAGATTCGTTTCCTGCACCAGCGCTTAGCTCGGCAGAGAAACCAGGCTCTGGCTTACGGGTTATAACACTGATAGCACCAACTGATGCAGCCGTACCAAATAAAGTCGCTTGAGGGCCTTTAACTACCTCTACACGTTCTATATCGAACAATTCAAAGTAGGAGCCACGTGAGCGTGAGACATCCACTCCGTTGTAATAAACTGACACCCGCGGAGATGCCTGAGCAGAGCCGCTGTCTGAGGTAATGCCGCGAATAACAAAACCAGGGTTGTTGGGGCTTTGTTCCTGAATAACCAAACCCGGCGTCAGGTCTGAAACCATATCCAGTTCGTTTAAGCCCAGTTCGTCCAGACGGCTTCCTTCAAACGCACTGATACTGGCAGGCACGTCATTAATAGACTGCACACGTTTTTGTGCAGTTACTTCAATGCGCTCGAGCTCACCTGATGTGTCCTGTTGCGCAAAAGCAGCAGGCGCACTTAGTGCACAAAGCGCTGCAACAACAGAGTTTAATACTTTATTTATTGGAAACGGTAATGCCGATGTTTTCTTATGAGTAGTCATAACCCTTGAAACCCTAATTAAAATGATTAACGCGTTAACGCCGGGCTAATGTACTTGGGGCAGTTGACGATACGATGACAAATAAGTGACGCATTTGTTGCTAATCTGTCAATTTCGTTGAGTCACCTCTGAAATACTTGTATGGTCTCTAATCCTTTACGCTTAAACATATTGAGACTGGTGGTACTACTTAATGAAGTGTCTTTCAAAACAGTCAGCCTTAGGGCTCGTTTTTTTCAGCCTGGCTGTTTCTAGTGCCTTTGCCGATGACAACTCGCTGCAACAAACACCTTTCCAGTCAGTGCTCGAACTGACTTCTGATAGCCCGGATAAACGCTACGATTATGGGCCTCACTCCTCGCAGTTTATTCAATACTGGGATGCGTCAAAACAGTCCGACTCGGCCGCTAATATCATTTTCATTCACGGTGGTTGCTGGCTAAAAGAATACGACATGACTCACACTAACCCAGCAAGCAGCGCATTAAGGAAAGCGGGCTTTAATGTCTGGTCTGTTGAATATCGGCGCCTGGGCGAGCCAGGCGGAGAATGGCCAGCGAGTCTGAATGACGTAAAAACCGCCATTCACTCTATACAGCAAAAGCTCAATAACCAGCCGGTGGCAGTTATGGGGCACTCTGCCGGTGGTCATCTCGCACTTCTGGCAACGACTCAAGAAACGCCTTCGGCTAAAAATATAAACACGGTAATTGGCCTGGCGGCCATTACTGATATGGTCAGCTACACTCAGGAACAAGGCAGTTGTAACCAGGCTGCCAGCAACTTAATGAGAACAGCTTACACCAGCGAAGCTGACTACCAGATTGCCAGCCCCAAAGCACAGAAGTTACACGTTAATACCTGGCTAATACAAGGCACCGAAGACAAGATTGTGCCTATGAGCCAAACCGCGGATCTCGACGTAAAACTAGAACAACTTGAAGGCGCAGGTCATTTTGACTTGATACACCCGAACTCAACTGCGTGGGAAGCCATTATTCAGCGACTGAACAAAGAGTTAAAACAATGAACTTCACTGACATAAAAGAACTCGACAGCATTGACCCATTTGTCGGGCATCGCGAACAATTTCAGTTGCCGGTTAATAAAATCTATCTGGATGGTAACTCTTTGGGGGCAATGACCAAAGCAACAGCAACCCGTTTGCAGCAAGTTATTCAGCAGCAGTGGTCGCAAGATCTTATCAGTAGTTGGAACGAGCATAACTGGATTAACCTACCGCAACGTGTCGGCGAAAAAATTGCACGCCTTATTGGAGCACAGCCGGAGCAAACCATTTGCTGTGACTCAATTTCGGTGAATTTATTTAAGGCGCTGGCAGCAGCGCTTTCCATTGCACAGAGACAGGACTCAGGGCGTAATATTGTGTTATCCACAAAAGACAACTTTCCGACTGACTTATATATGGTACAGGGAATTTCGCAATTTGTGGGTGAGCACCGTTGCCAGCTAAAACTGGTTGAAGAGAGTGAGCTGGAGCAACAGGTTGACGATAAAACCGCGGTAGTTTTAGCTACCGAAGTTAACTTCAGAACCGGAAAGCGACTTAACGCTAAACAACTTATTACCAGCGCGCACAAGCAGGGTGCGCTGGTAATTCTGGATTTAGCCCACAGCGCCGGGGCAATGCCCGTGCACCTGGACGACTGGGAAGCGGACTTTGCGGTTGGCTGTACCTATAAGTACTTAAATGGCGGCCCCGGGGCGCCAGCGTTTATTTATGCCGCAACACGCCATCACCAGAATATGAGCCAGCCTTTAAGTGGCTGGTTCGGACATGCCCGTCCGTTTGACTTCACTCCAGACTACGAACCCGCTGCCGGTATTCAACAGATGCTGACCGGCACCCCTTCCATTATCGCTATGGCAGCGGTCGATTCGGCGCTCGAAGCTTTCGAGAATGTCGACCTGGAAAATTTAAGAGAAAAGTCCTTACAACTGGCCGAGGTTTTTCACCAATTGTTAGAAAGAGCGGCACTGAGTAGCAGCCTACAGCTTATTTCGCCACAGCAACGGGAACAGCGAGGCAGTCAGTTGTCGTATCGTTATGAGCACGCCTACGGCTTATGTCAGGCGCTTATTCAAAGAGGTGTAATCGCCGACTTTCGTGCCCCAAATTATATCCGCTTTGGGTTTACCCCTCTTTATAACAGCTTTGAGGATATCTGGAAGGCCATTGAGCAGTTGCGGCAAGTTATTGAAGCCAAAGAACATCTCGATCCACGCTGGCAAAGCCGTAATACCGTAACCTGAAACAAAAAAGCCTCAGCCGAGTACATCCGCTGAGGCTTTTCATTACTGTACATTTACCACCAATCAATCACAGCATTTTAGTTAGTGGCATTCTGTGACCATTAAGTATTCCCCAGCCGTCTTCCATCTGGAATTCGCTGCGGTACACGTCGTCTTCTTCCTGAAGCAAGCCTTGTTGAATGTACATGTTTATCATCGTTGGTGCCTGTTGCTCTGCCATTTCTTGCAGTTCAGCTTCATCAGCGCCTGGCATTTGCATACGCATTGTTGACAACATCTGTTGTTCAGCAACCCATTTCAATAGTGGCTTATCGATAGCAATAGATGAATCGACAATCAGGCTGGAAAGCCAGAAGTCAATATTCTCGATACTGTCCGGCACCTGACTGATACCGACTAGTTTAGCGCTTAGATCGCCTTTGAATTTACCCGGTTCCATTTCACCGCTAAATTCACTAATAACGAACTCTGGCTCTGCCTGCAGCAGTTGAGGTAAGTTTTCTTTAACCAGTTTTTGTGTTGCGACTTCTATTTCGTCAGGATTCTGGTCATAAACCTTTTTCATCATTTGGTTATAAGCAAACAAGAACTCGGAATCAATATTATTAAACGCCATTTTTAACTTAAGATCTTCAAGATCAAAGTCTTCGGCTTTCAACGACGCCACAGAATAGTCCATATCAATATTCATGCGCTCTTTATCGTCGCTAAAGTAATTAACGAACTCAACACCAAGGTCTTTCAACTCGAACAGGTCGACATCATCTGGCTGACGCACAATGATTTCATTAAGCTTCATAGACATGTCGCCTTCATAAAGCTCGCCTTTCATAATTTCCAGCATGTCGCCTTTGGCTTCGGTTTCCAGTTCCAGCTTGCCAATGCTAATAGCCTGACCTGAAAGAAGAACTTCCGCGCCTTCCAGCTCCCCTTCATAACTGAACTCATCTGAAGATATTTCACCCTCACCTTCATAACCCAAAGAGGTCAGTTCGGTCTGTTCTTCATCTGATTTAGAACTGAATGGAGCAATTGAATCGTTATAGCTGATACCGCCAGAGAACCCAGCTGAGCCAGTCAGGTGATAAAAAGGCGTGTTTTCTTCCCAGTCAAGATACTCGCGCAATCCGTCGTCTTTAGCGAAAGCTTCGAAAGAGGCCATACCCAACCCTGGAGAAAACTGAGCCAAAACAGGTCCATGCTGAACATTAACAACAACTTCAAAAGATAAGTCATCTGGGGCTGACGCATCTGGATACAAAGAGCTGAAATCTGCGCCCAGCGATATCGTTGCGGTGGAGCTGAACCAACCACTATTAAATGAAACCACGCTGGCTTTATAAGCAGGTAATTCATTTATAACTTGAACATGCTGTTTTAACGTGTCTTCAACTTGAGGGCCAACGAATTTGGGGGCGATTAGAGCAGCAGCAACAATGACGATACCGACGCCGCCAAGGAGTCCTTTCTTATTCATATTATACCTTTCATTTATAGGGTTGGGTTGTAATTATATTGTTGTAAATGATACAGAATTTTTCTTACAACGGCAAAACTTTAGAATGTAAAGGAGCGTTAATGAACCCCACGCGGATAATGATCAATAAGTAAAAAAATGGGATAATGGTAACTATTGCTCGCTGACAGCAGTCAACTTATCAACCGCGGTGCCCCCTAAATGGAAATCAATGTAAACTTTCTCGACAATATGCGCCTTGAGGCGAAATTCGATGACTTCACGGTTATTTCGGATCAGCCTATTCGATACAAAGGCGATGGCTCTGCTCCCGGTCCTTTTGACTACTTTCTGGCGTCTTCTGTTATGTGCGCAGCACACTTCATTCGCCTGTATTGCGACACCCGCGACATTCCAACCGAGAATATCCGCATTTCACAAAACAACGTTGTTGACCCGGAAGACCGCTACAAGCAGCTGTTTAAAATTCAGGTTGAGTTACCGGCCGATATTTCCGAGAAAGACCGCAAAGCCATTATTCGGGCCGCTGAGCGTTGTGCCGTTAAGCGCGTTATAGAAAATGATCTGGAGTTTGACGTTGAAGCGGTTGAAAGCATTACTCAAGACGCTCAGGCGTTACTGACCATACGCCCGGACAGCGACAGCAGAACCTTTATTGAAGGCAAAGACTTACCGCTGGAGCAAACCATTGCCAACATGACAGCCATACTGGCGGACTTAGGCATGAAGATAGAAATATCCTCCTGGCGCAATATTGTTCCCCATGTGTGGTCACTGCACATTCGCGATGCCGCCTCTCCTATGTGCTTTACCAACGGTAAAGGCGCGACCAAGGAAAGCGCGTTATGCTCCGCACTGGGCGAGTTTATTGAGCGTTTAAGCTGTAACTTCTTCTATAACGACCAATATTTTGGTGAAGAAATAGCAAACGCTGAGTTTGTTCACTACCCCAACGAAAAATGGTTTAAACCCGGCGCAAACGACGAGCTGCCGACGGAAATTCTGGACGAATACTGTCGTGAGCTTTATGACCCGGAAGGTGAATTGCGTGGCTCACACTTAATTGATACTAACTCAGGCCGTGCTGACCGCGGTATTGTGTCCTTGCCGTTCACACGTCAGTCCGACGGCGGGACGGTCTATTTTCCGTCGAACTTAATTGAAAACCTGTATTTAAGTAACGGTATGAGCGCGGGTAATACTCTGCCAGAAGCTCAGGTTCAGTGTTTATCGGAAATTTTTGAACGCGCGGTTAAAAAGCAGATTATTGAAGAAGAAATTGCCCTTCCGGATGTACCGCAAGAGGTGCTTAACAAGTACCCGAATATTCTGGAAGGTATAAAAGCCTTAGAAGGACAAGGCTACCCAGTGTTAGTTAAGGACGCATCACTCGGCGGTCAGTTCCCGGTAGCTTGTGTCACCTTAATGAACCCGCGCACCGGCGGTGTCTTTGCTTCTTTTGGTGCGCACCCAAGCTTTGAAGTGGCGCTGGAGCGCAGCTTAACCGAGTTATTACAAGGCCGTAGCTTTGAAGGTCTGAACGATCTGCCGGCACCAACCTTTAACTCAATGGCCGTCACCGAGCCAAATAACTTTGTTGAGCACTTTATTGATTCATCGGGCGTTGTGTCCTGGCGCTTCTTTAGTGCTAAGTCTGACATTGATTTCGTTGAATGGGACTTCAGCGGCTCTAACCAGGAAGAAGCCGATACGCTGTTTGGTATTTTGCAAAACATGGGAAAAGAAGCTTACGTGGCCGTGCATAAAGATTTAGGCGCACCGGTGTGCCGAATTCTGGTACCGGGCTATTCTGAAGTTTACCCAGTAGAAGACCTTATTTGGGACAACACCAATATTGCCATGCAATACCGCGAAGACATTCTCAATCTGCACCGCTTAACCGATGACCAGCTAGAAGACTTGGTTGAACGCCTGGAAGACAGTCAGCTTGATAACTACATGGACATTATCACCCTGATTGGCATTGAGTTTGACGAAAACACGGTTTGGGGTCAGCTCACCATTCTTGAGTTAAAGCTGCTTATTTATCTTGCATTGCAACGCCATGACGACGCTTTCGAGTATGTAGAAATGTTCCTGCAATTCAACGACAACACCGTTGAGCGCACACTGTTTTACCGTGCCATTGAAGCCGTGCTGGAAATTACTCTGGACGAAGAGCTGGAATTAGAAGACTACCGCTACAACTTAGGCCGTATGTACGGCGAAGAGACCATTGAAGCCGTTATAAGCTCTGTTAAAGGCACTACACGCTTCCACGGTCTAACGCCAACCAATATGCAGCTTGAAGGTCTGGACAGACATTTACGCTTAATAGAAAGCTACAAAAAGCTGCATGCGGCACGGGCTGAACGGCAGGTTCAGAACTAAAAGTTCAGCCCGACAAAGGCGCCGCGGTTACGCTTAGCAACAGCCTGCATAAAGGCAGCGAAGGTTTCCGCGTTACCTTGTGAACGGCTAAAGCCTACTCCATGAATACGCATTACCGGCTTACCATCGGTACCCTGATTCTGGCTGGTTATCTGCCGTACTACGGCATCTAAGTCACTGGCGCGGTAGTCGTCACCAAAAACGTACAAGCTGGTTGTGCCCCTGGTTTTTTTATAAAGGTTAATGGCTTTCAAAATGCCCAGCTCTGGTGCACTTTTACCGCCGGTAAAGTTTGGCATTTGTTGCATAGCCATTTGTCTGAACCGTTTGCTGTCAGGTAACCAGTCACCCGCTTTACTGCTGAACATAAAGTCACCGTCGGCGGCCATAATTTGAAAGCCCTTCATTTTCGGGTGGCTTTCTATAATGTCGTTAACAACGCTAATGACCCGGTTCCAGCCCCGGCCTCCGGACATAGACCCGGAATTATCAATAACAAAAATGACGTATTCAGCGTCGGTTGGAATACCACCGACGTCATCGTCTGGTGTGTCAGTGCTGTTCGGCGTGTTTAGCATTGCGGTGGCTTGGCGTATTTCAGCCCTTAACGACGAAGCTTTATCCTGCAATTGTTGCAGGGTTTTCTGTGCCCGCGGAATAGAGCTTTCTAAATTCTTTTCCTGCTCAGTGACTGATGCGGTCTTTTGCTCGGCAGCAGACAGTTGATCCTGTTTGTCTGATAGAGCTCCCTGAAGTTCCTCCACCGACTGCTGCGCCTGCAATACTTCTGCAACTAAGGTACTGAGGTTAGCCGGTCCGCGTTCGGTATCCTCGGTACCGTTTTTCGCTAACAACACCAGCATAATCACCGCACCAAAAGCACAGGAAATAATATCCAGAAACGAGAGGTTAAAAACCTCTACTGGCGCGCGTTTGATGGTCTCAACCATCAATGCCTGGCGGCAGTCTGAGGAAATGGACTTTTTCGTCGAAATAAAGTTACGACAGGAAATCGGCAGACCGTCTCCCAATGTTGGCAGGCCATCCGTTACAATATACACGTCGGTAATATCCGGGTTTGTCTCAAATAACGTACTAATGCCCAGCTGAAGATTGGTTCCGCCCTCTGGCACAACCGCGCCTAAGTCCTTCACAATAGAATTCATAGAGCCACTGACTGATGCTGTACTCACATTACGCATGCCCAGTCGTTTGGCGGTATCGGAAAAAGTCACCACGCTCACTTTTGAGGTTTGCGGCAGCCGTGCCAGCAACCATTGTGCAACCCGCCGTGTCCTTATCCATTTAGCAGTAGAGACTTTTTTGCTGTCGCTTAAAGCCAGTTTGCTCAGCACGTCAATTAAGTTGTCGCCCATCATGGAGGCGCTCTTGTCCACCAGAATGCCTATTTGCTCGCCTTCCACTTTCATGCCGGTGATAAAGTTCTGCTCACCCGTACCCGAAAGCTCAACGTTTGCTGACTTCTCAACTTCTTTGGACAAGGCCGCTAACTGGTTTTCCAGATCGGCAACTACGGCCAACTGAGTCGACAAGTCCTGCAGAGCTTTGGTTTGTTCCTGGGTGGTGTCGTTTTTCGCTTCTTCGGAATCATCCTGCTTAGCCGACTCCAGCGCTATTTTGTCATTAATTTCGTCAATGGATTTTTTCAGACGCTGCTGCTCGTCCATTGACGCCGCCAGCTCCTGCTCAAGCTTTTCTTTTTCTTCTGAAGGGTCGGGCGTAAAAGCTTTAAAATCTATCAGGATAAAAATAAGAATGACGGCGCCCAGCCCACATGCCATGACATCCAGAAAAGATAAGTTAAAGCCGTCGCCAGCCTGGCGTGTTCGTCGCATCTGAGTCGCTCAATTAACTGTGTAAATGAGACAGCAAGTGTTTCTCGCAGGACTCTTGCGTACGGATCACCATCTTGTCCTGACGGCTGTTCAGCAAATGCATAAACAACATCAGAATCAAAGAAATAAACAGTGCCACCAAAGTCGAGTTAAAAGCTACGCCCAGCGATGCAGTCATACCGGCAATGTCACCATCGAGTGCTTTGTCAGCCTGCGCCAGCGCCGAGCCAATACCGCGAACCGTACCCACGAAACCAATAGACGGAATAGCCCAGATAATATTGTTAAAATAGACTGGCTAGCGTAAGCTCACAACCATGAGTAACTATAAAGCATGATGTTATGAGGAAGTATGTCAGTGAGGCAATGACGTATTTATTTGTCTTCACTATTATTGTCGCTGTCAGTCTGACGACGAACGCTCGCCCAATACAGCAACATAAAGAGTTCTCGCGGGTTGCTCAAAATATGGCCGCGAGACAGTCCTCTGTATATCAAGTAACACAGGATACAAGCGGATTATTGTGGTTAGCGACAGATACCGACGGAATTCTGCGTTACGACGGCTATCAGTTTTCTCGCTGGACAGAGGCTGTTTTACCCTCAGTTAAAACGGCTGATTTCTCTAAGCTACTCATTGACGACGACATTATTTGGGCTGCTACCTGGGGTCATGGTTTAGCTGCCTGGAATTCAAAAACACAAAAAGCTCATCAGTTTAAACAAACCAAACACAGCAGCAGCCTCAAAAACAATCGTGTGCAAACCCTGTTTAAAGACAGTCAAAACCGTCTTTGGGTTGGCTCACTGGGGGGCCTGCAATACATTAAGCCCGGCCAGACGATTCAAGAGGATCTAACCTTTAAGTTTTTAGCAGAGCAGCACCCCCTTAATAACCTTCGAATATGGTGGATTACGGAATCAAGTTCTGCTTTGTGGGTAGCCAGTTCTCAGGGCGTTTTTAAAGTCTCACTCGACTTAAAAACTTGGGAGCAGTACTTTGTCGATCCTGACAATATTGGCGAAAACAGGGCAAATCAGGTACGGACCATTGAGTTGGTAGGTGATACGCTCTGGGTAGGCACGGCTCAGGGGCTATTTTATCTTGGTAATGAAACCAACACGTTCAAGCCGACACACTTTGAGGGTGTGAAAACACCGGCCAGTTTACGCGTTAACGATATGATTGTTGAAAGCAACAACGGCAAGCAGTCTTCGCTATGGGTTGGCGCCAGCGAAGGGCTCTACCAAGTCAATACCGAAAGCCGGACCTTTATAAAACAAAAAAACGACTGGGCAGCCCTTAAAAATGTTGACATTCGCTCCTTGCACTTTGATAAAACAGATACATTATGGATTGGCACTCGATCGCAAGGTTTATTTAAAGGTATAACCACAGTCAACAACTTTACCGACCCGTTAGCCGGCGTAAAGGCCCTCTCTAATGTGCCGGCCACTGACAACCCCGTACAAGCTATACATTACGCCAATAACAACGACCTTTGGCTAGCGAACACCGCGGGGCTTTATAAACGCGATTCCGTAACCGAGTTATGGCAGTTTTTTCCTTTTAACAACGAGTACCCCGTAAGAGAAGTTAATGTACTTATTACCGACAGCCATGGCAACCTTTGGGTGGGTACCAACCAAGAGCTTTTTAGAACACAGAGCGATAACCCAAAACTCGATCCGGTAGATGCCATAGAGATTCAGCTTGGGCTTGAAGAAAATACAGTCACAGCGATACATGAATCAGACAATGGCACAATTTTACTGGGCTTATGGGGCCAGGGAATCGTCAAATTCGATCGAGACTCGGGAATGTTCTCCTGGCACAACCAAAAATTTGGCGAGCTTCGGAACGATCAAGCTTACTCCATAGTTACTGTTGAAAGCTCGGGAATTTATAGTGCGACCGGCTACTCAGGTCTGCTTAACCTAACGAACCAGTCACTGGTAGAGGGTCCTTTCAACAATGAAACTCTACTCTGCGCATACTCATTTAGGCCAAACACCATTTGGTTATGCAGCGACAACGGCTTATGGGAGTACAACACTCAAAGCAAAACAACCCGACATTTCACTGAATCTGACGGATTGCCGTCTAACCGGATATTGGGCATAACGGCAGATAAGACCGGTAACCTCTGGGTAATCACGTCACTGGGCTTGGCTCGATTAAATTTAACCTCTCATAAAATTATTACACTAAACGAAGCCGATGGCTTGCCATCAAGTAATTTTATAGAGCACGCAATTGACAGTTCCTCTACCGGAGAAGTAACCATTGGTAGCACAGCGGGAGCAAGTTCATTTTCGCCCGAGCAGGTTAAAATTAAAGAAGTGGTTGCCAATACTGCATTGACCTCTATTGAGGTGAATGATGAAAATATTACCGATCGATACGCTTTAACATCAAAACGTTTCATTTTGCCAGAAGATTACCAAAGGTTTCGTTTATCATTCGCTATTACTGATTTTCGGGCCCCCGAAAAGAACTCAATTCGCTATCAATTATCAGGAGTAAATGATCAATGGAGCGAATGGACAACTGATCTTTCACTCAACTTTAACGCGCTACCGCCGGGCAAGTACCAGCTCACTGTTCAAGGCAGAAACAGTCAAGGCATAGAGAGTAAAAAACCACTGACCTTGTCACTCGTAGTCCGTGCGCCGTGGTGGTACAACTTTTGGACATTTTTTGTTGGCACCTCAGTGTTCATAGTATGTATTTATGTTGCCATTCGACTACGTACTAAAACGTTGGAGCGTGCGAACCTTAAACTTGAAGCTGAAATAGCGCTGCGTACGAATGAACTCAAATTCGCAAACGAAAAGCTCCAAAAATTATCGGAAACAGATCCGCTCACAGGACTGTTGAATCGCAGGGGGTTCGAAAACAGTTTTCAGCGTTTGATACTACTACATCAAAAGAGCAAGGAGCCATTAAGCATCCTACTTATTGATATCGACCATTTTAAAAAGTTTAACGATAAATACGGTCACAACGCTGGCGATAGCACATTAAAAGCCGTTAGTCAGACACTCACTAGCTGTGTCAGAGAGCAAGACATTGTTGCTCGTTGGGGCGGTGAAGAATTCGTCCTCGCTTTACCGAACCTCGACATTAAAAAAG
Organism: Idiomarina sp. Sol25; assembly: GCF_033052775.1. Lineage (NCBI taxonomy): Bacteria > Pseudomonadati > Pseudomonadota > Gammaproteobacteria > Alteromonadales > Idiomarinaceae > Idiomarina > Idiomarina sp. Sol25. The sequence continues at coordinate 302,793 of NZ_JAUPEW010000002.1, forward strand.
CTGAAGAGACTGCGAACAGGCTTCGCCTGGCAATTGCTAACCAAGAGCTCGACTGCGAAGGGATTCCGGTAGCTATTACCGCTACGATAGGCATTAGCAGCTTCAATGCCGAAGAAGACAATTTAGCGGTCTGGATTAAAGCCGCAGATGATGCACTGTACGAAGGCAAAGAAAAGGGAAGAAACAGGTTTGTTGCCAATACGAATCCCTTTAAATAGCCTTCTATAAATAAACACCAGTCATACAGCTGCTTCCATGAGCATAACATCTCATAGGTGGAACTCCGGCATTTCACCATGCAGACACTCAAACGCAACGGTCATCTGTTCAACATCATCACTGATATACAGCTGACCATCACTGATCATCACGCCCCAATGTGTCGAGCGTTGTAGTTTGGAAGCAATCTCAGCTAACTCATTTTGCGGTAAAACAAACACATTCACGTTGGTTAAGTGAGCAAACTGAGGTAGCACTTTTTCTCGCCACAACCGCGCATTACCATAAACAACTACCGACATCCGCGGTGCACGCCGACTGGCTTTGATAACCCGAGCGGCATCAGGAAGGCCAACATCAATCCAATGCTGAATTTCACCAGTGAGATCCATTTCCCAGAGTGCCGCTTCATCGCTGTCAGATAACCCTCGGCCAAAGGCTAATTGAGGATGATAGAACATCGCATAAGCCAATACTCGTGTGGCTAAACGAAGCTCCGTCTCGGACGGATGTCGTGCAACGGTAAATTTCACACTCTCGTAAACGCCGCGATCAGTATCCGAAATATCCAGAGAGATTTTATAAGGGGTTGCTTGCAATGCCATTTCGGTACCTAAATGAGCGAGTGTGGTAGCGCGAAAGTCACATGAGCTTCGCGCTATTGATATAGTTAATCAGTTGTTCCGGTCTGCCTCTGAATAAACTGTCGGGTATCTTCCAGTAAGGCCTTTCGCGCTGGTTCATGCACATACATCATGTGGCCGCCGTGATAGTAGTGATAGATAATATCGTCAGGTGCGATGCCGTGGCGATTAAGTGTGTACTCAGCATCAAAAAACGGAGTAACCAGGTCATAATAGCCCGAGCCCACCATAACTTTTAATGCGGGGTTACTGCGCAGAACTGCGGCCAAATCCGGAGCCGTATTCACGTAATGCGGCTCCCATGAACGACCTTCAGGCAGAGGACTCCAGCGCCATTTCCCAGAGAGTTCCGGGTCAGCCGGGTTCAAATATTTGCGGTTCCAGTCAATTCCTAATTCACTGCGCATGTAGTGCATCAGCGATGCCTTATAGGCCGGCGAAATAGCACGAGCAGCATCTTCACGCGGGCTTGCAGCAACATCGTCGCGTTCGTCTTTGGTGTAGCGACTATCGAGCAGGCCTACGGCAATACCTTCGTCGCGTCGCAGCTCTTTAGCAAAACGAAACGCGTTAATGCGCAAATCAACGCGCTCAATATACTCTTTGCTCAAGCCGGTAAACCGTTGCAGTTCGCTGACTAACTCTGCTCTTTTCTCTTCGCTTAGCAAATTCCCTTCAAACAACGCAGGTAGTAGTTCTTGTGATGCGAACTCACGGCTTTGCTGGATAAAAGCCTCAAAGTCACCCGAGTTATCTACTTTGCCGTGATACCACGCCGTGGCAGCCATGGTCGGAATATAAGTAATGTAGGAAATGATATTGTCATCGACATAAGGTGTAGAGCCCTGATAATCGAGCGCCTGAGACACAAACACAATACCGTTAACATTAATCACGTAGTCATCGAGCAGTACCTTAGCAACAGCAGCAGCCCGGGTAGTACCAAAACTCTCACCCAACAAAAACACCGGCGAGTTCCAGCGGTTGTTTTCGGTTAGCCACTGGGCAATAAAAGCAGCCATGGAATCTGCATCTTCCGTCAGCCCCCAAAAGTCTTCTTTTTCACCCTTGCCAACAGCGCGTGAGAAGCCCGTGCCTACCGGATCCACAAACACCATGTCGGTAACATCAAGAATGGTTTCAGGTGCATCTTTAATGGTATAAGGCGCAACGCCTGGGTGCTCTGCATCACTGGGCACGACAATACGTTTTGGACCATAACCGCCCATATGCAACCAGTTTGAAGACGAACCCGGACCGCCGTTCCAGACAAACGTCACCGGGCGATTTTCTTCATCCTCGGCAACATAATCAAAAGAGAAAATGCTAGCCGTCGGCTCGCCCTCAGCATTTTGCAGATACGTCTCGCCGGCAGTCACCCGATAATCAATGCGTTCTCCGTTAAAAGAGCCGGTATGCTCGGAAACAAACTCCGCTGGATCAGGAACCGGTTTTTCTTCACTTTCCGATTCAGTGGTTTGTGCCAGCACGTTTAGCGATAAAGGTGCTAACAGCAGCAAGGCTGCTAAGTTGATATAACGATTTGATTGTTTCACGGATTGTTTCCTGTTCATTCTGTTTTATCTGAGATTACCACAACTCAGTATCTCATAACTTACTTATTGAGAAGACGACGCTCAAGTGCAATACCGATCACTCCACACATCGCCAAAAACAAACCTAACGCTTGCAAAATGCCGTTGATCATTCGTGGCTGTTGAATGGTTCCGTCAGCATAATAAGTGCGATTTTAAACCGTCCGTGATAACGGGGTAGAACCCTCATGCATATTTTCGGTGCGACTATCACCTCGTTAAGATGTTGGGAGTTGCCGTCACAAAATTGAAGAAAGCAACGTTATACAAAATCGGCGCGACCAGACAAAACAACCGAAGCAAAAGGCTCAGGTGCCGCTATACCGACCTACCCTAAAAACAACTTGGTTTTCTATATTTAACAGCTTAGAGTGATCTACAGGGCTCCTTAAGAGCATTTCAGTAATATAAAAATAATGAACAAAAAAACAGTGCAAAAAGTAGCGGTTATCAGCGATGTTATTTGCGATATCTGCCAGAATAACGTCATAAACGACTTCGAAAGCGTACTCGGACAGTCTAGACGAAAATTCAAGCCACGCGCAATTGCAGGCGCAGTTTGGCTATGGCTAAAATAAAGATGGCCAAAAGTTCGACTTTGACTTTTGCGAGCAATGTTTCGACAAACTACAATCACAAATCGATGAGATGAAAAATTATATCGACAAATGAAGTGCACCTTGAAGTCGTTGATAGCGCTGAAAATTGATACAGACAGCAGCTGAATGGTTCAGCGCACGCTAAAAGCGTGTTTAAGGAACAAAGCTAATGGAAGAAAATAAGCAAGTCCAAATCTTCGAAAGCCAGGATGGTCAAGCGCAAATCGAAGTCGCGTTACAGGAGGATACCGTCTGGTTAAGTCAATCTCAAATGGCCGAATTGTTCGATACATCGACCGACAACATTAGCTTACACTTAAAAAACATCTATCGGGAAGCTGAACTAGCAGAAAATTCAACTACCGAGGATTTCTCGGTAGTTCGCCAAGAAGGTAAGCGCGCAGTGCGTCGTCAAATCAAGCACTACAACCTCGACGCCATTATATCTGTCGGCTATCGGATCAGTTCCAAGCGCGCTACTCAATTTAGACAATGGGCAACAAGAACACTTAAAGATCACTTGATCCAAGGCTACACCCTCAATGAGCGCCGCTTGCAAGAGCGCGGTATTGAGTTTGAACAAGCACTCAGTCTATTAAGCAGAACGCTTAGCAACCAGGGACTTGTGACGGAAGCCGGCGAAGCAGTCGCTCTGGACTTCAAAGCTTCCCCCGTTGGCTAAAGCTATTTTTGGAAGTATCGACAAAGGGGCTCCCCAACGCTACGGAAGGCGTTAGCCAAGCGTTCCATAATACTTCTTTTAATCTACAAGCTCATCACTATTACAAAAGCAGATAAACTTATAAAACTCCTTTTCAAGTTACAATTTGCGACACATAAGCGACATGCTACATAAGAAAGGATTTAAGTTAGTGATAACTTCGGCTTAAAGCCTTTAAAAGTGGTGGCCCCTCCCAGATTTGAACTGGGGACCAACCGATTATGAGTCGGGTGCTCTAACCACTGAGCTAAGGGGCCATTTCTGGTTGGAATGCTTGAAAGCGGCGCAAATTATACGAACTTTTTACCCTTTTGTCATGGGTATCAGCACGTTAAATCGCGATGTTTTTTCAAGTTTTTCATAATTTATGTCGCCGCCCTGGCTGTGAAGCGTATCCCGCACTACTTTAAGCCCTATGCCATACTGAGTTGGTGCCAATTCGTCGGCGTGGAAGAGCAAATGCTTGTTTTTCTCTTCTATACCCGAGCTTTCGTCGCTAACAGCAATTTTTATAAAGTTTTCTTCTGCGTTTGCCTGCAGCATAATTTCGGAATTTACCGGCACAAAACTCATGATATGGCGTATTAAATAGTCCATTGCAAAGCGAACAAGTAACGGATCAGCCTCTAGTTTTAACCCATCCTCCGCTATGGCGGTTAGAGTTATGTCTTTCTCGTTACCATGGCCTTCGTGGTAGTCAGATAAGCTCTGTAGAAAATCTCCTACGTCAATTGAAACGGCTTTCCCACTGCCCATTTCTGAGGTGACTTCCCCAAATGAACTAAACAATTCAGTTAGCTGCGAAAGCTTACGCTTAATGTCGTCTTCGCTCATTTTTGAGAGCTTGCGCTGCATGTCTTCCAGGTCAGCTAATGCAAGCGCTGTCATTGAGCGCGCTATGCGCCCTACCAACGTTTTTTGGTTAGCCATAATGACTTTGTTCATCTGGTGGCTAAGCTCACGTTCTTTGGCCTGAATTTTTTGACGCGCCTGGTATAACAACAACAACAATGGCTGAATTTCTGGTATTTCCGTGGTAACGGTAACGGCCTGAGAATTGTCTTCAGCTTGCGCCACCATGCGGTCACGCTCAGAGTGCCAATTGCGGTTAAATACCGACTCGCACACCACCAGTATGCCGCCAATAATAGCCAGCAGCACAAACAGTACGCTGACAATAATAGAGAAGTCTGCCGGTACCAGCTGCACGTCTTTTTTTAGCCAAATACCCAGGTTGTAATGGTTTGTCTCTGGGCAAGCGGCGACCACTGTTGCCACTCGGTCATTCGACTGTACAGAAACCACCTCGCGTTGCTGCTCTAACGAGCGCTGCACTGCAGAACGAACAATAGGAACATCGTCATTACTAATGCCAATTTCCGAGCTATTGTTATTGCTGGTAGGGAATGCAAAGCCCATAAAGCCTTGTGCAGTGTGCCAGAAGCCACCTTTAACACCCTGAGTGTCGGCTATAGCGTCACTGAGTGCCTGATGCATCAAGTCGGGGTTGCTCACTTGTTGTTGCGATGATTCAGAAGCAGGGAAAAGGCTGTTTACCGCTAACTGCACCTTCTGGCAAGAGCTGCTCATGGCGTTTTGATTGCGCTGCAGGGTTTCGCCTGCAGAAAACCAGAACGCAACTAACAAACCGCCGACAGCTACTGCAATTATGGCAATAGCTAACCAGCGGTTATGTTTAGTGTGAGATGAGAGAGACTGCACTTACCTCACTCTCTATTTTTAAGGTAAATTATAAAAGCTGCGGGCGTTTTGATAAAAGACTTTATCAACTGCCTCTTCGCTATCCAGAGCATTCACAATATTGGTGATGTCTGAAGGCTCAAATGAACGATTACTGCGTGTGCCCGGTAAATCGGTACCAAACATCAACGCGTCTGGGTTCGTTTCATTCAGAGTTTTAATGGCCTCTTCAATATTCACTTCCGTACGCCCAAACCCGCTGGCTTTAATTTTTACACCACCTTCGGCTAAACGACGAACCTGGGACAAGCCCGACTTCGCCATACCTAAGTGGTCTACACTGAGTTTCGGCAGTTTAAGCAGAGTAGGAACCATGTCGTCCAGCTCGCGGCTGTCAACATAGATTTCCAGGTGCCATCCTGCTAAGTCCCAAATGCGCTTACCAAAATCAACAATACCTTCAATATCACGATGCACACCGCGCTTTAAGTTAACGCGCACACCGCGAATACCGTGCTCTTTCAATTGCTGAATTTTCTCATCGCTAACGGTTCCCGGCAACTGGGTAACACCCACAAAATTGTTGCCCAGGTTTTCCAGCGCAGCTTTCAGGTAGCGCTGTTCAAAACCCTGGAACGAACCTGACACAATGACTCCACCTTCAATAGGCATGCCACGTACCAGGTTACGATAGTCATCAATGTAAAAAGGCTCAGGGATATGACCTTGGTTTTCAATTAGCGGAAACTCGTCATCATAAATGTGCAAATGCGAGTCAATTATACGTTTCGGCCAATTGTCACGGTTGTTACCCATGCTGCCTCCTTTGTCAGATAGTATCTTACTCATCCAAGAACGATTTAAGCTGCTCTGAGCGGCTTGGATGGCGAAGTTTTCTTAATGCTTTGGCTTCAATTTGACGAATTCGTTCACGAGTCACATCAAACTGCTTACCCACTTCTTCTAAAGTATGGTCGGTATTCATATCAATACCAAAGCGCATACGCAATACTTTCGCTTCACGTGCTGTTAAACCACCAAGTACATCGCGAACCGAGTTACGCAAGCTCTCCGACGTTGCCGAGTCGATTGGCAGATCCAGAGTGCCGTCCTCAATAAAATCACCCAGGTGAGAATCTTCGTCGTCACCAATTGGAGTTTCCATTGAAATAGGCTCTTTCGCTATTTTCAGTACTTTGCGAATTTTGTCTTCCGGCATCATCATGCGCTCTGCCAGTTCTTCCGGCAGTGGCTCGCGCCCCATTTCCTGCAGCATTTGGCGAGAAATACGGTTCAGCTTATTGATGGTTTCAATCATGTGAACCGGGATACGGATAGTACGTGCCTGGTCCGCAATTGAACGGGTAATTGCCTGACGGATCCACCAGGTTGCATAAGTTGAGAACTTATAACCACGGCGGTATTCGAATTTATCCACGGCTTTCATCAAGCCAATGTTACCTTCCTGAATTAAGTCCAGGAACTGCAAACCACGGTTGGTGTACTTTTTCGCAATGGAGATAACCAAACGCAGGTTAGCTTCAACCATTTCTTTTTTTGCACGACGCGCTTTGGCTTCGCCAATGGACATACGCCGGTTAATTTCTTTCACTTTAGCAATGGTTAAGCCGGTTTCGCGTTCTACGTCAACCAGCTTATTAACGCAGCGTTCAATTTCGCCGCGTACTTCTTTCAATGTGTCGGAATAGCCAGCACCAGAGTCAATCTCTTTATCAACCCAAGCCAAGTTGTTTTCATGGCTAGCAAAAGCTTTCATGAAGTTGCGTTTAGGCATTCCGCCCTGTTCAACGCTTATCTTCATGATAATACGTTCCTGAACGCGGACACGCTGCATCATGGCACGCATGTCTTTAACCAGACGGTCAAATTGCTTAGGAACCAAACGGAACTGTTTGAATAAGTCGCTTAACTTATCGATTTCAACACGAGCATCGGCACCATCACGACCATGCTTAGCAATGGCCTGACGTGTTGCTTCATACTGTTCACGAAGTGCATTGAATTTGCTGCGTGCGAATTCCGGATCGATACCGGTATCCGCTTCTTCCTCGTCTTCGTCATCATCGTTTTCTTCTTTTTCCAGCTCTTCGTTAGGAAGTTCAGAACCAATATTAGTGGCTGCTACTGGCGCTTCGTCTACTTCGTCTGGGTCGATGAATCCGGAAATAATGTCGGTTAAGCGCAGCTCTTCAGCTTCGTAGGAGTCCCACTGCTCAAGCAAGAAGTTAATAGCTTCTGGGTACTCTGCGACAGAGCATTGAACCTGATTAATGCCTTCTTCAATACGCTTGGCAATGTCAATTTCGCCTTCACGAGTCAGTAGCTCAACAGTCCCCATTTCACGCATGTACATGCGTACAGGGTCGGTTGTACGGCCGATTTCGCCATCAACAGAAGCTAATGCTTGCGCGGCTTCTTCGGCAGCGTCTTCATCTGCAGCACTTTCTGCCATCATCAGATCATCGGCATCGGGAGCGCTTTCAAACACGCGTATACCCATGTCGTTGATCATGCGAATAATGTCTTCAACCTGATCGGAATCAACAATTTCCTGCGGTAAATGGTCATTGACCTCAGCAAATGTCAAAAACCCTTGTTCTTTGCCTTTCGCAATAAGGACCTTAAGTTGCGATTGCCGATTCTGCTGCATACAGACGTTCCACCTGTGACTGTGAATGTAGAGTATCCAAAATGACCGAATAGTATATCAGAATACTGATTTTGAAGCTAGCGTAAGGCGTACCCAGATGTACTATCTTGCCTTACTCAAATACTGAATCAACGTCTGATATTCCTGACGCTCAACTCGTGTTAATGCGCTTTCCTGTTCTTTCTTTAAAAGTGCGTTCGCACGCTGCTCAAAATATTGGTCAATTAGATAAATAAATATATCGTTAAATTCTTGCTCAACGTTGTCCTCGTCAAGCTGATGTTGCCATAACGCGAGTTTCTGCAAAGGCTGATAATATTCAGTATCGCGCCAGCCTTCCAACACTTGCGCCGTAGTCATTTGACGTTCTGCACACTGCTTGTGCAAAGAAATTAGTAAATCAATGCCGCTAACCCGAAGTTCTCTTAGTTCTTCACGAACCGGAACCGACTGCGCCAATTGCGGATATTGCAGTAACAAAGCAATGGCTTTACGTAATGGCGTCATTTTTACGCTTTCTTTTGGTCGCGACTGACGTTGCGGCTTTTCAAACTGACGTTCCAGTTGCGACGTTTCTCGGCGAAGCTTTTCTGCTAACCGCTGCATTAAAGTGTCGCGATAATATTCACTTGCCACTTTCTCAATTAAGGGTTTAGCAATATTCAGTAATTGAGAGCGCCCGGCGTCGCTACTAACATCAATGTCGGCCTGCAAGTGCTCGAAGAAATATTCAGTGAATGGTGTCGCCTTTTTCAATTCACGCTCAAAGGCTTCGGCACCGTGCTCGCGCACAACTGAATCAGGGTCTTCGCCTTCCGGCAAGAACAGAAACGCCATGTCCAGGCCGTCGCGCAACAGTGGCAAGGCATTTTCTAATGCACGCCAGGCGGCGTCGCGGCCTGCGCGGTCACCGTCGTAACAACACACAATTCTACTACTAGTACGGAATAAACGCTGTAATTGTTCACTGGTCGTGGCCGTCCCCAAAGAAGCAACGGCGTAATGAATGCCCGCTTCGGACAAAGCCACCACGTCCATATACCCTTCGACAATACAAACCTGTTCTGGTTTCCTTATGGCCTGCTGCATATGCCAGTAACCGTATAACTCACTGCCTTTATGAAACAGGCGAGTCTCCGGAGAGTTTAAGTATTTGGGTCCGTCGCCATCAATAATGCGACCACCAAAGCCCACCACCCGGCCGCGCCGGTCATGAATAGGAAACATGACCCGGTCACGAAAAAAGTCGTAATGCCGGCCTTTCTCGTTGCGGTTAATAAGCTTTAATTCCAGTAACTGCTGGCGATGCTGAGCCGAGTTGCCAAACGTACTTAGCAGGCTGTCCCACGCGTCGGGCGCATAACCAATTTGAAAACGCTTTACCGTTTCGCCGCTTAAACCCCGCCCTTTTAAGTAGTCTATAACTCGATTTGAGTTTTCATGGTGCTTTAACTGATGCTGGAAAAAACGAGCTGTTTTACTCATAAGCTCGGAGTCGTCCTGCACCTGTTGCTGTTTTTTTTGTGCTAACTGAGGGTTTTCAGGCTGTTCCCGCGGAACCTCAACGCCCATAATGCCGGCCAGCTCTTCCACCGCATCGGGAAAATTTAAGCCGTCAAATTCCATTAAAAAATCAATAGCGTTACCGTGCACACCACAGCCAAAGCAATGATAAAACTGCTTGTCCTGACTAACAGTAAACGACGGCGTTTTTTCATTATGGAAAGGGCAACAGGCCTGATGGTTTCTACCGGCCTTTTTCAGCGGTACGCGGCTATCAACTATTTCAACAATGTCTGCTCGTTCGAGCAAATCATGGATAAAGCTTTTGGGGATCAGGCCTGCCATATTGTTTCAATACCGAAGTTGCGAAAACAAGAAAGTTGTGAAAACAAAAAGTAGCAGAAACACGAAAGCCGCGACGATATAGTCACGGCTTTCAGCACTTTACGGAAAAGTGAACACTCAAATTGTCGTAAGTACAGTCTTAGTAAAGACGAGTACGACGAGCGTTATCACGAGACAGTTTTTTCGCGTGACGCTTTACCGCAGCCGCTTTCTTGCGCTTGCGCTCTGAAGTCGGCTTTTCATAGTGCTCGCGACGACGGACTTCAGAGAGAACACCTGCTTTTTCACAAGAGCGCTTAAAGCGACGCAAAGCTACGTCAAACGGCTCGTTTTCTTTCACTTTAACGACTGGCATTAAAAAATCACCTCGGGTAAATTATCTGTTTCGGTTAAAAATTAACCACTACGGGTTCAATTGGTGCTGAATTGTACCGACTCAGATTCGCCTTGTAAAGTGTTATCCGAACCATCCCATCCAGGGTCATTATCGCTAAGCAGTTCGCGGACTGGCGTAGAGTGCAGGAAAAGCTTACTGACTAAATCCTGTAAATTATTTGGTTTTTCTTTGTAAGACAAACCGAGCTGCCATAACTGCGGGCCAACCGACTTAATGCTCCGGGTTACCAGTTGCTGAAGCAAAATGACTTCGTCGTCTGTTTTTACTCTGACTTCAGCTTTTAGGCCTCTGTTGTCCTCTATATCAACTGGCGAAGTACCAAAATAATTAAATGCGATACCTTTATTGGAAATATCCACAATTTTTCCGGTAAGAGGCTCTCCAAGTCTCTCTTTTAGTTGCAGCTGGAGCCTTGCATCGCAGTTTACCCCAACCCTTGGCGACGAACGCAGAATTTCCACACTGGCATTTCTGGGGTAACTGACAAACAAAAGTTTTTGCGGGTATTGGGTAATATGGAGAATATCGACCACGCCCGTTACCTGCTCACCTTTTGGAGAGACTGTTTTTATTGCAACATTCTTTTCTGTAGCCAGCATTGGCAAGATATCTTGCCAGCAATACTGCCTGGAAAGCTCCAGAATAAGGTAATCGGGATGCTGTTGACCCACCAGTGTCATATTTAAACGTTTATAGCCCTGGCTATCTTTAATCTGAACTTCGACGGACTGCCTGAATCCACTGTTTGCCAAAACATCGCTGTTCTCCCGCATCAGTGTTAACCCCTGCTTTGTTATTTTTATGAGACTCATCATAGCCTATATCTAAGTTTTTTTAAGCCACAGACTGATTATTTTTATTTGATGTCAATTGACGTCACTTAATGCGTACACTGTAAGCTCTTCCTCAAAACCTGTTGTTTGATGTTTGTCATCGTTAGACTGGATTTGAGCTTAAGTAGTAAGGATACGAGTTTGGCTGAAGTGCATCCGGACAACAATTTTCCCTATCCAATACCAGCGCGTTACCAGTCGATAAAGTTACTGGGGCAAGGTGGCAGTGGACTAGTTTATAAAGCCTACGACCAGCGTTTAAAACGCACGGTTGCGATTAAGTTTGCCCGGTCGCCCTCTATTGTTAGCCGCCACAGGCTGGTAAATGAAGCGCGCCTTTTGTCCAGCGTTGACCACCCCGCTCTTTGCCGCGTGTTTGATGTTGGCGAACCGGAAGTTTCTTCCTCTTCATTGTTTATGGTGCTTGAGCACATTGAAGGTAAACCTTTAAGTGAGCAACGCAGCTGTCTGTCTGTCTATGACGCCACCAAAGTGGTTAAATCTTTGACTGACGGGGTTTGTCGTATGCACAAGGCCGGTTATGCACACAACGACATTACTGCCCAGAACATAATGATCCGCTCAACAGAGAATACCGAAGACGAGTCTGATAATGCCGCGGTTTTAGTTGATTTGAGTATTGCTGCGCCAAGTTCGCCCACAACAATTAAGCGAGACATATACCAACTGGGCGCGTTGCTTTTATCACTACTGGCCAACATGAAACCTGAGCAATTTTTTCAGCACTCAATAACACCCCCCAACCGGCTTCCTGCGGAACTCAGTCGTATCTTAAAAAAAGCGCTCTCGGCTGAGCCAAACGAAGGATTTCAGCATTGCTGCGAGTTTCAGCAAGAGTTGGGTAGCTGGCTCCGTAACTATCAGTTAAGAAAACGTTTCTTCTGGCTGGGGGCTGGTGGTGCTGCCATTTTGGTTATTATTTTTGTCTTGTTCATTTTTTTACGAGAACAGACAAACCGGCATTTGCTGGATGGTTACTCGATTGAACAAAACCAATACGCGCATGCGCTTGTCTTTGCTCATTACTCTCAACACCTTGCCAACGGCGGTCAGCTTCAACAGGCGGCTGAGCAGGCCGAATTAGCACTTACCCACTTTGACGATGCTGTAGAAAGTAGCCCGGGGGTGTTGAAATACCATTCGGAACGCGCTCGTTTTGTGCTGAATTCAGGCGACATTTTTACCCGCTCACAGCTCACGACTATGCTGCTTAATGCGATTAATGAACTGGGTAACCCAGATGCGTATGAGGAAAAAGCGGCAGCCCATTATTTGCGGGCAGAAATGTACTTAGGTCTTGCTGAACTTAATAGCGAACAGCCTCATTTAGTTGAACGTTGGAAAGCTTCGGCGCTGAGTTCGGCAAAGGCAGCGATCAAGCACCAACCGGGCGTCGACCGCTACCAGCAATTACATGATGAACTCGATAATTCTCAGTCCAGTGCCGGGACAGACTGATCTCTTAAACGGTAAAACTCTTTGACGTAGTCATCGAAAGTGCCGGCATCCAGTGCGTCACGCATGTCACTCATTACTTTTTGATAAAAGCGCAGGTTGTGAATGGTGTTCAGGCGTGACCCCAGCATCTCGTTAGTACGATCCAAATGATGCAAATACGCCCGCGAATAGTTTTTACAGGTGTAGCAGTCACAGTTTTCATCCAGCGGAGATGTGTCCGTACGGTGCACTGCATTACGGATTTTTACTACGCCGGTGCTAATAAATAAGTGACCATTACGTGCATTACGGGTTGGCATAACGCAGTCGAACATATCAATACCGCGGCGTACGGCTTCAACTAAGTCTTCCGGCTTGCCTACCCCCATTAAATAACGAGGCTTCTGCTCGGGCATTTGCGGTGCGGTGTGCTCTAAAATGCGCATCATATCTTCTTTCGGCTCACCTACTGATAAACCACCAATAGCGTAACCGTCGAACCCGATATCGGTCAGACCTTTCAGAGAAATATCGCGCAGCTCTTCGTACATGCCGCCCTGAATAATACCGAACAACGCCGCTTTGCTCTCACCGTGCTCTTGTTTAGAGCGTTCAGCCCAGCGCAACGATAATTCCATGGAACTGCGCGCTTCTGCCTGCGTGGCAGGAAACGGCGTGCACTCGTCAAATATCATGACTATGTCTGAGCCCAGTTCGCGTTGAACCTGCATAGATTTTTCCGGGGTCAGCAGTATTTTCTCGCCGTTAATGGGCGAACGGAAAGTCACGCCCTCTTCGGTAATTTTGCGAAGCTCACCCAAACTGAACACCTGAAAACCGCCTGAGTCAGTCAGAATAGGTTTGTCCCAGTTCATAAAGTCATGCAAGTCACCGTGCTGCTGAATAATTTGCGTACCCGGGCGCAACATTAGATGAAAGGTATTGCCCAGGCAGATTTGTGCGCCAGTGTCTTTTACCTCTTCTGGTGTCATACCTTTTATGGTACCCAGAGTACCTACCGGCATGAACGCTGGTGTTTCTACGGTTCCACGTTCAAATACCATGCGCCCACGACGCGCGCGACCACTGGTTTTGTCTAATTCAAATTTCATTGTCATAAGTATTCACTTCAGTGTATTAAGTTTAGCGCTGTAACAGCATGGCATCGCCGTAACTAAAGAATCTATAACGCTCTTTAATGGCTTCATTATAAGCTTTCATAATTAAATCACGACCAACAAATGCCGAAACCAGCATAATGAGTGTGGACTCGGGCAGGTGAAAGTTGGTTATCATGCTATCGACCACTTTAAATTCATAACCCGGATAAATAAAAATATCGGTGTCATCAAAAAACGGTTCTATGCTTTCATTAGTTGATGCCTGAGCGGCCGATTCCAGCGAACGAACCGAGGTTGTCCCTACAGCAATAACCCGGCCACCTGAAGCTTGGGTCTGCTTAATGGCATGACAGGTTTCGGCACTGACTTTCGCGTATTCACTGTGCATAACGTGGTCGTTAATATCGTCCACGCGCACTGGCTGGAAGGTTCCTGCGCCTACGTGCAGGGTAACATAGGCGAAATTCACGCCTTTCTCACGTAATTGTTGCAGTATTTCGTCGTCAAAATGCAAACCGGCGGTTGGGGCCGCAACGGCACCCGGCTCGCGGTTATAAACGGTTTGGTAGCGCTCTTTGTCAGAGTTTTCATCCGGACGGTCAATGTAAGGCGGCAATGGCATATGCCCGTATTGCTCAAGTAATTCCAGCACGGTTTCATCGTGTTCAAACTTCAGTTCAAACAGTGCATCGTGACGCGCCAGCATTGTTATTTTTACATGGCCTTCCAGCAGCAATTCAGCACCCGCTTTGGGTGCGCGGTTAGCCCGGACATGCGCAAGCACCCGATGGTCATCCAGTAATCGCTCGACCAAAACCTCGACTTTACCACCGGACACTTTTTCACCCAGCAAACGCGCAGGGATAACCCGGGTGTCATTAAACACCAACAAGTCACCGGCGTTTATCTCATCCACAATATTTTTAAAGTGTTTATGCTCAATGCTGTTTTCACTGGCTTTTACCGAGATCAGCCTACTGGCACTGCGTTGTTCTTGCGGATAGCGGGCAATAAGCTCATCGGGGAGCTCAAATGAAAAGTCACTGACTTTTAAAGAAGAATGATTGGTATCTGACATATCCGTGCTGCAATTGCGAGTCTAGTGAAGCGCGGATTTTACTGGAAAGTAGGCAGCCTGTCACTGTTGCAGGCTGCCTGTTTATCGCAAGTTTATGCGACGCCGAAAATTGCTTTTAAAATGTAGAAGAAGGCAATGGACATAATGGCACCTGCAGGCAGTGTAACTACCCAGGAAATAACGATATTGCGAACCACACCCAGATTCAGGGCAGCGATACCACGCGCCATACCGACACCTAACACAGCACCGACCAGAGTTTGTGTTGTAGAAATTGGTAAACCGGTACCCGAAGCAAGAACCACGGTTGACGCAGCAGCAAGTTCGGCAGCAAAACCACGGCTTGGGGTTAAGTGCGTAATGCCGTTACCAATGGTCGCAATGACGCGTTTGCCCAGCATAGCCAGGCCGGCAACAATACCAACCGCACCTAAAGGCAGTACCCACCAGGCTAACTGCGCCTTACTGCCAATATCACCGCCGCTGGTAACCACACTGACAACAGCAGCCAATGGACCAATAGCGTTAGCTACGTCGTTTGAACCGTGAGCAAAGGCCATAGCACAGGCGGTTACCACCATTAATACCGCAAAGACTTTTTCCACGTTGGTGTAGTGCATGTCTTTGTCATCTGACGGATTAAACTTAAGACGTCCAATTGCTACTTTACCAATAGCAAAGACCAGTGCGGCAATACCAAGAGCCCACAGATAACCCTCAAGGCTGCCAAGGTCCAGCCCAACGTGCTTAAGACCTTTCTTGATGGTGACCAGCGACAACACAAAGCCCGCTAACCCCATATAATACGGAACATAGCGCTTGGCCATTGCTAAAGGATTAGAGCGGTCAAAAATAAGCTTTTGTGCGCTCATAAATATGAGGTAAGCAATAAACCCGGATATAGCCGGAGTGACAACCCAGCTTCCAACGACACCTCCAACTTTCATCCACTGAACCGACTCCATACTGACGCCAACGGCTGAGAAACCAACGATAGCACCAATAATTGAGTGAGTGGTTGATACAGGCCAACCCAAGTAAGAAGCAATTAAGAGCCAGAACCCGGCAGCCAATAACGCTGAGATCATACCGAACACTAGCAGCTCGGGTTGATTAACGAAATAACCGGAATCGATAATGCCTTTTCGAATGGTTGACGTCACTTCGCCACCAGCAAGATAAGCACCAGCGAACTCAAAAATCATGGCAATAACAATTGCCTGTTTTATTGTCAGTGCTTTAGAACCAACCGATGTTCCCATAGCATTGGCAACGTCATTCGCACCAATACCCCAGGCCATAAAGAAACCAAAAACCGCAGCCATCCCAATAAGCAGGAGGCTATAGCTAGAAATAATATCCATAAATCAGACTCCGCTTAGACGCGCGCTAGCATTAGTTCGAAACGTGCACCGACTCGTTCAGCCAGGTCGGCTAAGTCGCCAACCCAATCAAGAATACGGTATAGGAACATCGCATCTACAGGGTTCATATCGAGCTCGATTTTACGTAGATCCTGACGCAGTTTAATCTGAAGTTCATCGGTATCGGCTTCAATGGCGTCAAGTTCTGCAATGAAGTTATCGACAAGATCGCGTTCGCGGCCTTTAAAGCCTGTTTCCAGCAAATCATCAAATTCGCCGATGGTTTCGCGTGCTTTATCGGTTGCGTCCAGACAACGGCTTAAGTAGGCATCAAAGTCTTTAACCAGTGGTTCCGGGATAATCAATTCACGCCCTGTAACCAGACCGGAGATATCTTTGGCTTTATTGGCAATTTTATCCTGCTGCGAAACAAGTTCGAGCAAGTCGGCTCGCTCTACAGGCATAAATAAGCCGCTAGGAAGGTTCAGACGGATTTTACGTTTCATATCATCCGCGGTTGATTCGTGTTTTACGATGGTTGTACGAGCAACTTCTGCGCTCTGCCAGTCCTTGGAATAAACCGCCTTAAAGAAATCTTTCAGCGCATAGGCGCAGCGGTGCACTTCGTCCATGTGCTCAATCATCGGTTTGATAGGAGACTTTGCAAAGACCCCAAGAAATGAGTTCACTGACATAACATTATCCGATTTTTTTCAGCCGATGTTAGCTGCCGCGAATGTTAGCGAAATCTAAAGGTAAAGGGAACCGTAAGATTTGATTAATTCATCATACGCTGAACGCTCGTTCTATTTCAGTTCTCTGAGTATCCACTTCAGCCTCCACTTGCTTTAACAACTGGTGTGTGTTGTCCATTTCGTTGACTAATTGCTGTAACTGTACTGAGAATCCGTTAACTTTGTCTGTCTGCTGTTCTGCCAGCCGAAATGAGGTTTGAGCTTCTTCGGTTGACGCCTGCGCCTGAGCAGAAACCTCATTTGCAGTTTTCACCAAACGTTCAACGAATTGTTGCTGCGAATGACCAGCCCCAGCAATGTCCTGGTAGCCTTTTTCAATAGAGAGCGAGGCGTCCGTCAGTTGGTTTAAAGAGTCATTAATGCCGCCAAGAGAGGATTGTGTTTTCTGCGCCAGCTGCCGAACTTCATCAGCCACCACCGCGAAACCACGGCCCTGCTCGCCCGCCCTGGCAGCTTCAATGGCGGCATTCAGCGCCAGTAAATTGGTCTGATCAGCAATACCGGAAATAATCGACAGCGCATCTTTTACCTCTTTTACCGAATGATCCAGCTGTTCGGCAGAGCGTTTGGCTGCTTCTATGGCTTTTTCATTCAGTTCTGAGGCGTCTCTCAATTTAAGAATATGCTGGTGACTCTGTTTCATTGAGTCCTGTGTATCGAATGCATTTTTTTCCAGTGTATTGGTGCACTGGTTTAATTCTTCGGTTAACTCGCTCAATTCAGTTATGCCCTGAATAGTGACCGATGCGGATGACTGCGTATTGGCTGATGATTGCACAATATGCTGCAACTCCTGTATTACCCGCTTCAGCGCTTCATTGACCACGGTCATTTGCTGGGACTTTTCCTCGTCGCGACGCTGTGTCTGTTCAAGTATGCCGTTAAAGAATCGGGCAATTTCAGCCATCTCGGTGTCGCGATCGGCGTTGGGTAAATAGTTGAGCTCCTGCTTAACCAATAAAGTCTCCATGGCATCGCGCAAGCTTCGCAGAGGCGTCAGGACCATGCGTTTGAGTAACACAAAGTTCAGTAGTGCAAACACTAACAGCACCGCCACCAAAGCCACGAGACTCAGCTTTATCTGCATCAAGCTGGCTTGCTGGCTTTGTAAAAGACTCTGCTCTACCTTTACGGCCAGCGACTGAATGCTGGCAATGTCTTCCGAAATAGAGGCAAAGGCTTCACGCCGTAACTCAATAAACTGTAGCGTTGAAGACAACTCTTTGGGGTAACGCTGAATTAAGCTGTTCATTTCTGATACAATTCTCGGGCCCAGCTCCTTTGCCTCCCTTGGCACCAGCATCATTGACTGGTCAGGCAGTTCTTCTTTTACACCGAGCTCGGGTAACTTTTGCAGCCGGGCAATTTCTTTTTGAATAGCGTTAAGCACCTGATTCAATGCCTGCTCCTCGGCTTCACCGCTGGATAAACGCTCTCGCGTATGTACCAAATCGGCAATTAATAACACTAAGTCACTACCGATACTTTGATAACTTTCGGCGGCCACCGGGTTATTGCTGCTGCCTTTTTGCACGTAGTCAAACAAACGCGATAACTCGTTAAATAAAGACCGCTCAGCGTTCACCAGCAGAGCGGCCTCCTGACCAGAGAGTTTACCTATGGCGCGGTAGTCATCAGAAATTCGGCTGCGAATAGTATCCAGCTGTTCCTGCATAACCGAAATGGAGGTTAAGTTCAGTGTATCGAGCTGGGCGTTCACTTCATTGACCGAGGACTCGGCTTGATTTAATAGCAGCGCATTACCCGACTGCAGGTAACCACTGAGCTCAGTGATTACTTCAACCATTAGTTTCTCTTTTATCGATGAGTAAATAGTCTGCTGTTGTTCAAAGCGCTGTAACTGACTATTAGCCCAAATGAGCACTGACAAAAACACCAACGACAAACTCAGTAAAGAGAAAGAAGAGACACGACTAAAGGTTGAAACGCGCATAAATAAGCCCAGTTGATATCACTGCGACAGCTTAAGACGTTTTTATGACAGCTTAATGAAAAAAGCCGCGGCAATTGCCACGGCTTTGAGGTTTTATTAGGTGTAACGCTGAGTTTGCTTAGAAAGAATAAACCAGCGTAACGGCGGTTTCTGTATCGAGTTTCTCGATACTTTCATCAGAAACATGAGAGTTGTGATTCGCACCCAGCGACACTTTCATAGCTAACGCACTGTTAATATTTGCTGACACTGAAAATTCAGCTTTGCTCTTCGTGTTGTCTTCACCAACTTCAGACGACAACAAGGCACTAAAGCGCGAGTTTTCACTAATTTTCCACTCCAGGCTACCGGCTAAACGCAAAATCATTGAGCCATCGGATTCAACCGGAGGTTCACCCTCAGCCTGTACGGGTTTGGTACGTGAATAACCCGGACCAATTTCATAGTCAGCGTAAATGTCCTCATTATAACGATAACGAGCACCATAACCGGTTGCGACAGTAGCCTGATAGTCAAAGCCACTGAATTCGTCCTCTTCGTATGAACCGAAGACAAATAATGAGTCGCGGCTGTCAGGATCAAATTTATAGTTACTTTGCGCCGAAATGAACATGCGGTCTGCGGTTTCGTTCATTTCACCTGTACTCTGATCTTTCTGCTCAGAGGTGTAATAGTCGAATACCCCTTTATGACGCCAATTCTGCACGTCGCGCGATGCAGTAAACTTACCTTTCAGACTTTCTGTTTCAGTGTTACCTGAAGTATAAAGCAGGCCAAATTCAGCACTGGCTTCCCACTCTTCGACAGTTTCAGTATCGATGTCGTCA
Source organism: Idiomarina sp. Sol25 (assembly GCF_033052775.1). Taxonomy (NCBI): domain Bacteria; kingdom Pseudomonadati; phylum Pseudomonadota; class Gammaproteobacteria; order Alteromonadales; family Idiomarinaceae; genus Idiomarina; species Idiomarina sp. Sol25. The sequence goes on from NZ_JAUPEW010000002.1 coordinate 322,578, forward strand.
GCATCGTCGAACATAAACGTTTGAGCACTTGCTACAACGGGTAAAAACAAACTCGCGAATAATAAAGAAAATCGCACACTAACCTCGTATCTGTATCTTTTATAAAGTCCTTAATTACTTAACTATGGCGTCTAATTCGCCATTTTCGTAACGTTGGAACATTGTTTCTAAATTAATTGGCTTTATTTTGCTCGCCATACCCGCACAACCAAAGGCCTCGTAGCGCGCGCGACAAATATCTTCCATCGCTTTAGTTGCAGCAGTAAAGAATTTGCGCGGATCAAAATTTGACGGGTTCTCTGCCAAATGACGACGAATAGCACCGGTTGAAGCCAGGCGTAAATCGGTATCAATGTTCACTTTGCGCACACCGTGTTTTATACCTTCCTGAATTTGCTCTACCGGCACGCCGTAGGTTTCCGGAATTTCGCCGCCAAATTCATTAATAATTTTAAGCCACTCTTGCGGTACAGATGATGAACCATGCATAACCAGGTGTGTACCCGGAATGCGACGATGAATCTCTTTAATGCGGTCAATGGCTAAAATATCGCCAGTTGGTGGACGAGTAAACTTGTAAGCACCGTGTGATGTTCCACAAGCAATCGCCAGTGCATCAACATTTGTAGCTTTCACAAATTCAGCCGCTTCTTCAGGGTCAGTCAGCAGCTGTTCATGCGACAATTTACCTTCGGCACCAACACCGTCTTCTTCACCCGCTTCCCCGGTTTCCAGTGAGCCCAGGCAACCCAGCTCGCCTTCAACAGAAACGCCACACGCGTGTGCCATCTCTACGGTTTGTCTGGTTACTTTTACGTTATAGTCGTATTCTGCAGGTGTTTTTCCGTCCTCAAGCAAAGAGCCGTCCATCATTACCGAGCTAAAGCCCAGTTGAATAGAACGCTGGCATACCGCCGGAGAAGTACCGTGATCCTGATGAACAACCACCGGAATGTGTGGCCATTCTTCAACAGCGGCCTGAATTAAGTGACGCAGGAAAGGGGCACCGGCATACTTACGAGCACCCGCTGAAGCCTGCACAATAACCGGGCTGTCAGTAGCATCGGCGGCTTGCATAATTGCGCGCATTTGCTCTAAGTTGTTGACGTTAAACGCCGGTACGCCGTAATCGTGTTCTGCGGCATGGTCTAGTAACTGTCGTAATGACACCAGGGCCATAAAAATACTCCTTAATTAAAAAACTTGTGTTCAGGCGTCTTTAGCCCGTTCTTGTAAAATAGCAACGGCTGGCAATGTTTTACCTTCGAGGAATTCAAGAAATGCCCCGCCACCTGTCGAGATATAACTGATCTTATCAGCGATAGCGTATTGATCAATTGCTGCTAAGGTGTCACCCCCCCCGGCAATTGAAAACGCATCGCTTTGTGCAATTGCGTTGGCTATGGTTTTTGTACCATGCCCAAACTGCTCAAATTCAAAAACACCAACCGGCCCGTTCCAGACAATCGTTCCTGCGTTTTTCAGCATAGACGCTAATTGCTCTGCGGTTTCAGGACCAATATCAAAAATCATGTCGTCATCAGCAAGGCCGTTAACCGCTTTTGTTTCTGCTGTGGCTTCTGCGCTGAATTCTTTACCTGTTACTACATCGACAGGTAATGGAATGTCGCCGCCTTTAGCTTTTGCCTGCGCCATTAGTCGGTTAGCTTCGTCGGTTAAGTCTGCTTCGTAAAGCGACTTACCCACATTATGGCCTGCTGCAGAAACAAAGGTGTTTGCAATACCGCCGCCCACAATCAACTGGTCAACAACGCCGGACAATGACTCCAGTACCGTGAGTTTAGTCGAAACCTTTGAACCACCAACAATGGCCACCAATGGCCGCTTAGGGTTTTCCAGTGCTTTGCCTAAAGCTTCTAATTCACCAGCCAGCAAAGGTCCGGCACAGGCAACTGGCGCATATTTAGCGACACCGTGAGTGGAGACCTGAGCGCGATGCGCGGTGCCAAACGCGTCCATCACATACACATCACATAAGCTGGCTAATTTTTTAGCGAGCTCGTCATTGTTTTTCTTCTCACCAACATTAAAGCGGACATTTTCAAAAACTACCAGTTCTCCAGCCTTTAGTTCAATTCCGTCGAGGTAGTCTTTACATAGGCGAACAGGGCAATCCAGCGCCTCTTGTAAGTAATCAACAACAGGTTGCAGCGAAAACTCCTCGTCGTACTCACCTTCGGTTGGCCGACCCAGATGAGACATTACCATGACTTTAGCACCTGCTTTCAGCGCTTGCTGAATACTGGGCAGCGCCGCTTTTAAACGCGCATCAGAAGTGATTTTTCCGTTTTTAACCGGAACGTTTAAATCTTCCCGAATCAGTACACGTTTGTTATTTAAATCCAAATCAGTCATAGCGATGACAGACATGCAGTATCCTCTCTAAGCTTAATATTCTATTTGTTCAGCCATCGTTTTTGCTGTATCCAGCAAACGATTAGCAAAGCCCCACTCGTTGTCGCACCAGCACAGCAGCTTAACCAGCCGCTTATGACTAACGCGGGTTTGCGTCCCGTCAACAATGGATGAATGTGGGTCATGGTTAAAATCTATTGAGACTAAAGGCTCTTCGGTGTAATCCAGTATGCCCGCCAGCTGCTGCTCGCTCTGCTCACGTAAAACCTGATTAATCTGCTCAATAGTGGCGTCGCTGTTTAGCGTAACGCTTAAATCCATAGCGGTAACATTGGTCGTGGGCACGCGCACGGCGATGGCCTCAAACCGCCCTTCTAAATGCGGCAATATTCGTTCGATACCGCGCGCCAAACGGGTATCTACCGGAATAATAGAGCGCCCGGCGGCGCGGGTTCGTCTTAAGTCCGGGTGGTATGCATCAATAACCTGCTGGTCATGCATAGCAGAATGGATGGTCGTAATAGCACCGGAGTCTATTCCGAAAGCATCGTCCAATACCTTAATGACCGGCACAATGCAGTTTGTTGTGCAGGAGCCGTTCGACACCACTTTATGTTCAACGGTGAGTTCTTTTTCATTCACGCCATAAATGGCGGTGAAATCAACGTCCGGCTTGCCGGGATGAGAAAACAATACACGTTTTACGCCTTGCTGCAGATAAAGCTGACCGTCGGCCTGACTGCCGAATACACCGGTACAATCAATGACAAAATCAACCCTATGAGCACGCCAGTCAATGGCTTCAATCTCGGTCTTGTGAGTTAAAGCAATATTGTCTCCGGCAACTGTCAGCGCATCACCCGACTGCGTTACTTTTTCTCCAAAACGACCGTGGCTTGAGTCGTATTTGAGCAAATGCGCTATCGCTTCCGACGCCGCAGGCTCGTTAATCAGTACTACCTGCACACTGTCGCGATAGCCGTTTTCGTACAGCGCGCGCAAAAAGCTCCGGCCAATGCGGCCGAAGCCATTAATTGCAATACGAGCCGGTTCGCTCATTTAAGCTCCCAACAAGCGTTTAGCGGCGGCCACGGTATTTTCTGTGGTAATGCCAAAATGTTTGTATAAGTCGCCAGCCGGAGCAGATTCACCAAAGGTTGTCATGCCAACGATTTCACCGTTAAGCCCAACGTATTTGTACCAGAAGTCGGCAATACCTGCTTCAACGGCAACTCGACGCGTAACGCTCGATGGCAACACAGACTCTTTGTATTCAGTATCCTGAATATCAAACACATTGGTCGATGGCATAGAAACAACGCGTACCTTGTGCCCCTCATCAGTCAGTTGCTCAAAGGCGTTAACGGCTAAATCAACTTCCGACCCGGTAGCAATTAAAATAACGTCCGGCTCGCCTTCACAGTCTTTCAGCACATAGCCACCGCGGGCAATATTGGTTAACTGATCTTCATTACGCTCTTGTTGCTGCATGCCCTGACGGCTGAAGACCAACGCCGATGGGGTTTTACTACTTTGTACTGCAGCCCCCCAGGCTACGGCTGTTTCAACCTGGTCGCACGGACGCCAGCATTGCAGGTTTGGTGTCTGACGCAAGTTAGCCAATTGCTCGACCGGTTGGTGTGTCGGCCCATCTTCACCCAAACCGATAGAGTCGTGGGTGTAAACAAAAATGCTGGGCTGCTTCATGAGCGCTGACATACGCACAGCGTTGCGCGCGTATTCCATAAACATCAGGAAGGTAGCGCCATAGGCTTTAAAGCCACCGTGCAAAGTAACACCATTCATAATGGCGGACATGCCAAACTCACGGACACCATAGAATACATAGTTGCCACTCGCGTCGTCGGCAGAAATGCCTTTTGCATCCTTCCATAAGGTAAGATTAGAGCCGGCTAAGTCGGCGGAACCGCCTAACAGCTCCGGTAGTTTAGGACCAAACTCATTCAGTACATTCAGTGACGCTTTGCGGGTAGCTATGGCGTCAGGGCTGCTCTGCAGTTGCTTCGCGTAATTGTGCACTGTGTTTTCGAAGTTTTCCGGAAGCTCGCCATTCAAACGACGCTTCAATTCTTTTGCCAGTTGCGGGTATTCTTGCTCGTAAGCAACCCAGCGCTTATTCCAGGAAGACTCAACCGCTGCACCCTTATCAACTGCAGACCATTTTTGGTATACGTCTGCCGGCACTTCAAAGGCTTGGTGTGGCCAGTTCAGTTGCTTACGCGCAGCAACAATTTCTTCGTCACCCAGAGGTGCACCATGGCAACTTTCAGAACCTTGCTTGTTCGGTGCGCCATAGCCAATTACCGTTTTGCAGATAATAAGAGTCGGTTTATCTTCAGTTGCACGGGCTTCATCAATTGCTCGGGTTATCGCAGCAGAGTCGTGTCCGTCAACTTTGTTAATTACGTGCCAGCCGTAAGACTCAAAACGACTTGCTGTATCGTCAGTGAACCAGCCTTCCACTTCGCCATCAATGGAAATGCCGTTATCATCGTAAAAGGCAATGAGCTTACCTAAACCTAAAGTACCGGCCAGAGAGCAAGCTTCGTGCGAAATACCTTCCATCAAACAGCCGTCGCCCAAAAAAGTGTAGGTGTGGTGATCCACAATTTCATGATTATCGCGGTTAAATTGCGCAGCCAATACTTTCTCAGCCAGCGCCATACCTACGGCATTTGCAAGCCCTTGTCCCAGCGGGCCGGTAGTGGTTTCCACACCTGGTGTATAGCCGTATTCAGGGTGACCCGGGGTTTTTGAGTCTAACTGACGGAATTGTTTAATGTCTTCAATGCTCAGGTCATAACCGGACAGGTGCAATAGCGAGTAAATTAGCATTGACCCGTGCCCATTCGATAACACAAAACGGTCGCGATCGGCCCAGCTGGGGTTGTGGGGGTTATGTTTTAAATAGTCACGCCAGAGAACTTCTGCGATATCTGCCATACCCATGGGCGCTCCGGGGTGTCCTGATTTGGCTTTCTGAACCGCATCCATACTAAGCGCACGAATGGCATTGGCGAGATATTGACGTTCTGACATGAAAAACCCCCTGGAAGGTGAAGAGCAACTTGCGATGCGCGTATTCTCCACATTTCAGGGGGTACAAGCAAATTTATAGGCAATATTTTGTTTAAATATCAGCCTGTAAATCGGAGGCTTTGTCCGTTTGCTCCCACGGCAGGTTGTCCCGCCCAAAATGCCCGTATGCCGCTGTCTGCTTATAGATCGGGCGTTCCAGGTCAAGCATTTTTATTAATCCGTAAGGGCGTAAGTCAAAATGACGACGCACCAGCGCAATTAACTGCTCTTCTGAGTGTTTAGACGTGCCGAAGGTATCGATACTGATAGAAGTTGGTTCTGCCACACCAATGGCGTAAGAAATTTGCAGTTCGCAACGTTCAGCCAGACCAGCAGCGACCAGGTTCTTAGCGACATAACGCGCTGCATAAGCCGCACTGCGGTCAACTTTTGACGGGTCTTTACCCGAGAAGGCGCCGCCACCGTGACGCGCCATGCCGCCATAGGTATCAACAATAATTTTACGCCCGGTCAACCCGCAGTCACCCATCGGCCCGCCGACCACGAAACGACCGGTTGGGTTAATGTGAAACTGCGTGTCTTTTGAAACCCACTGCTCCGGCAATACAGGCTTGATAATTTCTTCCATCACGGCTTCGCGCAGCGTTTCCTGAGTAATGTCTTCTCGGTGCTGAGTGGAGAACACGACTGTATCAATGGCAACAGGCTTACCGTTTTCATAAACGAAGGTCAGCTGACTTTTCGCGTCCGGACGCAACCAGTCCAGTGTGCCGTTATTGCGCACTTCCGACTGACGCTGCATAACCCGGTGCGCGTAAGTAATAGGGGCGGGCATTAAAACTGAAGTTTCATTCGAGGCATAACCAAACATTAAGCCCTGATCACCTGCGCCTTGCTCTTCTGGGTTAGCACGATCAACGCCCTGATTGATGTCACCACTTTGTTTACCAATAGCGTTTAGTACAGCACAAGATGCGCCATCAAACCCCATGTCAGAATGTCGGTACCCAATATCTTTTACGGTTTGACGCGCCAAGTCTTCAACATCAACCCAGGCCTTTGTTGAGATTTCGCCGCCAACCAGCACCATGCCGGTTTTCACGTAGGTTTCACAAGCAACCCGGGCTTTAGGATCTTTTGCTAAAATTGCGTCTAGAACCGCATCGGATATCTGGTCGGCAATTTTGTCCGGATGCCCTTCGGACACTGACTCTGAGGTAAACAGGTGACGTGACATATGCCCACTATTCCTTAATTTTAATGAAATCGTTTAGTACTGGTTGCATAATGTAACCGATCACTCTTTTTTTTTCTACTTCTGGACGTCTAAAAGTCCGAATAAGGCTGACGACATGCGAGTACCGCGGATTTATCACCCCGACTCTATCAAGTTACAAACTGAAACCGAATTGAGTTCGGATGCTTTTCAGCACCTGATCAAAGTATTGCGTTTGAACGTAGGTGATAACATTGTTTTATTCAACGGTGACGGCCAGAATTATGAAGCAAAGATTGCTTCAGTTAAAAAAAAGTCCGCGCAGTTTATTGCAACGGGCAGTCAGGCTAACGCATCTGAATCATCGGTCAATGTTCATTTGGCGCAGGTCGTTTCACGTGGCGACCGTATGGATTTTGTCCTGCAAAAGTCGGTCGAGCTGGGAGTAACCGAAATTACCCCACTGTTTAGTGAGCGCTGCGGCGTTAAATTAAGTGGCGACAGACTGGAAAAGAAACAGTTGCAATGGCAAAAAATTGTCCATTCTGCCTGTGAACAGTGTGGCCGTAGCGTGGTTCCACAAGTAAAGCCAGCACAGCAATTCGCGGATTTTATTGAAAGCGACTTCGCAGGGTTGCGCCTGACCTTAGACCCGACCGCTACCCAGCCGTTGTCGTCATTTCAGCAGGCCGAGAAGGGAATACAATTATTGATTGGTCCTGAGGGTGGGTTCACTGATGCGGAAGTCAGTACCGCCGGGCAACAAGGATTTAAACCCATGCGTTTAGGACCACGAATACTAAGAACAGAAACCGCCGCGCTTTCAGCGCTAACCGCCGTGCAATATCAGTTTGGCGACTTAAGCTAAAGGAGTTTATATGAAGAAGTTAGCTATGGTGATGGACCCTATCGCCACCGTTAAAACCGAGAAAGACACCAGTTTTCGCTTATTGCTGGAAGCTCAGGCGCGTAGTTATCAGTGTTTTTATCTGGAAATGGGCGACTTAGTCATCGATAACGGTCAACCAATGGCTTTTGCACGGGAAATTCGTGTTCAAGATCAAAAAACGGACTTTTACAGCTTAACCGATAGCGAATACCGCCCGCTAGAGGATTTTGACGTCATTATGATGCGTAAAGATCCGCCTTTTGACAGCGAATTTCTATACGCCACGCAAATGCTGGAACTGGCCGAACAGCGCGGTAGCCTGGTAGTGAATAAACCGCAGAGCCTGCGCGACTGTAACGAAAAGCTTTTTACTTCGTGGTTCGCAGACTCTATTGCCGACACACTGGTGAGTTCCAGAGCGGATGTCATTAAAGCTTTCCATAAAAAGCATGGTGAGGTGATTTTAAAACCCCTGGATGGCATGGGTGGCGCTTCAATTTTCAAAGTGGGTGCCGATGGTAGTAACTTAGGCGTTATTATTGAAACTCTGACCGAGAAAGGTCAGCGCTACGCCATGGCGCAAAGATATTTGCCAGAGATTAAAGACGGCGACAAACGCATTTTGATTATTGATGGTGAGCCTGTGCCTTATTCTTTAGCGCGTATTCCCAGCGCCGGAGAAACCCGTGGAAACCTTGCCGCCGGTGGCAGCGGGCGCGCCCAGCCTTTATCGGAAAGTGACTGGGCTCTGACTCGTAAAGTGGCACCGGAATTAAAAAAACGTGGGCTCATTATTGTTGGACTGGACGTTATTGGCGACCGCATTACAGAAATTAATGTAACCAGCCCAACCTGTATGCGCGAAATTGAAAACGCCTACGACATCAACATTGCCGAATTAGTCTTTAAGGCAATAGAAGAAAAGCTGAATTGAAATTCAACTATGCGCCCCCATCTTGTCAGTAGAGATTATCGTTAAGGAGTCGGTGAGTCGATGAACAGTTTGCAGAACCATTTATTGATAGCAACACCTATGTTGAACGATCCAGCATTTAAACGGACCGTGACCTACATCTGCGAGCACGATGAAGAAGGCGCTATGGGCTTAATTATTAATCAGCCTGCCGATTTAAGCGTGACCTCGCTGTTGGATAAACTGGAAATTGTTTACCCGGAAAATAACCAACACTTACAGGGCAGCGTCTATCAAGGCGGGCCTGTAGGCCGTGAGCGTGGCTTTGTGATTCATCCTCCGCAGGACAATTGGCGCGCCAGCCAGAAGATGAGTGACGATATTATGGTGACCACCTCGCGCGATATTCTGGAAGCGCTGGGGTCATCTGCTGCACCGCCACAGTTTCTTTTGACTTTAGGTTATGCAGGTTGGGAGGCAGGACAACTGGAAGAAGAGCTAGGAGAAAACTCCTGGCTAGCTATTCCGGCAGATCCGGAGCTCTTATTTAATACACCGGCAAGCGAGCGTTGGCAAAAAGCCACAGAACAGCTTGGCTTCGACGTGTGGCAACTGGGCCCGGATGTAGGACACGCATGAGCACAGTAATAGGCTTTGATTTTGGTACTAAAAGTATTGGCGTTGCGGTGGGCCAGACCATAACAGCAACCGCATCGCCTTTAGCAGCTATCAAGGCCAAAGAAGGCATTCCCGACTGGCAACTCATTGAGAAACTGTTTACCGAATGGCGACCCGAACAGTTGGTGGTGGGTCTGCCCTTAAATATGGATGGTACCGAACAGCCGCTAACCCAAAGGGCAAAAAAGTTTGGTAACCGGTTACATGGACGATTCGGCTTACCCGTAGCATTTCAGGACGAACGACTGACGTCGACCTCAGCACGAGAAAGCCTGTTTGCTGAAGGTGGCTTTCGTAAATTGAAAAAAGGTGCAATTGATAGTCAGGCGGCATTAATTATTGTTGAAGATTTTATGAACGGTTATTTGCCAAAAAGTGATAATTCGTTATAGTGTCGTCAGTAATAAGTTAACGCGATAGGAGCTGGCCTTGTTTGGTAATGAAGAACCCTATTCAGTAACCGGTAACACCATTTTACTGAAAGATGAAAATAAAAAACTGCTTTTAATTACTGGTCCTCGTTACCAAAACATATTGGTTTCGCGCGGCTCTGTAGAATTAACGGACATGTCGGCTGAGCGTCGCCCCGGTTTCCGGATTGTGACTCTGCAGGAAGTCTTTAAAAAAGATAAAACCTACTTTTTTGTTCGTGCCGGTGGCGTCGAGTATCAGGTTGACCTTAAATTTGAAGACAGCCCTATTACAGAAATGAAGTTCTAGAAATTAACGGGAGTAGCCAGAATGACACATAAACTCTGTGCTGTTGTCTGGTTACTCTTTGTCATCCCCTCTGCCGCGTACAGCCAAAATTTCTTCCAGCTTAACGAAACCGATAACGATCAACTCGCTTTTTCTTATCAGTGGCGTGATTTCGATGACCGTCAACAGTCATTCAGTTTCCAGGTCGATAAAAAAGACTTCCTACAGCCACTAAAACGTTATCGCGGGTTTAATCTTGAACGCAGTCAGCGTGAACTGGCACACCAGCTCAACCGTTACATTAAGCAACAGCAGTGGCAAGGCATTCAGGCTCGTTTAACGCCGCGCCAGCAGTCCGTTGAATTGGTTACGGCCAAAGCCAGAACAGCACAAAAACAGCAACAGCTTAACGAGTACAAAAAGCGTTTACGTGACTATTACGATGAGCGCTGGGACGACTATCTTGATGCGAACTTCTACCGCCAATTGAGTTTGCCTCCGGGAGAGCAGGGCATTATCCCTGATCATCCGGCGATAGCCAGTGAGGTGACCCCAACGCTGAAGCCCTTAATACAAGCTATTGGTGAGCAGTTAGCCACAAATACACAACGTAATTACATCAACTATATCGCCAGCTTTATTCAGCAAATACCGTACAACGATTTAAACAGCAAACTGGATAGCCGGGGCGATGGCTTTGTCCCACCGAACCAATTGCTTTATTACAATCAGGGGGACTGCGACAGCAAGGTCACTTTAATGACCTCTTTGATAAAGCAAATTATCGAAACGCCCAAAATGGCCATTATTTATTTGCCTGAGCACGCAGTCTTTGGCATTGCCATTAGTCGGCAGCCCGGAGATACCACCGTTAAACACAAAGGCAATAACTACGTACTGGTCGATGTGACTGGCCCCGCGGCAATGCCGATGGGCCAGGTTGGCGAAGAAACTAAATTTCAGGTCGAAACCCAGCAGTACACCGTGGTACCGCTGAATTAGTTACAGATGCTCTTCCGCAAACTGCGCCAGTGGACTACGCACTACACCGTTTAAGTTGATGGTCGCGCTGCCCGGATAGTCTTTAAACCGCTCAACAATGTAAGTCAGCCCTGAGGTAACGGCAGTTAAATAGTAACTATCAATTTGTGCCAGGTTACCCGAAACTACTAATTTAGTGTTCTCGCCACAGCGGGTAATAAGCGTTTTTAGCTGAGACGCGGTTAAATTCTGAGCTTCATCCAAAATGACAATCGCGTTTTGTATGCTGCGCCCGCGCATAAAGTTCAGTGACTTAAACTGAATATTCGCCTTTTTCATAATGTAGTTCAGACTCGACTCCATGCTTTCATCCTGCTTATGCAGGGCTTCCAGCGAATCAGTTATAGCCGACAGCCAGGGCGCCATTTTTTCTTCTTCGGTACCAGGCAAGTAACCAATAGACTCGGCAATTTCGGGTGTATTGCGGGTAACGATAATTTTTTCATAAATGCCCTGCTCCACCACCATTTGCAGCGCTGCTGAAAGCGCAAGAAATGTCTTCCCGCTGCCGGCAGGTCCGGTAAGAGTCACCATGTCCATGCTGGTATCCAGTAAAGCGTGCAATGCCATAGCCTGATAAATATTCTTAGGGTGAACCCCCCAGGCTCCGTAAGACATCATTCGTTCTACGCCTAAATCCATCAGCGTTACAGTTTCACTGTCGTATTCTTCTACCCGCGCCGCAAAATTATTGGTTGAGTCAATAATGTATTCATTAGCAAAAACCTGAGGCAGCAGTTCGCGGCTAACCGTATGGTAGGCATCACGACCTTCCTGTTGCGTTTGCACTTCACCCACCTGCGACCAGAAGTCGCCTTCAAACTTATAAAACCCTTTGGTCAGCAAGCGAATGTCATCAATAAGCTGGTCGGTACGATAATCTTCAACATACTTCATACCGGCGCCTTTGGCCTTCAGGCGCATATTGATGTCCTTGGTTACCAGTACGACGCCAGCGGGGGCTCGCTCCCGCTGAATTTCCAGTGCAGCCTGAATAATGCGGTGGTCGTTTTCTGCCAGAGACAATACCGACTCTGTTTGCTCCAGCTGATAGTCAGGAAAAATGGCCAGGGTTCCGTTCGCTGTGTGCTCGCCTTGCACCCGGTTTAACGGAACACCAGCAACAATTTCTTCCGGTGTTGCCTCTTTCAGAACCTCCTCGAGCGAGCGAATGGCGACCCGTGCTTCGCGGCTCACATCTCTATTGCGGTCTTTTATATTGTCAAGCTCTTCCAGAACCACCATAGGGATAATCACGTTGTGTTCATCGAAGTTAAGAAAAGCGAGAGGGTCGTGCAGAAGAATATTGGTATCGAGGATAAAGAACTTGCCGGCGTTTGTTGTCATTAGCGCGTACCTTTGCTTGTGATTATTCTTTTCTTACAGCTTAGCCCAAAATTCATGACACAACGGTTACAGAAATAAATTTTTCCTCGGAATTGGCGAGCGAATTAAGTACCATTGCGGCCTTGGAAAATGGCGCGCGGGAGTGTGTAGTGAGCGAGTTTAGAGTTGGACAACGTTACCTTAGTGAAACTGAAACCGAATTAGGGCTAGGCATGATCACCCAAGCTGAAGGTCGTCACTTAACCGTGATGTTCCCAGCAACCGGTGAAGTGCGGCTGTACTCTGCTCAGGAAGCCCCTCTTGCCCGTTATCAGCTTCAGGTACAGCAACAGGGTAAACACGCCGAAGGCTGGAGCTTCACAATTCAGGAGTTGACAGAGTCGCAGGGCATTGTGACCTACCATGGTTTACGCGATGACAGTCAGGAGTCGGTAGTGGTTCCGGAAACCCAGTTATCGCATCAGGTGGACAGTAACCCCGCGTTGACTCGTTTACTGGCTGGTCAGGCCGACCGCCTGGATATGTATCAGTTGCGCTGCGAAGCCAGTGAACATCTGGCGCATCATCAGGCCAGCGAGGTTGCGGGTTTATTAGGTGTTCGTACTCATTTGCTGCCGCACCAGTTGTATATTGCAAAAACCGTTGCCGACCGTTACCACCCACGAGTGCTTTTAGCCGATGAAGTGGGCTTAGGAAAAACCATTGAAGCCGGCATGATCATCAAGCGCCGCCTGAATACCGGCCGCTCGCAGAGAGTGTTAATTGTGGTACCGGAATCGTTAATGCATCAGTGGCTGATTGAGTTACGCCGCCGCTTTGCGCTGAACTTTACCCTGTTTGATGATGAGCGTTGCGAACAAGCGGAAGCCGACAGTGAAAATCCGTTTTTGACTGAACAGCACATTATTATCAGTAGCCGCTTTATGCACGAGTCGCGCTGGAGTCAGGCGTTGCTTGAAGCGGAATTCGATCTGCTGATTATTGACGAAGCACACCATTTACAGCCAGAGGCGCCGGAATTTAGTGCGGTTAAAAACCTTTGTGAAGCGGTGCCCGGCTTGTTGCTGTTAACGGCAACCCCGGAGCAAGAAGGTGCCGAAGGCCACTTCCAGCGACTGCAGCTGCTGGACCCGGACAGGTTCTCTGACTTTGCCAGTTTCCAGAAAGAGCAAACCCAGTACAAAGAATTAGCAGAACAGGCCGAATCAGTTACTGACCCGGCAGAACTCGACGATCTGTTGGATAAACATGGTACCGGCCGCGTTATGTTCCGTAACCGCCGGGCCGATATTGGCGGCTTTCCTGAACGCCATTTTCATCCGGTAAAACTGGATGAATGCGAACCCGATGAAGACATGCCCTGGTGGATGGAAGATCCGCGCATTGACTGGCTATTGAATCACATTAAACAAAACCGCTCGGAAAAAGCACTGCTGATATGCAAAACGGCAGAGCAGGTTCTGGATTTATCCGAAGCCCTGCGGGTATTGGCGGGCGTGCAGGCGGCAACCTTCCATGAGGGCATGACGCTGACCGAACGAGACCGTTCTGCCGCCTTTTTTGCCAGCGAAGAAGACGGTAGCCCTATTCTGCTGTGCTCAGAAATTGGCAGTGAAGGCCGCAACTTCCAGTTTGTACACCAACTTATTTTATTCGACTTGCCGAGCAACCCGGACTTACTGGAGCAACGCATTGGCCGCCTAGACCGCATTGGTCAGCAGCAGAATATTGATATTTATCTGCCTTACTGCAAAGGTTCGCCAGAAGCTATATTGCTACCCTGGTACGAGCAGGGTATGAACGCTTTCTCTCAGTGTAATGCGATAGGTCGTAAACTGTACGATGCTTTTGGCACGGACATTGAGCAGGCTATTGCTGAGCAAAAGCCACTCAGTGACGAGCTCCTGGAGCAGACGAAAGAACTGCACAAAATCTGGCTGGAGCGCAACCGTGAAGGGCAGGACAAGTTACAGGCACTAAACGCCTGTCGTCCTGAAGCCGCTGAAAAAATTATAGAGCAAATTGATAGCGACAGCGATACCGACACCCTGGCCGACTTTATGATTGCCTTCTTTGACCGCTTTGGTGTGAATAACGAAGTGCTGGATGAAGAGCGCTGGTTTATTCGCCCTGGCGAGCATATGCGGGTCGGCAGTCTGCCGGGACTGCCGGATGATGGCATTACCATAACCTTTGACAGAGTCACCGCACTGAACTTTGAAGATACTGACTTCCTTAGCTGGGATCATCCCATGGTGCAGGCAGCGCTTGAACTGCTGACTGCGGATGACTTTGGCAGCACCTGCGTTGCTGAGCTCAAGAACCCGGCGATTCCGGCCGGCAGTTGGTTCCTCGAGCTGGATTTTGCCAGCATAGTACCGGCACCTAAAGCCGCGGCGTTACAGGAGTTCTGCCCATTACAAAGTTTACGCCTGCTGTTTAATGGTCAGGGGCAGGAGCTGTCCGCTAAAGTGTCGCGCGAGCTGCTGGACCAACAATCCAGCTTTATTGACAAGAAAACCGCACGGCAGATATTGCGTCAGTTACGTGACCCGGCACAAAAAATTATTCAGTCTGGCCAGCAACAGGCTCGCGAGTGGCAGCAAAAGCAACTGGGTGAGGTGAAGAAAACTGCACTGGCTGCATTGCAACACGAACGTACGCGCCTGCTCGAGTTACAGAAGAAAAACCCCTCGGTACGCAGCAGTGAAATAGAGGCTATAAACTGGCGCGAAGAACAAATTACGGCGGCTCTGAAAAGCCCGCAGTTATCGCTTCAGGCAGTTCGTATTCTGGTGAATAACCATTAATGACTCTGCTCCATTATCAGCCGCCGACAACGCCATTTCTTCAGGTTATTTATGAGGACAACCAGTTGTTGGTGGTTGATAAACAAAGCGGGCTACTCAGTGTTCCAGGGAAGCGACCAGAGCATAAAGACTCGATTTATACCCGAGTACAGCGCGTACATCCGGAAATAAGAGTGGTCCACCGGCTGGATATGGCAACTTCCGGAGTTCTTTTACTGGCAAAAACCAAAGCCGCGCAAAGCCACCTAAACCGGCAATTTCAGAATCGCACAACTCGTAAAAGGTATATTGCCCGGGTTTGGGGTAAACCACCCGCGGCACAAGGAGAAATAGAGTTGCCGTTGTCCTGCGACTGGCCCAACCGCCCGCGCCAGCACATGGACTTTTTCACCGGTAAACCCAGCACGACCTTCTATCGGGTGACGAATTTTGACAACGGTTGCAGCCTCGTTGAGCTGACACCTCATACCGGACGCTCACATCAGCTTAGAGTTCATATGCAGGCCATTGGCTGCCCGATACTAGGCGATAAATTTTATGCGCACAGCGAAGCATTCTCTGCCGCTGAGCGCTTATTGCTGCACGCTGAAGACCTTTGCGTAACACACCCACAAACTGAACAGCCTATAGCCTTTCATAGCCCGGTTCCGTTTTAATACTTTGCACTCAAGCTAGCGCCGCTTCAGCCGATACAAGCTTCATGAAGCGCTATCTATTAATGCTACTGATGGTTGTTTTTATCAGCCCCGCAGTAAGCCAGGACGACCTAGAACGTTATTTGCCGCAAGACCAACTCCATTGGTTGACCGGAGATGACGACGAGCGCTATTTGGCGTTAAAAAAAGAATACTTACAGGCCTTTGAACGCGGACAAATGGTGCTTTTACCAGATTGGTACTACCATCCACTGCAGTCTTTTTATATTCGTCCGATTTATGAAAACGCACCGGATTTTGGCTGGACCACCTGGGCTTTAACCCCGCCTGACCATGACATACGCACAGACAATTTGCAGACACCTGCTACGACAACGCATTTCCCTGAGGCTGCGGACGAAGAGGTATTTACGCCACCAGTTAATGCCTTACAGCAGCGCATGACTCTGCTGCTGGACGAGACACTGGATCGCCCGGGCTTTTCGGTATGGGTCGTGGAAGGAATTACCGCTGACATCACCCTGCGTCTGCTGGAAAGCGAGCCCTCAATAATGCCCGATGCCATTGTACTGGTTAATGCCTATGTACCGCAGTTCCAGTATAACCGCGCTCTTGCCGATCGCATCAGTCAGTCGCAGTTGCCGGTTCTTGATATTCGCAGCGCAGAGAGTAATCGCTGGGTGAGTGAACACTGGGCTTTGCGAAAAAAACTGGCGAGTAAATACCAGCACCCAGCATACCGCCAGCGTCAGCTGGTTAATTCCGGTAACACCGGGCAAAGTGAATTAATCTCGACCATAAAAGGCTGGCTGGAATTTCACGGCTTCTAATCTATTCAGTTTTATCATTACTTTTTAACACCCGTTGTTCTAACGAATGTCGCGCTTTTCTTTGATTTTCTCATAAGCTGCCTGAATGTCCTGAGCACGTTGCTGAGCCTGTTTCATTACCTCTTCCGGTAACCCCTTAGAAGCCAGCTTGTCTGGATGATGCCGGGCCATTAGTTTACGGTACGCTTTCTTAATTTCGGCGTTACTGTTTTGAGCTGTGACGCCAAGCACTTCGTAAGCATTGTTTATTTCGTCCTGGCTGGTGGTTTTTCTCTGTTGCTGATGCTGCTGCCGACGATGCTGATGAAAACGAAACGCCGCTTTTTCCATCATCAACCATTGGTCCAGCTGAAAACGAGTAAAGCCAAGATGTTTAGCCACGTTAACCAAAACTTCATGCTCTGACTTTTCCAAAATGCCGTCATTTAACGCCAGGCCAATTAACTGCTCCATAAACAACTGAAGAACGTCGCGGTTACCGTAAAAGGAGGCACTAAAATCCTTCATGACTTGTTGCAAAGGAAACGTCGGTTCTTTCCCTTCGCGAAAAGCTTCCTGGGCTTCGCGGGTGGCGTCTGTATTTAAATTCAAACGGCGCATTAGCTCCTGCGCCTGAGAAATGTCGTTAGTGGTAACTTTTCCTTTTGCCTTGGCAACGTGCCCCATTACCGCAAACAGTGTGTAAATAAAATTGGCGTCTCCGGCAGCTTGCTCTGCCCCATACAAAAAGCGCCCCCAGGCACCTTTTTGAGAAAAGTCCTGAGCCATTCCCCTGTCAAACCAGTGACCAATTAGCGCACCTAGAATAGCCCCTGGCCATTTCATAAACGCAAAGCCAGCCAACGCGCCGACTACTTTTCCCCAAACCATGTTATTTCTCCAACCGCTGGTTAAGTTGATGCAGGCGCTCCGGCGTACCTACGTCTGTCCAAAATCCACCCAGATGGCTTGCTGCCAGTTGCTTTTTATCTATTGCCCTGTCAAAAAACGGCTTTAATGGTTGCTTCCCTTCAGGGTATGGCGCCAGAAGTTCTTTGCGGTACAGGCCTACACCGGAAAAAGTTTTACGGGCATCATTCTCATTTTGCCCATTAACCAACAATTCGTTTTCAATAGCAAAGTCACCATTTGAATGATGAATCGGATTATCTACCATAATTAAATGTCCCAGCAGCCCTTTCTTCAGGTCCGTTGGTAAATCTCGGTAATCCCAGTCTGTCCAGATATCACCATTAATAACCCAAAACGGGTCATCTCCGAGTAAAGGCAAAGCTTTAATAATACCGCCTGCGGTTTCAAGTCCACCCTCAGGTTCCGCAGAAAATGAAACCTGCAGACCCCACTGGCTGCCGTCCCCGACAAAGTCTTCAATTTGCTCACCATGCCAGGCGTGATTAATAACCACCTCATTAACACCTGCATTTGCCAGCTTTTCCAGGTGGTAACCTAGCAATGGTTTGCCCGCCACGGGTAACAAAGGCTTTGGTTGATTATCCGTTAACGGGCGCATTCGACTGCCCCGTCCGGCAGCTAAAATCATCGCTCTCATAGGTTGTCCTTCCAGGCTGGGATAATGCGCTCACGCAACCAGCGGTTATAGTTTGAAAGCTGAGAGTAGTTAGCGCTTACTCGCTGCAAATAACCCAGAGTTCTTGGCACATCCTGTAAATAGCCAGGCTTGCGATCCCGGTGCGCCAAGCGGGCAAAAATACCTGCGGCTTTGGTGTGACGCTGCAGCCCCATCCAGTCAAACCAGTGTTGCCACTGCTGCGGCCCAACCTGCGCAGCTAAACAGTCAGACTGAATCAGTTGTTGCCTTAACCCTTCACTCAATTCGTTGACCAACTCTTGCGGCCACTCAATATAGCAGTCGCGTAGCAACGACACCGCATCATAGGTCACCGGCCCCAGTACCGCGTCCTGAAAATCGATAATACCGATACGATCATCGTCCAGCAGCATTAAGTTGCGTGAATGAAAGTCGCGATGAACTCCCACCTGCGGTTGCTGCAATGCGTTCTCAATCATTTGCTGGCTAAACTGGTTCCAAATTTCATCGTCCCCGGCATGCCAGTCTAAATTCAGGTGCTGTCTCAATAACCAGTCTTTAAATAACGACAGTTCGCGTTCCAGCAAAGCGGTATCGAAAGCCGGCAGTTCGCCCTGCTCAGTCCGGCGTACCGACATAATGTCAGGCAGCGCGGCGAGTGCCTGCTGGTAATATTGCCGGGCATTACGCGGATGCAGTTTACTCAGCAACAGTATCTGGCCGAAATCGGATTGCAGCATAAAACCCTGGTCTAAATCTGCCGCAATAACGTCTGGCACAGTAACCCCTGCTTCAGAATACGCTTGTGCAACAGCTAGAAAAGGCTTCATTGGCTCTTTTTCGGGAGGGCAATCGACCGCTATCAGGCTTTCCTGACCATTTGTTGCCCGAAAATAGCGACGGAAACTGGCATCACCGGATACAACTTCTAAAGTCGGCTGTGAAACACCTGTCTGGGCTTCACACCAAGCCTGCAGAGCCACTTCTCGTTTGTCTTCCAAAATATCCCTCACCAAATTTGTTGCATAGCCTTAAAACTAGCAGTGTACCAAATAGCGAAACAAACAAAATTGCTTTATTATACTCCCGCGCTGCAAAACAGAATAAATGCATTTTACAACAACGACGGAAGATTAAATTGCTGCAACGGTTTATTACTTCGCTAATGCTACTGCCCTTTACGGGCAGCGCGCTAGCGGCTTTACAAAATCAAGACGCACCGCAAAACATGACTTGTACGGTGGCTCAGTCTACTGTCAATACGATTGCTGCCGTCCAGTTGCAGAAAACCGACGCCGGAACCATTGGCGTTGAGTCGCGTAGTGCAGAAATTCTCGCCAATGAAAAAGCGTATTTTACCGGTAACGTCATCATTCAGCGTAACGGACAATGGCTGTCAACTTCAAAAGCCACGATAGACCAGCAGCGAGGCGAAATTCTCGCCTCAGACGGCATTACTTTTAATGACGGTTACTTAAGCGTTACCGGTGATTCGTTATCGCTGGACTTAAACGACGACGAGGCCAAACTCTACAACAGTTATTACCGCCTGCGAAATCATAACGCACGCGGCCATGCAGAATTACTTTCGTTGTCCCGGCAGGAAGTTTTATTGCAAGACTCAAGCTTCACCACCTGCCCGGGCGAAACTCCCGCCTGGCAATTACGCGCAGAGCGCATTGAGATAAATGAAACCAGCGACTTCGGTGAAGCCTGGCATGCCCGGTTTGAGCTATTTGACATACCGGTACTCTACTTACCCTATTTTAATTTTCCATTAAGTGACGCGCGTAAAACCGGTTTGCTCTACCCCACGTTTGACTCATCATCAAACAGTGGTTTTGAAGTAGAAGTACCTTACTACTTTAATATTGCGCCCAATATGGATGCAACAATAGCTCCTGTTTATATGTCTGAGCGCGGCACCATGATGAAAGGCGAGTACCGCTATTTGTTTGAGCAAAATGCAGGGCAGTTCAATTTAGAATATTTAGGCAATGACGACACCCGCATTGCAAATAAAAAACGCTACCTCTGGCACGTTCAGCATTCGGCACAAATAAACCAAAATTTGAGTTTTTATCTGGACGCGACCGAAATTAGTGACGACAACTATCTGAATGACTTTGGTAGTGACTTTGCAGGCCGGGCCGACACTCATTTATACCGTGTTGCTCAACTGGATTACGAGAACCAAAACTGGACCGCACAATTACGCACCGAAGACTACGAGCTTATTGGTGACTACCGCAGCCCTTACCGCACATTGCCGCAGCTTAGTATCGACTATAATACCGGCGACTTCACCGGCTTCAGCGCCAGCTTATACAACGAACTAACCTACTTCCAGAATCAGGATCAGGCGCGCGAATACGCGACCCGCGCGCACATAGAGCCGAGCATTCAGTACCGTTTTGAAAAACCGGCTTTTGACACAGAAGCAGAACTGTCTTACCTCTATACGCGCTATTGGCAAGAAAGCCCGGATAGCGATATTACTGAAGAAGTTTCACGGACACTGCCCCGCGTCCGGGTAAGAGCCCGTTTGCATCTGGAGCGAGCCATTGAACTGGACGACAGCCAATATCGCCAAACGCTATCACCACAAATTCAGTACTTGTACGTGCCCTATGAAAACCAACAGAACATCGGCATTTACGATACGTCGTTATTGCAGGACGATTACCACGGACTGTTCCGTAGCCGCCGCTTTTCGGGATTGGATCGTATCGCCGAGGCTAATCAGATAACTTACGGTCTCAGCAGCAGCTTATTCACTCAAAATGAACGCGAAGTGCTGCGAGCCAGTATTGGGCAAATTTACAATATTAATGACAGTCGCACACAATTGTTTACCAGCGATGAAGAAACCACAACCTCCAGTAATAGCGAGTGGGTTGCCGACATTAACTGGGCCGTTGATGAGAACTGGTCAATACGCAGCTCAATTCAGTACGATACGGAACTTAACAGCACCCGTAAGAGTCAGACCGCGGTAGAGTTCCGTAAAGATGAATCAAATCTGATACAGGTCAGTCACCGCACGGCAACCAACATTCTGAACAACGATATTGAACAAGTTGGAACGCAGGCAGTTTGGTCGGCAAGTTCACGCTGGCAAGTCGCATCAAATGTCTTTTACGATCTCACACATGATCGTTTAAATGATGCTATGGTGGGCGTTCAATACAGCAGTTGTTGCTGGGCATTACGGGTTAGCGCATACAGACGCATAAACCGAGATCTTGAGCCCGCTTTTAGTGCGACTCAGATAAACGGCGAAACTCAATTTGACAATGGCATTAGTATACAATTTATTATCAGCGGTTTAGCTTCTGATAGCAGTGGTCTAATTAACATGCTTGAGAAAAGTACGTACGGTTACCGCCGTCCTTTTTATCTCAGTAACTAGTGGTAGGTATAATGAAAAAAATTGCATCGTTTTGTTCAGCAGCTGTGCTGATTGCATCGTCTTTTTTGCTGAATAACACCGTTCAGGCTCAGCAAATTCTGGATCGCGTTGTCGTCGTAGTGGATGACGGCGTGGTACTGCAGAGCCAAATTGACCAACTTATCCAACAGGTTAAAAACGGTCAAAACTTCAACGCAAGTAATGCACCTTCAGACGAAGTTTTAGAAACTCAGGCTATAGAGCGCCTGGTTCTGCAGGAAATTCAGTTGCAAATGGCTGACCGTATGGGTATCGAAATTGACGACAATCAGTTAGAGCAAGCCATTAACGAAATTGCGAATAATCAAGACCTGACAACCGCTGAACTTCGTGAAAATATGATCAGCAGCGGTATGAGTTGGGCGGCCTACCGCGAAAATATTCGTAACGAACTGGTTATCCAGCAAGTTCAGCGCGCCGCCGTACAGCAACGCGTGTCTATTACGCCGCAAGAAATTAACAACCTGGTGAAACTAATAGACAGTAACCAGGAAGTTCAGACCGAGTACCGTTTGGGACAAATTCTGATTTCTGCTGACTCAAACTCCTCACAGGCTGAGCTAGAAAAAGCCAAAGAGCGTGCTAACACCGTTCTGAGCTTACTCGATAAAGGCAACGACTTTTCTGACCTGGCGGTACGTTCGTCTTCAGGTTCTGCCGCCCTTGACGGCGGCGACATGGGCTGGATGACCGTTAACAGTATGCCGACCTTATTTGCTGAAGCTGTAGATGGGAAGTCTGTAGGTGACGTTGTTGGCCCAATCCGCAGCGGTATCGGCTTTCATATTTTGAAAGTACAGGACAAGCGCGGAGAGCAGACTGTCGAAGTTCAGGAAGTTAAAGCACGTCACATTCTGATCAAGCCTTCCGTTATTTTGTCGGACAACAAAGCAAAAGAAATGCTGGCTCAGTATCGTCAGCAAATAGCAAGTGGTGAGAAGACCTTTGAAGAACTGGCGCGCGAGCACTCGTCTGACCCCGGTTCAGCTTCTCGCGGTGGCGATTTAGGCTGGGCTCGTCCTGATAAATATGCGCCGGAGTTCAAGCAAAAAGTAGAAAACATTGAACAAGGCACAATAAGTGAACCGTTCAGCACACAGTTTGGCTGGCACATTGTTGAAGTGACCGATCGCAGAACGCTGGATGCAACCGAAGAAAATAAGCAAGAACGCGCATATCAAATGCTGTTTAGCCGTAAGTTCCGGGAAGAGCTCGATAACTGGCAGCAAGAAATTCGCGACCAAGCCTTTATCAGAAGAGTTGCTGAGTGAGTATACCAACCCTTGTATTCACACCGGGTGAGCCGGCAGGTATTGGCCCGGATTTGATTATAAAAATAGCACAGCAGCCCTGGTTGGCTGCTGTCGTTGTCTGTGCAGATAAGAATTTATTAAAACAACGTGCTGAGCAATTGGGTCTTCCTATTACTTTGCACAAGTACAAAAAGGGTGAAGAGCTACCGCAACATGAACCAGGCCACCTTTGGGTAGAGCATATTCCGGTGTGTGACGAAGTGACTCCGGGCGAATTATGCACTGCCAATGGTCATTATGTCGTTGATTGCCTGAAAAGAGCCTCTGACGGTAATCTTTCAGGCGAGTTTGATGCCATTGTTACAGGGCCTGTACATAAGGGTGTGATTAATCAAGCCGGCGTGGCGTTCTCAGGACATACTGAATTTTTAGCCCATGAAGCGAACTGCAACGATGTGGTTATGATGCTAGCCACAGAAGGCCTGCGCGTGGCTCTGGTCACGACTCATATTCCGCTGGCGTACGTGGCAAAAGCCGTTACGGCCGAGCGTCTGACCAACATTATTACCATACTGCATAACGACCTGACCAAGAAGTTCGGCGAGTCATCGCCCAAAATATTGGTTTGCGGATTAAACCCTCATGCGGGCGAATCGGGTCATTTAGGCCGGGAAGAGATAGAGATTATTACTCCTGCTCTGGAACAACTTAAACAGCAGGGCATGAACTTGCACGGCCCGTACCCCGCAGATACCATTTTTCAGCCAAAGTACCTTGAAGATGCCAGTGCGGTGGTTGCTATGTATCACGATCAGGGCCTTCCGGTATTAAAATATAAAGGTTTCGGTCAGGCGGTAAACATTACACTCGGGTTACCTTATATCCGAACCTCTGTTGATCATGGTACAGCGCTTGAGTTGGCCGGATCTGGCAAGATTAACGACGGTAGTTGCCGCCTGGCAATGCAAACCGCTATAGATATGGCAAGAGCAGCGTATTATGAATAAAAACCAAGGTGGGAGTAAGCACCAAAGCGGAAGTAAAACCCACTTGGGTCACCGGGCGCGTAAACGGTTTGGCCAAAACTTCCTGAATGACGAATACATTATTGAGCAAATTGTTGATGCTATTAACCCTCAACCGGGTGAAAACCTGATTGAAATTGGCCCGGGGTTAGCGGCATTAACTGAACCGACAGTAGATCGCAGTGGACATTTAAAAGTTATCGAAATAGACCGTGACCTGGTTGAACGACTGCAGCATCACCCTTTTTTAAGTCCAAAACTGGAAGTGATTCAAGCTGACGCGTTAAGCATCGACTTTAGCCAGTTTGCCGAAGAGAGTCCGGCAAGGGTGTTCGGCAACCTGCCCTATAACATTTCCACGCCACTCATTTTTCATCTGTTAAAGTTTGCCGCCGATATAAAAGACATGCACTTTATGCTGCAAAAAGAAGTGGTTGATCGCTTGGCAGCAGAGCCCGGTTCAAAGAGTTACGGCCGAATCAGCGTTGGCGTGCAACAAGCCTGCAAGGTCACTCCCGTGGTTGCTGTTCCGCCTTCGGCGTTTACGCCGCCGCCGAAAGTAGAGTCGTCGGTAGTTCGGTTAGAACCCTACGCCGAAAGCCCTCATCCAGTTAAAGATAAAGCGCAACTGCACAGTTTATGTTTGACAGCCTTTAATCAACGCCGTAAAACAATAAGAAACAACCTTAAACAGTTGGTTCCTGCAGAGCAGCTCGAAGCCCTTGGCATTGACCCGGGCGCAAGACCGGAGACACTCTCTGTAGACGATTACTGCAGGATATCCGACTGGCTCACTGAACACTCGCTCACAAAACACGCGGAAAAGAATGACAGTCAGTAACATTACAGTAGAGGTTAAAACACAATATTTAGCGGCGCAGTCAAGCCCTGATGACGGACAATATGTGTTTTCTTACACCATCACCATAACCAATGAGTCCAGCCAGGTAGTGCAGCTACTTGCCCGCGAATGGCGCATTACCGATGCCGACAATAAGATTACCCGGGTGGCCGGTGATGGCGTTGTAGGACAACAGCCTAAGCTCGCTGCCGGTGAATCGTTCAGTTATACCAGCGGCACCGTTCTGGCTACGCCTATTGGCACTATGGAAGGCCATTACTTGATGATAGATGAACACGGCTCGCAGTTTAAAGCGCCGATTCCATCGTTCCGTCTGGCCATCCCTAATATTATTCATTAATTATGAGCAATTACGTTGTCGGTGATATTCAGGGCTGCTTCCGCGAACTTGAAGCTCTGCTTACCCAGGTTAGCTTTAACCCTGCAAACGACTCTTTATGGTGTGTCGGTGATATTGTCGCGCGTGGCCCCGACTCGCGCGATGCGTTACGCTTTTTCTACGAAAACAGTAACTCAGTACACACCGTATTAGGTAATCACGATTTAAACTTAATGGCAGTGTTGCTGGGTTACCGGCAGCCTAACCCAAAAGACAAACTCAATGCGCTATTAGAAGACAGTGACCGCTATGACTGGTTAGAGTGGCTTCGCCACCAACCCTTGATGCATCAATTAAGCGGGCTGAATACAGTAATAGCTCACGCCGGTATTTACCCATGGTGGACAATCGAGCAAGCCAGCCAATGCGCGCAGGAAGTCACAAAAACTCTTACTGGCAATGAGTTTGAAAACTTTATGCAGCAATTATTTGGCAACTCCCCGATAAAATGGGACTCAAGTCTGCAAGGTTTTGACCGATACCGTTTTATAGTGAACGCGTTTACCCGAATGCGTTACTGTAACGCGAAAGGTGAACTGGATTTGTCTCAAAAAGATAATCCATATGAACGCTCGTCGCAGGATTCGTATAAGCCATGGTTTAACTTTTGGCCAGAATCCGATAATCGAGTATTATTCGGGCATTGGGCTGCGCTAATGGGCGAGACCCGGCGCGAGGATGTGATAGCGCTGGATACTGGCTGTGTCTGGAGCCAGTACATGACGTTATATAGCGTTGAGAATAAAACCTTCTTTCACGAACCGGCTTTAACCGGAAAGTGATAACAAAAATTATGCAGTGCTGAGGAAAGTTACATGAAAATTACTGTTGCCATGCGAGTTATCGGTGGTTTTGCCATCATTACTTTGCTGTTACTCATCATTAGCTTAAGCTCGTTGTTTAATATCAACAGCATAGGTTCATCGGTTGATAAACTCAACGATGAAGCGGTACCGGCACTGAATCAAGTCTCGGCTATAAAAGTTGATATTCTCGAGCTGGGTACAGTTCAGTTAGAAACATTTTACGACGAAACTTTAGAGCAGGTTGAGGCTCACAAAAAAGAGTTCGACGAATCTAACGAGCTGCTTTTCTCCTCTCTTGAGAAACTCAAGGAGCTTATTCAGGGTAACGGTCAGAGCGGCCAGATTAACGAGCTGGAGAAAGACGCGCGCCAGTACATTAGTCTGATAGAGCGCCTCTTTAATCAGCACAGCGAATACTTGGAATTGCAAAATGTTACGGCTTCGCAGTTGGATGAAATTGCATTCAATATCGATGATGCTGCTATCATGCTGCTGGATACGATGGACGCCTCTAACAACGAAGTGATCTCCCGTGAAGCCAGTAATATCGAATCGTCACTGTCCAGTCTCATCACTTTAATGTATGACCTGAACAAAGCGAATAAATTAGACAGTGCTCAAATCATTCGCAGCGAAATCGATATTAACATTAACAGTATCCGCCCTCGCCTTAAAGCTTTAGACAACGAAGCAACAGGTGGCTCAGCAGCCATGGTCGATGATGCAATTGCAAAAGTTCGCGATGCGCTCGATAGCCTTCAGGGTTCAGGCTCCTATCCGGATAATGTCATTCGCCGCCAACAGCTTCGTGTGGACTCAAAAGACTCCCTGGATAAATCAGAAATTCAACTGAATAAACTGATGTCTGAGACTGATCGTCTGCAAGCTGCGGTTCGTGGAATAGCAGACAACACTCGTGTTTCAGTAACAGACTCTATTTCTACCAGTAGCTGGCTCAATAGCATCATCACCATTATTTCTATTGCTCTGGCTGTGCTTATTTCATGGTACACGGTACGTAGTATCAGCCGTCCATTGTCACGCGTTAACCACATGCTGAACATTATGGCGGATGGTAACTTAACCGAGCGAGTTGACTATAACGCTCAGGACGAATTTGGCGAGCTCGCCTCAAACACCAATAAATTGACCGGTAATTTACGTAAGCTGATTGAAGGTATTGCAAACCGAGCAACTCAGTTAGCTACAGCCGCTGAGCAGTCGTCCAACGTGTCCGACGAAACAACTAACTCCATTGACGAACAACGTCGTCAAATTGAGCAGGTTGCCACGGCAACCCAGGAGATGAACAGTACTGCCAGCGAAATGGCAGACGGTGCAGACCAAGCCTTAAGCGAAATTCAGCACTCAGATGATGAAGCAAAACGCGTTCGTCAAATTTCAGACAAGAACCGTGCGACTATCGAAAGCCTGGCAAAAGAAATTAAGGGCGCATCAGAAGTTATCGATCAGCTGTCAGAAAACAGTAAAAACATTGGTGGTATTCTGGATGTTATTCGCGGTATCGCCGACCAGACTAACTTGCTTGCACTAAACGCAGCCATTGAAGCGGCTCGCGCCGGTGAGCAAGGCCGAGGATTTGCGGTTGTCGCAGATGAGGTTCGTACTCTGGCCAGTCGCACTCAAGAGTCTACTGAAGAAATTCAGGACATGATTGAGAGCCTGCAGAATGACTCTCAGCGAGCAGTTACCGTAATGAATAAAGGCCGCGAGCAAGCTGAACTCAGTGTGCAGCAGTCCGATGAGGCAGCTCAGGCCCTTCAATCTATTACTGAGTCAGTGCATCAGGCATCTGACAGCAGTAATCATATTGCCAATGCGGCGAAAGAGCAAAGCAGTACAGCGCACGACATCAGTGAACGTCTCGAGTCTATTGTTTCCATTGCCGAACAAACAGCCTCTGGTTCCAAACAAACGGCTCAGGCCTCTAACGAAGTCGCGAAGCTGGCCGATGAACTTCAGGACTCAATTAAGAGCTTCAGAGTCTAAAATAAAACCTCTAAGATGTAGAGGCGAAAAAGGCGCCCTTGAAAGGCGCCTTTTATTATTTCACGGCTTTATTACCTCAACAGTTCCCGCTCTTATACCGTTAAACTAATTTTAGCAAAGCGACGTTTACCCACCTGATAAACTCCGGAATCCTTTTCTGTGCAAAGGTAACGCGAGTCACTGAATTTCTCGCCATCCACTTTAACGGCATTTTGTTTTATCATTCTTAACGCTTCCGAGGTGGATTCAACCAAGCCCGCTTCTTTTAGCACATTACTTATTGCCATTCCCTCCGTCCCAACTTGTACCGTCTTTTCCGGTATGTCGTCCGGTAAAGCGTTTTTCTGGAAGCGTCGAATAAAATCTTGTTCGGCTTTCTCTGCATCCTCTTCCGAGTGGAAACGAGAAATTATCTCTTTTGCCAGCAAAACTTTCACATCGCGCGGATTTTTTCCGTCGGTTACAGCGGCTTTTAATTCATCAATTTCGGTAATGGAACGGAAGCTGAGTAACTGGAAATAACGCCACATAAGCTCGTCTGACACCGACATGATTTTACCAAACATGTCATTCGCCGGTTCAGTAATTCCAATGTAGTTGTTTAATGACTTCGACATTTTCTGCACACCGTCCAGCCCTTCCAGCAACGGTGTCATAATGACAGTTTGTGGGCGCTGGCCTTCTTCTTTTTGCAGTTCACGGCCCATTAGCAGGTTAAAACGCTGGTCTGTTCCGCCCAGCTCAACGTCGGCTTTTAATTCAACCGAGTCCCAGCCCTGAACTAACGGGTACAAAAATTCATGAATGGCTATCGATTGATTGTTCTGATAGCGCTTTTTAAAGTCATCACGTTCTAACATACGGGCTACGGTCTGCCGTGCAGCCAGTTTAATCATGTCGGCCGCCCCCATTTTCGACATCCATTCAGAGTTAAAACGTATTTCGGTTTTTGCCGGGTCGAGAATTTTGAAAACCTGTTCTTTATAAGTTTCAGCGTTAGCAATAACCTGTTCGGTGGTCAGCGGCTTTCTGGTGACATTTTTGCCGGTAGGGTCACCTATCATGCCGGTGAAATCTCCTATCAGGAAAACCACTTTGTGGCCAAAATCCTGAAATACTCTCAGCTTATTAATTAAAACAGTGTGGCCCAAGTGTAAATCGGGTGCAGTTGGGTCAAAGCCAGCTTTCACTATCAGCGGCTTACCACTGGCTAACTTCTCAGCCAGTTCCTGCTCGAGCAAAACTTCTTCGGCACCGCGAGTAATCTCGGCAATAGCTTCCGCCACTTCGGTTTTCATCCTCATCTCCAACTGTAAAAACTTATAAACCAGCCATTTTACGCCATTATTACCACTGTTTTAAGCTCAATAATCTGGTATTCTTCTTTTTTTCGTATTATCCTCGAAACCATAAGGTTATTCCGTGGTCGTAAACAAGTGTGGTAACTCCCCTGTTTGCTGACAAATGTTGACTGGATAATCACAATAAAAAAGTGAAGTGCGCTAAAATATGACATTAAAACCTGTCACCAAAATTCAGCGGATGTTTATGGAACTTCCGCATTTTCATAAAATTCTGATCAGTGCGATCAGCGTTGCCCTCTTGCTGTTACTTATCATTCCGTCGGAACCTGCGACGGCATCTAAGAACAGTACTTCAGCAGAGCAGCTAATGCCGGGTAAACGTTATCAGCTCGATTTAGCTTTTGAGCAACCCAGCACAGATGAAAATACCGAAAACTCTGAGCTTACGTGGCAAACCTACCAGATTAAATCGGGTGACAGCTTAGCTAAAATATTTAGCAAAGTAGGCTTTAGTGCCCAGCAACTGTATCGCGTTACCGAGTCCGGCGATGAAGCCAAATACCTTCGTAAAGTTCATCCCGGCGACTTGCTTCGCTTTGCAACTGACAGCGACGGTAACCTGGTGCAGCTAGCGCACCAGATAAACGATACCGAAACGCTTATTATTACTCGCCAGAACGACAACTTTGTTGCTGAAATAGAAACTAAAAAAGTTGAAGTTCGTACTGAATTTACTCATGCTGTTATTGACTCTAGCTTCTGGAATGCCGGTATCGACTCGGGTCTGACTGACAACCAAATTATGCGCATTGCCAATATTTTTGGCTGGGATATCGACTTTGCTTTAGACCTGCGTAAAAACGACGAATTTAGCGTACTTTATGAAACGCACTATGTAGATGGCGAGTTTGTTGGCTACGGCAAAATTTTAGCGGCAGAGTTTGTAAACCGGGATGAGAACTTCCAGGCCATTCTTCATGACAATGGACAATATTATACGCCGAACGGTCGCGCCATGCGCAAAACCTTCCTGCGTTCACCGGTTAACTTTACTTACATAAGTTCAAGCTTTAATCCTCGTCGTCTGCACCCTGTTACGGGTCGGGTGCGCCCGCACAACGGTATAGATTATGCAGCGTCTACCGGCACGCCAGTAATGTCATCCGGTGACGGTAAAGTTGTTTCCGCAGGCTATAGCTCATTAAACGGCAACTTTATTTTTGTTCAGCACGGTGAGCGCTATGTGACTAAGTATTTGCACCTTAGCCGTAAACACGTGAAAAAAGGTGACCGTGTTAACCAGGGGCAAGTTATTGGCCGTGTCGGTGCTACAGGTCGGGTAACGGGGCCACACTTACACTATGAATTTCTCGTAGACGGTGTACATCGTAACCCTCGTACAGTGGAATTGCCGGAAGCTAAGTCGCTGGGCGAATCAGAGTTGCCTTCGTTCCGCCAACACGCGGATCAAGTCATGGCCATACTAAACGACAACAGACGCGTTTACCTGGCGATGCAGTAATGTTTCAGCGTTATATTGGACTGATGTCGGGCACCAGTATGGATGCGGTTGACGCGGCATTGGTCCAGATAGACGCGCAAGGCACACTTAAACTTGAAGCTCATCATTCACTGTCCTTTCCCCCGGAACTGCGCGCAGGCCTACTGGCTTTAAGCCATACTGATACCTGGCAGGCAGATGAGCTGGCCAGCTTAGATATCGCTTTTTCCGAGCTTTGCACCAAAGTGGTACGCCAACTTCTTGAACAGGCCGATATAACAGCAAAAAAAGTTACCGCTATTGCCAGTCACGGGCAAACCGTCCGACACAAACCCAATTCAATACCAGCCTACACCTGTCAAATTGGCGACCCTACACGGTTGGCTTTGGGTACGGGCATTGATGTTATTTACGATTTTCGTCGCAAAGACATTGCAGCAGGTGGCCAGGGTGCTCCATTAGTTCCTGCTTTTCATAAGCAAGTTTTTGCCCGCGAGAATCAAAGCATTGCAGTGATTAATTTAGGTGGTATTGCTAATGTCACCTGGCTTGGCCATAACGGCAACATACTGGGCTTTGATACAGGACCAGCCAACACCCTGCTCGACCAATGGGTTCAGTATAATAATTCAAATAAAAGCTTCGATGCGAACGCCCAGTTTGCGAGTGCAGGCAAGCTTCAGTCTGACCTGTTAAGGCGTTTATTGCAGCATCCGTTTTTTGCTAAGCCTGCTCCCAAAAGTACGGGTCGTGAGGAGTTCAACTTAAAATGGCTGCAACAACAATTGCCCGGGCAGGATATGTCCCCGGCTGATGTACAGCGCACTTTGACCGAACTTACCGCTATTAGCATCAAAGATGCACTGACAACCTTGCCACAACAGCCCGATACGGCTTATTTTTGTGGTGGAGGCATCAGAAATCCATTATTGATGGAGCGCTTAACTGAGCTCTTAGCGCCGATTCAATGCGAGACTACAGCAAGCTTAGGCGTTGACCCGCAATGGGTTGAGGCAATCGCTTTTGCCTGGTTAGGCTGGTGTTACGAGCATAAAAAACCGGGTAACCAGCCTGAAGTTACAGGAGCCAGTCACCCGGTGGTTTTAGGCGCTAAAGTCCTACATCAATAGCCGCGTTATTCAGCACCCAGCTCTTTGAAGGCGTCCCGGGTCAGGTTTTCGTTACCATCAGTTCCAACGACAATACTGTCTTCGATACGCACACCGCCGTATGGACGCAGCTCATCAACTTTCTCCCAGTTAATGTCTGCACTGTCTTTGTGCTCTTCCAGTAGCTGATCGACCACATATAAGCCCGGCTCAATAGTGAAGACGTGGCCAACTTCAATGTCTCGTAGTAAACGTAAAAACGGATGACGCGCACTGCGCTCGTAGCTGTTGCCTTTGTCATCTTTCAAGAAGCCGCCAACATCATGTACCTGCAAACCGATAAAGTGACCTAACCCGTGCGGCATAAAGGCACTGGTGTAACCTTTGTCGTAAATGCTTTGCGCATCACCTTTAATAAACTCAAAGTCAGTTAAAATTTGCGCGACTTTCAGATGCATAGATACATGCAGGTCGTAATAGCTCACACCGGGCTTAATCTCACTCAATAGCTCTTGCTGAGCTTTATTCATTGCTTCAACCAAGTCCGCATAGAAACCCTCTTCATAAGCGTATGAGCGGGTTATATCAGAGCAATAACCACGGTAGCGGGCGCCAGCATCAATTAAGAACGAACGAATTTGCTTAGGCGGAACGGTGTCGTATACGTCGTAATGCAAAATTGCCGAATGGCTGTTCAATGCAACAATGCTATTGTAAGGCACCTGTGACTCACGAAAATCGATAGCGCCCAGGTAAGCATGGTGTATTTCCAGCTCGCTTTTACCGGCAAAAAAAGCTTCTTTTGCTGCAACATGGGCTTTTGCCGCTAAGCGGTTGGCTTCGCGCAAATTGTCCACTTCCCATTGAGTTTTTATTGAGCGGTGGAAATGCAGATGATCAATCAATGCCTGCGGGTTACGTGCTTTTACTTTCCAGTCACTGACTGGCTGAGCGAAGTCTTCACCAATAAAAACGGACTGCTCTAAATCGCTGCCTAAGTCTTCAGTCAGCATACTTAAGTCGTCGATAATTTTTAAATCAACGTGCTGCTGCCATTCTTCTTCCGGCACGTTAACCGGGGCATGCCAGAAGTCCCGAGCCTGAAATAAGTAAACCGTAGGCCGTTGGCTGCCCTTGCGATAAAAAATGGCACTTTTAGGGCTTTCTGTGACCGGAACCCAATATTTAAATAGCGGATTAACCCGGTACGGCGGCGCGTTATCGTCGAGAAAATCAACTCGTGGCTGGCCCGAGTAAACCAGTACCGATTCAAAATTGTTGTCTTCTAACGCTTTATCAAAGCG
The DNA here is from genome assembly GCF_033052775.1 of Idiomarina sp. Sol25. NCBI lineage: Bacteria > Pseudomonadati > Pseudomonadota > Gammaproteobacteria > Alteromonadales > Idiomarinaceae > Idiomarina > Idiomarina sp. Sol25. Next base: position 355,646 of record NZ_JAUPEW010000002.1, read on the forward strand.
GCTACAAACTGTCTTGATGTGTTCTGCGTACGCGCTCATAAAAAAACCTCACAAAAAATTGTGAGGTTATTCTAGCGGAAAAGCCGAAAAATTTCAGCTGTTCCCGAGGGAAGGAACTAAAGCCTAAACGGAAAAGCTGGAACCACAGCCACAGGTTGTTGTGGCATTAGGGTTGTCGACAAAAAAGCGTGAGCCCTGCAGCCCTTCCTCGTAGCTGACCACGCCACCCATTAAATATTGTAAACTCATTGGATCAACCAGCAGGGTGACGCCGTTTTTTTCTATTTCCATATCACCCGGGTTTTTCTTTTCATCAAAGGTAAAGCCATATTGGAAGCCCGAACAACCGCCTCCGGTTACGTAAACACGCAACTTCAAGTTTGGGTTTTCTTCTTCAGCAATCAGCTTACCCACTTTGCTTGCCGCTTGTTCAGTGAACTCAATCGGCATTGCCTGCTCTGCTGCACTGCTCATGATTTCTCTACCTTGGTTGAACTCTACTGCTATTTTCTCTTACCTGAGTATTTTGGTCAAGTATCGCCGTCACTTCGCACACCGGGGTTAGCATCCCCCCGACTAATTTCTTTCCAGAAAAAGGTTCGGTCAAGCGTGCCGTTGCCGCCTTTGGTAATTCTGACTTTCACCTCTACCCGTTCAGGAACCAATCCTTCCGGCATAAAGAAGTCGCCCTCGTACAAGGAAAAATAGCGCATAGAAAAACTGCGATCGTCTTGCGCTATATTAGCAAGTTTCAGTAAATCATAACGTTTTTTCTTGCCATCGATACGGCCGACCAGTTCAACTGTTACATTGCCCTGAACAAAGTTGCGACGCTGCTCAATTTGTAAAACTGCCAGAGAGAAATGGAAATGATTTTCCGAACGGTTTTGAGTAACGGTTAAGGAGTCTATAGTAACGCCGCTTTCCTGTAACTCCGGCGCCATTATCTTTTGATAAAACGCTAAGTCACGGCGCAAACCATAATTATCATTCTGTAACGCGCTCAACTCGTCCTGCAAACTTTGGTTTGCCGAACGCTCAATGTCGAGCTCAACTTGCAGCACATGGCGTTGATACTCCATCTGCTCAAGTCGCTGATAAAGCTCCTCCAACTGCTGCGACTGCTTCGAAACTTCTTCTTTTAATGCCTTTGCATGCCACACACCAGCTAAGTAGGCCAGGTAAACAACCAAAACAGCAACACAGATCAACAACACAAATACCGGGAAGGATCCCCAGCGCTGTTGCCAGTATTTCAGGTTAAAATAGGGCTTCATAACTTCCAGCTCATTTCCATCAAGCGTTTATGCTGATATGTTATTGATAAATATGCAAGCTCATCCCACGGTTTAAGGTAAGGATCTTATTTTAAATGGCCTCTAACTCGGTATTCCGACAGCAACTGCGCAAACAGCTGGCGACCCCGTCGACCACTATCGCCATTTGTTTAATGGGTCTGACCGGCGGTATTCTCGCGGCACTGATGATTGCGGGTTTCCGTTTAGCGATTGAGCAAGGGGCTTACCTTGTCGGTAATGGTAGCTATTGGCAACAGCCTTTACCAACTACTTACCGCTTTTTACTCCCCATTATTGCCGCCGCCATTGTTTATATTCTTTTTCGGCTGTCGGGTTCTAAACACGTCCGAATGGGTATTCCCTACGTTATCCATCGTATGAAACAGCATTACGGCATGCTGCCCTGGCGTAGTACTGTGAACCAGTTTTTTGGCGGAATAATTGCGCTGGTTGCCGGTTTCAGTGTTGGTCGCGAAGGCCCGGCAGTTCATTTAGGCGCGGCGGCAGCTACCTGGCTTGGTTTTCATTTCGACGCACCCAAAAACGCCATACGAACCCTTGCCGCCTGTGGTATCGCCGCGGCTATCGCTGCCTCTTTTAACACGCCGTTAGCCGCTATGGTTCTGGTAATGGAAGTGGTACTGCGGGAATACAAAGTTCACGTTTTTATACCCGTTATGCTGTCGGCGGTGGCCGGTTCGCTAATTACCGAAGAAATTTTTGGTGTCGCTTCTGAGCTGGCCGTACTCTCAGCCCAGGATATCCCGACCACACAATTGCCCTGGGTCATGCTATTGGGCGTTGTGCTGGGTTTTGTCGGAGTGCTGTTCAAAAAGCTCATGCTGGATGTCATGGAAACCGTACAAGACATGTCATTGCTCACCCGCTTGCTCTTTGCCGGACTTATAACGGCAATGCTGGCTGTCATCATTCCCAGCAGCTTAGGTCCGGGGCTTACAGCCATTGAGCAGGTATTGAATCATCAGGGTGAAATGTCGCTGCTGACCACCTTACTTATAGCTAAGCTGTTTGCCTCAGCTATTGCTTTGGGCATGGGTATACCCGGCGGTTTAATTGGTGCCGTGTTTGGTATCGGAGCCATTATCGCTGCGGTATTTGTCGGTGCAGTTAATGGGCTGGATATTCAACAGCCATTGTCTTTCGACAGCTTCATTTTATTGGGAATGGCCGGCATTTTAGCGGCGTGTATTCACGCACCAATGGCGGCTCTGCTCGCTATTGTCGAGTTGTCTCGCAGTGTGGAAATAATTATTCCCGCTATGCTAGTGATTGTGCCTGCTTACTTGATATCCAGTCAGTTACTGAAGTCAAAGTCCATTTTCATCGCCCAGCTAGATTTGCAGGGTTTGCCTTACCAGCTGGCTCCGGTACATGTCGCGTTACAAAAAACCGGTGTTGAAAACGTTATGGAAACGGACTTCAAATTGTTGCTTGAACCCACTCAGAACGAACTGGTTGACTCACTTGAATCTGCGCAGGCGAAAACCGTTATTGTCATGTCGGTCGATGAAGATAATCAGGCACTTTATCGCCTGGTGACTTATGATATCAACGCCGGTGACAGTCCCAGCCTGAGCTACACTCCTATTAAAGGCGTTCGGGTGACATCGACTCTGGCCGAAGTGTATGATGAAATTGGATCTAAGCGCCGGGGCGCCGTGTACATTTATGAGACCGATGATGGCCAGCCCTGTGGTATTGTTACATGGGAACTTGTTCGTAAAGCCCTACAGAGAGAACTCGCATGACATGGATACTTTGGGTTAAAGCCCTGCACATTGCCTTTATGGTGGCCTGGTTCGCGGGCATCTTTTACTTACCGCGTTTATTTGTTTATCACGCAATGAACGCCAAGCCAGCCGTGGATGAGCAACTCTGCATAATGGAAAGGCGTTTACTGTATTTTGTCACCCCCTTCGCCATTCTTACCCTCATTTTCGGTGTCGTGCTTATTTTTGCCTACGGTTCAGCGTGGTTTGCTGCCAGTGGCTGGATGCACACTAAACTGGTACTGGTGTTGCTACTTTTTTTGTATCACGGTTACTGTTTTAAACTATTGAAGGACTTTAAAACCGGTACCAATCGACGCAGCCATCGGTTTTACCGAGTCTTTAACGAGCTGCCGGTACTGGCACTTTTCGCTATTATCATTTTAGCGGTTGTTAAGCCTTATTAGATTCTCTTGTGCCGCATGATTTGCTATAGTGTGCGCCCAGTGACATTCTGCGGCAGAGGCGCACCCAAAGATGAATTTCACCGGCTCCAACATTCTTTCTGTAAACCAGTTCAATCGCGACAGCATTGACTACATATTCTCCGTTGCGGACAAGATGCAACCTTACGCCCGGCGTAAAACGCGCACTCGAGTTCTTGACGGCGCTATCCTTGGTAATCTTTTCTTCGAACCTTCCACTCGTACACGGGTAAGCTTCGGCACGGCATTCAACCTGTTAGGGGGTGAAGTCCGCGAGACTACCGGTATGGAAAGTTCGGCCATTGCAAAGGGCGAGTCGCTTTACGATACCGCTCGCGTATTAAGCAGCTACAGCGACGTTATTGCCATGCGACACCCTAAGTCGGGCTCAGTACGGGAGTTTTCTGAAGGTAGCCGGGTACCGGTCATTAACGGCGGCGACGGGGCAAACGAGCATCCAACTCAGGCATTGCTGGATCTTTACACTATCCAGAAAGAACTGGCATACCATCAGCAAAGCATTGATAACATGCACATTTGCATGATTGGCGACTTGAAATACGGGCGTACCGTACATTCGCTGTCCACGTTACTCTCTATGTACAAAAACATTAAATTCACTTTAATTTCGCCACGTGAACTTTCCATGCCAGATTCCGTATTAGATACGCTGGCAAATGCAGGCCATCGTGTAACGGTTACAGAAAAAGTCGACGGTATTGTCGATGCTGACATTGTTTATCAAACTCGCATACAGCAAGAACGCTTTGCAAGTCCGGAAGACGCTGATCAATATCGCGGTAAGTTTCGTTTAAACCAGGCTATTTACACTAAGCACTACAAGCCCAACACGGTCATCATGCATCCTTTGCCGCGGGATTCGCGCGCCGAAGCGAATGAACTGGATAACGACTTAAACCAAAACCCCAACCTGGCTATTTTCCGTCAGGCTGACAACGGAGTGCTAATTCGTATGGCTCTGTTTGCATTAACACTTGGAGTCGTTGACCAGGTTGATAAACACCAATGTGATGTCATCTGGTACAGCGAAAAAAGCCAACAGTAAAGAGGTAGTTACGACATGAGTCGCTCAGAAGAATTATATACTCAGGCACAAATCAGTATCCCCGGAGGCGTTAACTCGCCGGTTCGGGCGTTTAATGGAGTTGGCGGCAGCCCCATTTTCTTTGAGCGTGCTGAAGGCGCTTACATGGTGGATGCCGACGGCAAACGTTATATCGATTACGTCGGCTCATGGGGTCCCATGATTCTGGGACATAATCACCCGGCAGTGTTAGAGGCCACTCTGCAGGCAGCAAAGCGAGGCTTGAGCTTCGGTACACCAACGGAAGTTGAAATCACCATGGCGGAGACTATTCGCAAAATAGTCCCTTCTATTGAAAAGGTGCGTATGGTAAATTCCGGCACTGAAGCCACTATGACGGCCATTCGCCTGGCACGCGGCTACACCAGCCGGGATAAAATCCTGAAGTTTGAAGGTAACTACCACGGCCACGCCGACTCCTTGCTGGTTAAAGCGGGTTCAGGTGCTTTGACTCTGGGTGTTCCTAACTCGCCCGGCATTCCTGAAGATTTTGCCAAACATACCTTAACCGCCACTTACAACGATATTGAATCAGTGAAACAAATTTTCGCTGAAATGGGCGATGAAATTGCCTGCATTATTGTTGAGCCGGTAGCTGGTAACATGAACTGCATTCCACCAGCTCAAGGCTTTTTGGAAGGCTTACGCAGTCTTTGTGACGAGCATGGTTCAGTCCTGATTTTTGATGAAGTCATGACCGGTTTCCGTGTGGCCCCGGGCGGCGCTCAAGATCGCTACAAGGTTAAACCTGACCTCACAACTTTAGGTAAGGTGATTGGTGGCGGTATGCCAGTCGGCGCTTTCGGCGGCAAAAAAGAAGTTATGAACTACATTGCGCCGTTAGGTCCTGTTTATCAGGCAGGCACCTTATCGGGAAACCCGGTTGCTATGGCCGCCGGCTTAGCGGCATTACAGCAATTATCTACCCCAGGGCTTTATGACCAGCTTTACCAACGCGTTGACACGCTACTGGACGGCTTGCAGGAACGCGCTGACAAGGCTGGTGTACCAATGACAACCAACCGCGCCGGTTCTATGTTTGGTTTCTTCTTTACCGAAGAGCCCGAAGTGACCACTTACGCTCAGGCTACACAGTGTAATATGGAACACTTTAAGACGTTCTATCACGCGATGTTAGAGCAAGGCGTGTATCTTGCGCCATCGGCCTTTGAAGGCGGCTTTATGTCCGCAGCGCACAGTGAAGAAGACATTCAGAACACTCTGGATGCCGCTGAAAAAGCCTTTGCTAAGTTAGCCACCAAATAAACGCTCCCACCAGCTTTTCTCGCGGATATTGCCTTCACAGGTAATATCCTCGGGAAGCCTGATTTCCTCAGCCGGTAATTTACGACCATTACCGCAATCTTCAGGAATTCGCTGTCCCGTTGTCGGGTGAAAATTTTGCATTTGCAGAGGCTCCGGTACATCTAAAGCCATGCTCAACGGCGGTAAGTAATCATAAAAATCCGCCACAACGTTGAGAGCCCCGCTACTGCCGGTTAAGCCTACGGGTTGATTATCGTCACGGCCTAACCAAACCGTAACTACATGCTCGCCATCTACTGCCACAAACCAGCTGTCACGATAATCATTCGTTGTACCTGTCTTGCCACCAACTACCTGACCGGCTAACGCACTTTGAAGACGACTTGCTGTGCCCTCAGCCACTACTCCACGTAAACCATAACGAGTCAGATAAGACACGTTTTTATCGAAAACTTCTTCTGTCTCAGGTGCTTCGCGCCTATAAAGCACCTCACCCTGATGCGTGGTGATAGACGAAACCGCAGCCAAAGACTGATAACGACCATCATTCATCAACGCACTGTACATTCGTGTCACCGCCATAGGAGACAATGACGCAGCCCCCAAAGTCAGCGATGGATAGGCTTGTAACGGCGTTGTCACGCCTAACTCGCGTAAATAACTCACCAGTTGATCTATGCCCACTTCCATGCCCACCCGAACGGCCGGTAAGTTGCGCGATTGAACCAGGGCATCGTACAACAGCAAACTACCATCAAACTCTTTATCGTAATTTTGCGGCTTCCATTCTTTGCCCTTTTTGTCAGATAACGTAATGGGTTCATCTGCAACCGGCGTATGCAGACCAACGTTTGAATCCTGCATCGCAGCGGCATAAATAACAGGCTTCATTAATGAGCCTATCGGTCGCAATGCTAACAGCGCCCGGTTATAACCTATAGCCTGACTTAAGCGGCCACCAGCCAGTGCACTCACCGTGCCGTTACGGTAATCAGCAACGACCATTGCGCCTTCTAACTTTTTATCTTCGCCGCCAGCCATAAGCTGTTGTGCTAACGAACGCTGTACTGCACTTTGTGCGTCCACCTGCAAATGCGTAAAGATTTTCAGCCCGGTTTCCTGCCAGTCTTCCGGCAGGATAATGCGCTTCATTTCCCGACGTACTAAGTCCATATAATGGGGGTACGGGTGTTCAACCAGACGGCGGCTTTCTTTAACGTCAAGCGGCTGTTCAACCGCCGCAACGTAGTTATCTTTACCAAGCAGGTCCTGTTCAAACATGACTTTAAGCACGGTGTCTCTGCGGCTTTGGGCGCGCTCCGGGAAACGTCTTGGGTCGTAATAAGAAGGACCTTTTATCATCCCCACCATTAAAGCAATTTCGCTTGGGGTTAGCTCCTGTACTTGCTTACCAAAATAGAACTGGCTGGCAAGCCCTATACCGTGAATCGCATTGCTTCCGTCCTGCCCAAAATACACTTCGTTCAGGTAGGTCTCTAATATGGTGTTTTTATCAAAACGGTAATCGATAACCAGCGACATCATGGCTTCGTGAAACTTGCGCCACAGTGTCTGCTCTCGGCTCAGATAAATGTTTTTGACCAGTTGCTGAGTAAGAGTAGAGCCGCCCTGAACCGTTCTGCCCGCTTTTAAGTTAGCAGCTAAAGCCCGCAGAATAGACCACGGCGATACGCCCTGATGATGATAGAAGTTTCTGTCTTCAACTTTTAATAAGGTTTCAATAAGTAAGTTAGGCACGACTTCCAGCCCAACTAACAAACGGTCTTCTTTACTTAAGGTACTAATGCGGCCTATCAGCTCGGGTTCCAGACGAAAGCTTTCCAGCTCTCTGCCACTGGGCCAGCTTTTTATCGACTCAATACGGTCACCGCGAAAGTTAATTTGCACTCTTTGCGCCATTTGCGGTCCATCGGAAAAGTCGAAAGGCCGCCTGTGCACCATGACATTGTTTTTACCAACAGAGTAGTAACCCGACTGCCCGGTATTACTATTACGCTGATAACCCACCCGCTCCAGAACATCGACCAAACGTTGCAGACGCATAGGATGACTCTTTCTTAACGTTACCTCATCGGCGTAAACCAAAGCAGGTGCCTGATAGCGCTTGTTACTAAAATGACGCGACAAACTGGCATCCAGATAAATGGCATAAAGCCCGATGACGGCGATAAGTACCAGCCCTATCTTAAAGCTTGTCCAGAACAGGTATTGAAACCATCGACTTTTTATCACTACTGCTGCCTTTTGGTTTTAAACGTTGCAGTTGCATTCAGAGGGTCTTCGGGCCACGGATGCTTAGGGTAGCGACCACGCATTTCTTTGCGCACGTCGGCGTAAGCATTTTGCCAGAAACTCGCGAGATCATCGGTTCGCTGTAACAGACGCCCGGCCGGCGACAGAAGATCAACGGTCACAACTTGTCGATTATCGATAATTTTAGGCGACTCAGAGACACCAAACATTTCCTGTAATTTGACCTCAACCCGGGGGTTGTCGTCCAGATAATTTATAAACACTTTACGTTCTGTCGGTGTCAGCCACCATTCGGGGCAGGCCGTATTAAGACGTTTCAGTTCTGAGTAGTTGAGAAAATAACACAAAGCTTCGTATGGATCCCACTGCTGCAATTGCTTTAGCGACCGGATATTCGTCCAGTAGGGCGCAGCCCAGCGCTCCAGATTATTGAGTAATCCTGCATCGCTCATGTCGTAAGCGCCCAGCTCTCCGGCTTGTTGCAGCCAGTAAACCCTACGTTGTAGCTGTTTCGCGCGTTGACTCCAGTTGAGTTTATCCAGGCCTTTATCGCGCAACCACAGGCAGAAGGCGTCGGCTTTTTGTTCATTAGAAACCGATCCACTATTCGTGGTTTGACTGAGTACCACGGAGCCCAGCTGAGTGCGGGTTATTTGTCGCAGTTGTTGCTGCTCACCTACCCATTCAGCTGTTTGCACGGTCTGTAAAGGAATACCGGCTTCTTTCAGTAATGACGGGGCATCGTCCACAGGTAACAAACAGCGGCTGCGGCCTATCGTATCTTGCTCATGAAAGGTGACATCAAAAATAATTGCCCAGGTTGGCTGCTTAAGACGACTGCTGTCGCCATTCACCCGGCCACCACAGGCCAGTTGAAAGTCGCCGCGGCTGACATCGTACTTTGCGACTCGGTCGGGGTAACCCTGCAGTAAGGCAGCGGCAAGGCCTTCTTCACTGGTTGTTGCGGATTCCGCGGAGTCTGCAACTTCTTTCAACCCAAAATGGTTTAACCAATAGCGCCAGCGTTGTTGCCACAAAGGCGCCTGATTTCGTTGTTGATAATGCTGCTGAGTGCGTTCAAATAGATCGACTGTTTTTATGCTAGTTTGCTGCTCTTCCAGTGTAGCCAAAACACGAGCCATAGCGGCTTGCTGCTCGTTCACCAAAGCTTTGGCTGCGTCCGCCACCAATAAAATTCTGGGATCAAAACCGCCGGACTCGAGCTGTCGGGCTTTTGCGGTTAACTGCCCCTGTTTTATTAAGCCGGTGCTGGCTAAAAAGTCGATCGCCGCGGCGCAATGGCCGGGGTCGGGCTGAGAAAACCAGGCCAGTTGATTCACCTCACTGCCCCAGCGCAGTACATCCAGTACCAGTGCTGATAAATCCTGAGTGGCAACGTCCGGAGGCGCATAATCGGCAAAGCCATGTTCATCGGAGCGCGCCCACAAGCGAAAACACTGCCCCGCCTGTTGACGCCCCGCGCGGCCCGCACGCTGTGTTGCTGATGCTTTGGCAATACGTTGCGTTGCTAACTGGCTTAGCCCGTATTGCGGCAGGTATTGAGCCCGGCGCTCGCGACCACTGTCGACAACCACATCAATACCGTCCAGAGTTAAGCTGGTTTCAGCAATATTCGTTGCCAGAATAATGCGTTTTTCGTCCGGCGCCTTTAATACTTGCCGCTGTTGCTGCAAGGGGATACGCCCGTGCAGGGGTAAAATGATTGTGCCCGGCGGCATTCGCTGGCTCAGTTCAGTCGCAATCTTTTGTATTTCATAAATACCGGGTAGGAAAACCAGAACACCTTTTTCGGCAGCAGCAAAGGCTTCGACAACCACTTTGGGTAAGTCAGTCAGCCATTGAGTAACATGAGATGCTGGGCGATAGTGATACTCAACCGGATAACTCCGGCCTTCGCTGCGCAAAACCTGCACCTGATCACAGTAACTCTCTAACCAGAGTTTCAGGCTTTCTGCTGGCAAGGTGGCCGACATAATCAGCAGGTTTAAATCCGGACGCAATGGCAGGGCATCAATCACCAACGCCAGACTTAAGTCACTGTGCAAATTGCGTTCGTGGAATTCATCGAAGATTAGCGTGCCAATACCGCCAAGCTCAGGATCCTCCTGTAGCCATCGCACCAACACGCCTTCCGTAATAACGAGTAACTTAGTTGCCTTACTGCGCTTGCTGTCGCCGCGCACCGTGTAACCAACTTGCTCCCCCACCGACTCGCCCAACTGCTTAGCCAAATAATGAGCAATATTCAGCGCAGCAACACGCCGGGGCTGCAGCATGACAATAAGACCGTCATTAGCAATACCCTGCTGCAACAGAAATAGCGGAAGTTGTGTTGATTTACCGGCACCGGGCGGTGCCTCAATAACGACACGCGCTGCCGGAAAGGCTTTCGCCAGCTCCGGCAGCACGCTCTCAATTGGCAAGGTCATGCCAAATTAATCACCTTGTACGGTTGCGGCTATGGTGCGAACACCGGCCGCGGTAGCGCCTGTCGCCCACATAGAGGTCGCCGATTTTTGGTAAGCGCCAGCTAAATCGAAGTGCAGCCAGCCTTTGCCGCTGTTCGGCGCAAAGCGCAGTAAAAAGCCCGCGGCATTACTTGCACCACCGGCACCACCACCTTTTTGCGGGCGGCTGTTGGCCGTATCAGCAAACGCTGACGGGCAGTTCTCACTGTGCCATGGGGCTAAAGGTAAGCGCCACAATAGCTCATTTTCTTTATCCGCATTCGCCAATGCTTTAGTGGCAGCCACTTCATCCACACTAAACAGCGCGTTGTACTCATTACCAACCGCCATTTGCGCGGCGCCGGTCAGTGTCGCCGCATCAATAATCTGTTTAGCACCAAACTCACCCGCGGCCTGTAAGCCATCGGCCAGCACCAGACGACCTTCTGCATCGGTATTAACAACTTCAACCGTCAGGCCGTTTTTATAGCGAATAATGTCGCCTAACTTGTACGCGCGGCCATCAATCATGTTTTCGGCACAGCAAAGAATGAGCTTCACACGCTTATTCAAACCGCGGCGTATTGCCAGCGACAATGCGCCGGATACGGTAGCTGCACCACCCATATCGCACTTCATGGCGAGCATGCCTTCGCTTGGCTTAATGCTGTAACCACCACTGTCGTAGGTAATACCTTTACCTATCAACGCGGTTTCTACTGGCGCATTGTCATCGCCGGTTGGGTTGTAATCTAATACCAACAACCCCGGCGCGTGCTGACTGGCGCGACCTACCGTATAAATTCCCATCCAGCCGGCGTCTTTCAGCGCTTCACCTTTTATGAATTCCGCGCTGACGGTATCTGGTGCCAGAGCCTTAAAGTGCTCGGTTACGCGTTGCGCCAAACTTTCAGGATAAACCTCTTCCGCTGACAAGTTGGTCAGCTCGCGACTGAAACGAGTCGCTTCACGCATGGCATCAAGTTCTTTCGCGGCGGGTTCATCGGTTTTACTCCAGATAACCTGGTTGGTTGACAAGGTTGACGTAAACCCTTGTGACAACGCCCACTGACGCTCCAGATTCCAGTCACTGCCAGCAGCTTCAATGGTTACTGCTCCGGTATTGTCCAGAGTCCGGCCTGCTTTCTGGATACGCCGCAAGTTTTCAGCTTCATCTTCAACTAAGATGATGTGTGCTTTGTTTTCACCAAAGACTAAGTTTGATTTTGGATTCCAATAACTTGCGGGGGCTTCCTGAGTTAAATAGATTGCGAGTGCGCTGGACATTCTGTACCTCTCCCGATAATTTGCTGTCTGTTTATACTAGAGTTATGAGGTCTCTGATGCAATTTAACAAGCCCCTGCGCCAGGGAGTTTTGCAAAAAAGATACAAGCGTTTTCTCGCCGACATTGATTTTGGTGACAACGAAACGACAACAACCCACTGCCCTAATACCGGAGCCATGACCGGATGTGCAGAGCCTGGCTTTACGGCCTGGTGCAGTGTTTCTGATAACCCCAAACGTAAATACTCACTGACCTGGGAGCTCGCTCAGAATAACAACGGTGAAATGATTGTGGTCAATACACAGCACGCTAACCGCATGGCCGGAGAGTTACTGCAAACCAACCTTGTGCCTGAATTAAGCCAGTGGCAAGAGCTAAAACCAGAGCAACGCTACGGTAAAGAAAAAAGCCGCATCGACTGGTGGGCTGTCGACCAGAATAACCGTGAATGCTTTATTGAAGTGAAAAGTGTCACTTTAGCGGATGCGGGTCAGGGTTACTTTCCCGACGCAGTCAGCCAACGCGCTCATAAACACCTTAATGAACTTATGCAGGTTGTGGCCGATGGTCATCGCGCCGTGCAGCTATACATGGTAATGCACGACGGTATTGAACAAGTTTCCCCCGCCGCACATATCGATACCCAGTATGCTGAGCTGTGTAAAAAAGCAGCGTCAGTCGGAGTCGAGTTTTATGCCGTAAAGTGCCGCGCGTCGGCGAAAGAAATAAAACTGGAGAGACCAGTTCCCGTAAGCCTTTAAAACTCAATACATTCACAATTTTAGCGCAGAAATTTAATCCGAATGACATTGCCAACCGTACCCCTTTCTGGTATACGTAGCGTCCTTTTTTTAATGTACCGCTTTTTAAACACTCTTTTATAGAGAATGTAGGAGATCCATGATGCCTCAAGGCAAGGATAAGAAAACCCATGGCATCCTGGCGATGGCCGGCCTGGAGCCGTATCAGGAAAAACAGGGTGAAGAGTACATGAACGATGCGCAACGTGCGCATTTTCGTCGTATTCTGGAAGAATGGCGTCGTCAATTACGTCAGGAAGTTGATCGCACAGTGCATCATATGAAAGACGAAGCAGCGAATTTTCCTGACCCGGTAGACCGCGCTGCGCAGGAAGAAGAGTTCAGTATCGAACTGCGTACACGTGACCGTGAGCGTAAGTTGATTAAGAAGATTGAAAAAACCTTACAAAAGATAGAAGAAGATGATTTTGGCTTTTGCGAATCGTGCGGTATTGAAATTGGTATCCGCCGCTTAGAAGCTCGCCCAACAGCTGACCAGTGCGTGGACTGTAAAACGCTGGCGGAAATGAAAGAGAAGCAAATGACCGGAGCCTAAAGGCTCATGTATCGTGGCCGTTTTGCACCAACACCTTCAGGGCCTTTGCACCTGGGATCATTAGTAGCTGCCGTTGGTAGCTACTTAGATGCTAAAGCGCATAAAGGTGAATGGCTGGTTCGCATTGAAGATGTCGATAAACCGCGAGCCGTGGCCGGAGCGGCCAATACCATTTTAACTCAGTTAGAAGCTCACGGTTTAGAGTGGGATGGCCCCGTTTTATACCAAAGCCAGCGTGACTCAGTTTACCAGCATCAGCTCAACCAGCTGGAAAACGCTCAGCGTCTTTATCAATGTGACTGCAGTCGTCGGGCTATTCGTGCCCGCAGCGATCACTACGATGGCTACTGTCGTAACCACCAGCCTCGTTCAACCCCCTTCGCCCTGCGCTTTGTTAACAATAACCCGATTGATGCATTTAATGACCGCGTGCACGGCGTATTAGAAGATCACTCTGCTTCAGTCTGTGAAGACTTCGTACTGAAACGCCGCGACGGATTGTATGCTTACCAGCTGGCTGTGGTCGTTGATGATATTGAACAGGGAGTTACCGATATTGTACGTGGTAGCGACTTGATAACTCCTAGCTTCTGGCAGCTCACTTTATGGCAGTATTTCACCGGAAATCAGCCACGAATGATGCATTTACCGCTGATAATGAATGACGATGGTCGCAAGTTGAGTAAACAAAACCATGCGCCGCCGATTGAGTCCAGCCAGGCAAGTAATAACCTGTTCATGGCGCTGAATTATCTGGGTATTGAGCCGGAACCGGAGCTGCGGCAAAGCCCTGTCAGGGAAATATTGCAACAGGCGTTGCAAAGTTGGTGCAAAAAGTGGCATATAGCAGGTCGTTAACGGTACAATATACAGACAACAACTGATTCTAAATAAAAACAATGGTAAGGGAGAACCACCATTATTAAGCGAATAAAAGCACTGGCAAAGCGCGCCTTTTCCAGTAAGGCGGCAGAGCCTGAATCCAGCCGGTTACCCAAGTTACAGGTTATCCCACGGGACAAACATCCAGTATCCCGTAGCGATATCAGTAAAAATGCAATAAAGGTTCTTTACCGTCTGCACAACAGCGGTTTTGAAGCCTATCTGGTTGGCGGTTGCATCCGCGATATTCTACTGGGGCTTGAGCCAAAAGATTTTGATGTCACCACCAATGCCACACCAGAGCAGATTAAATCCCTATTTCGTAACTGTCGCCTAATTGGTCGTCGCTTCCGCCTTGCGCATGTCGTGTTTGGCAAAGAAGTCATTGAAGTTGCTACTTTCCGCGGCCACCACGGGGACAGCCCGCAGGAAGAAAACAAGAAAAACCGCACGGCAGACCAGGATGAGCATGGTCAGCTGGTTCGCGATAATGTCTACGGCAGCATAGAAGAAGACGCCGAGCGCCGCGACTTTACCACCAATGCGCTGTATTACAATATTGCCGATTTCGCGATCTACGATTTTGCCAACGGCGTTGATGACATTAACGCCGGTATTTTGCGGATGATTGGTGACCCGGAAGTACGCTACCGTGAAGATCCGGTGCGCATGCTTCGCGCCGTTCGCTTTGCCACAAAACTGAATATGCAAATGGATGACTCAGTCAGCGGTCCGTTAAAAGAACTTGCCCCGTTACTGATAAACATTCCACCGGCGCGTTTGTTTGACGAGTTCCTGAAAATGTTTATGTCGGGCAAAGCTGAAGCTAACTTCCTGATGATGAAAGATTTCGGACTGTTTCAGCAGTTATTCCCGATGCTGAAAGATTACGTCGCTGATGAACAAAGCCCGGCCTATCAAATGATGCTGAAGGCCTTTAAAGACACCGATAGACGCATTGCAGAAGAACAGCGTGTTACCCCGGCCTATTTAATTGCGGTGTTGTTGTGGTGGCCGTTGCAGGCTCGACGCGAACAACTTGAGAACGAAGGTGGCCTGCCACCAATGGACGCATTAAACGTTGCCGCAGCTGATGTTATTCACAGACAGTCGCAACGCGTTTCATTACCCAAGCGGTTCAGTCTGCCAGCCAGAGATATCTGGCAATTGCAGCGTCGCTTGAATATCACTAAAGGCGTGCGCGCTCAGAAAGTGCTTGAACATAAACGGTTTCGTGCGGCCTACGACTTTTTATTGTTACGCTCTTATGCGGAAAACGGCGATAAGAAATTAGCCGGGCTGGCAGAGCACTGGAGTAAAGCGCAGGACAACCCGGAGCAATTAAAGTCGTCTAAGCCGGAAGCGAAGTCAGGCCGGCGCAAACCGCGCCGTCGTCGTGGTCCGCGCCGGAAGCCTCAGGAAAACAAAGGTAATGACGCAACATAAAGCCTTTATTGCGCTGGGTAGTAACCTGGGCAAGCCGGTGGATAATATTCTATCGGCTTTAAATGTGCTGAATAATGATTCCCGCTGGCAATTATTAGCTTATTCCTCACTTTACGGTAGCAAGCCTATGGGCCCGCAGGACCAGCCCGACTACGTTAATGCCGTTTGTTCTGTAAGCACCAGCTTACTGGCGGCTGATGTTCTGCAAGCTTTGCACGATATAGAAGATGCTTTTGGTCGTAAACGTGTCAGACATTGGGGCGAGCGCACGCTGGACTTGGATCTGCTGCTGTTTGATGAACAACAACATCAAACTGACTCTCTCCGGGTTCCTCACCCGGGGTTATACGAACGCAGCTTTGTACTTTATCCTCTGGCCGAAATAGCCGCCGACAAACTTTTGCCTAATGGCAATACCGCAAAACAACAAACAGAGACTCTTACCGAAGAGGGTCTGGACGTGCTAATCTGTCGGTCTGATATAACCATTTAAAACTGCTGAAGGTGCGTCATGGCAACAACCAAAACCAGCATTGCAACGTTACAAAAAATGAAACAGGAAGGGACCAAGATCAGCTCCCTCACCGCCTATGACTCAAGTTTCGCTAAACTCATGACCGAGCAGGGCGTCGACTTTATTTTGGTGGGCGATTCACTGGGTAATGTTGTCCAGGGTCGCGACTCAACGGTGCCGGTAACCGTCGATGATATGATTTACCACACTCAATGTGTGCGTCGTGGCGCGAGCAATGCCTTTGTTATAGCAGACATGCCTTTTATGACTTATAGCACACCTGAGCAAGCCTATGATGTCGCCGCAGCTTTAATGCAGGCGGGCGCCAACATGGTAAAGCTGGAAGGCGGTCACTGGTTGGTTGAAACCATTGAAGGCTTAAAGACCCGGGGCATTCCGGTGTGCGCTCACCTTGGTTTACTACCACAATCGGTTAATGTTCTTGGTGGTTATAAAGTACAAGGCAAAGAGCAACAACAAGCCGAGGACACACTGAACCAGGCTTTGGCTCTCGAAGAGGCCGGCGCTCAATTGCTTGTTCTGGAATGCGTACCCGCTTCTCTGGGGAAACGTATTACCGACCAGGTATCTATTCCCACTATTGGTATTGGCGCAGGCGCAGACACCGACGGACAAATTTTGGTCATGCACGATATGCTCGGTATGAACAGCGACTACCTGCCTAAATTTGCCAAAGACTTTTTAGCTCAGGGTGGCTCGCTTGCTGATGCATTCCGTTTATATTCAGAACAGGTGCGCTCAGGCGAGTTTCCAACAGCAGAGCATAGCTACAAATGAGAATTCTAAAATCCCTTGCTGAACTTCGCAGATGGCGTCAACAGCAGTCTGAAGTCGCTTTAGTACCGACTATGGGCAACCTGCACGACGGTCACCTGCAGTTGGTCAAAACGGCGTTGGAACGATGCGACAACGTGGTTGTCAGTATTTTTGTCAACCCGATGCAATTCGGTGCAAATGAGGATCTCGACAGTTATCCGCGCACGCTCAAAGCCGACTGTCAGGCGCTGGATGCTTTAGGGGTCTCTGCGGTATTTAGCCCTCAGGTAAGTGATATGTATCCCCGCGGGCTCGACAAACAGACGCGAATTGACGTCCCTGGCATTAGTGACATTCTTTGCGGAGCCAGTCGCCCGGGGCACTTCACCGGCGTCGCTACTGTTGTCTGTAAGCTATTTAATATGGTGCAGCCACAATTGGCCGTATTTGGCGAAAAAGATTATCAACAACTTCAGCTTATTCGCTTAATGGTACAAGACCTAAGCCTGCCTGTAGAAGTTCTGGGAACAGCCACACAGCGGGAAACCAGTGGCCTGGCCATGAGCTCTCGTAATGGTTACTTATCCACAGAGCAAAAGCAGCAAGCGGCGGCGCTTTATAAAACCCTGGAAGAAACCAAAGCGAAACTGAGTGTAAATACTCATTTTGGGGAGCTGGAAGCTGCAGCAAAAGAAAAGCTGACTGAAGCCGGGTTTGTGCCGGACTATTTCAGTATTCGCAACGCCGCAGATTTACAGGAAGCGACTCCTGAAGACCCTGAGTGGGTCATTTTGGCAGCCGCTTTTATGGGGAAAACGCGTTTAATTGATAACTTACGGGTTACCAACACAGCGACTAAATAAGCATACCCAGTTCGCGCATTTCAGTGTGCAAAGCGCCACGCAAACTGGTGGCTTTTGCCGCAATTTTACGCTGTTCGCATAACACTTCCTGAAGCATGTCGTCGGTTGTTAATGGGTTTGCCAGAACCACACGAAAAACCACCGTTGGCTCATGATGATATTGAGCAGGTGTCAATTTAGTTCGTGACACAAACGACTGCCCGCTTTCCCGCTGACGTTTTTGAATATAACGCGTCAATGCGTTTAAGTGCGGAGTTAGTCGCGCCAGCTGCTCTGGTGTCGCTTTATCCAGCACCTTTTTTACTTTAGCTGGCACAAAACGATAGGTCAGAATACAAAGCTCCGGCTCAGTAATGACTTCAAAGTCATCCTGCTCAGAAATCAGCTTCGAGAAATAACGCGCTTTATCAATACTGTTATTAATCAGCAGCTCGTAACCGCGGCGGCCAATAACGTGCATGGCTGAAAACACCATCATAGCCATACCCGCGCGTGAACCTTCCATTGAGTGTGCCCCTAAATCTTTAGAGCCTTGACGGATAATATATTCGGCGTGATGTTCTATCGATTTAACCAGTGACGGGCTCTTAAACAGCACCACGCCTGCGCCCATAGGGACATACATTTGCTTATGCGCATCAATAGTGACACTGTCGGCTCTCTCAATACCAGCCAGTAGTGAACGGTGCTGTTCGGACAATAAAGTCGCTCCCCCCCACGCCGCGTCAACGTGAAAGTGTGCACCCACTTCTTCTGCTACAGTAGCCATTTCGTCGAGAGGATCGATGTGCCCAGTTTCGGTGGTACCCGCAACGCCCACAAGAGCAAGCACTTTGCCGCCCTCTTCTGTAATCCGCGCACAGGTTTTACGCAGTTCATCAATGCGAATGCGGTTGTCGCTGTCGGTTGCAACTGAGACTAAATTTCGGCGACCAATACCAAGTACGTCAGCTGCTTTGCTTAAGGAATAGTGACCACGCTCAGACACCACGACGGTTAGCTTTGAATAACCGTAATGTTGAAGGCCTGCGGCCAATCCATCTGCGGCAATTCCCGCAAAATCGCCGTCAGCCTGCAACAAGCGATTTCGAGCGACCCAAAGCGCGGTCATATTGGCTATAGTTCCACCCGAGCAAAAAGCTCCCAAAGAATGTTGCGCGCTGTGCATCCAGCGATTATAAAACGGCGCATCCTGCTGATACACCAAGTGATGCATCATGCCAATAACGTTACGCTCCAGCGGCGTGAAGGCTTTAGACGTCTCAATTTTAACCAGATTCTGATTCAGCCCCACCATGAGTTTAGCTAAAGGCAGCAGAAAATAAGGTAAGGCAGATGTCATATGCCCAATAAAGCGTGGTGACGCCGTATGCACCGAATGAGCGACCAGCTTATCCAGCAGAAATTCTGTATGGTCGGAGACAAAAGCAGGCTCTTCCGGTATCTGTGACTTATCAAAGTCACGCTCAATTTCCTGCAGCGGTTTTTCCCGGGCAACAATGTGTTCACCTAAAAAACCCATCAGGTTTTCTGAAAGATGCTTTTCGATTTTACCCAGCGTTGAGTCAGGAGCCTCAGGTATCGTAAAAATACGATACAACGACTCCTGGTTCACTTCCGCTATTTCTGGTTTAGGGCTCAATCAAGACTCCTTAGATAAATTCGCGTGCAGTTGCCATAAAGCCTGACCGCTGTTCTTATATTTGCGTTCAAAAGGGGTTATTGGCTCAGCGTCATCGGACAGCAGTGAGATATCGGCGTAATGCCCGCTCACCTTAAGTGCCTGCGCCACTTCTAACAAGTATAAGCTCCAATTAGAACGCATATGCAATTCACCACCAAGCGCAACCACATCTTTCCATACCGGGCTACCATGCCAGCGGCGTGCTAAATGAGCCGATTTAGGCCAGGGATTCGGGTAAAAAATACAATGCTGCCGGGGCTGCCATCCGGCCCGGTTCGCCAATCGCCAGAAGTCATTCAGGTCGGCTCTTACCACCCAGTACCGCTGACCATTCTCGCTGGTTTGATAGTGGCTGTGACGGTCAACCCGATGCGCCGATTTATCAACGCCGATAACCATAGCATCAGGGTGAATTTCTGCCAGTTTTGCCGTACTCTCGCCCACGCCGCAGCAGGAATCCAGAATAACAGGTCCGCCCCAACTCATTACCTGCGCATGAATTTCGTCGAACGCCTGCTGGTTGTGCTCCTGAATCGGTTTCAAAAACTCACTTTCTAAATGGCGACGAACCGCGGCTTCAGTGTCTTCATGCGGTCCATTCTGGTTAGTCGTAACCGGTCTTGCCTGCTGCATCAGGAGCGGATCCCTATGCCTTTATCGAGGATGTAATAAGCCGCCGCAAAGAACAGCACATTGAAGCCCACCAGAACTGCTATAGCTAGACCA
Source organism: Idiomarina sp. Sol25 (assembly GCF_033052775.1). NCBI lineage: Bacteria > Pseudomonadati > Pseudomonadota > Gammaproteobacteria > Alteromonadales > Idiomarinaceae > Idiomarina > Idiomarina sp. Sol25. The sequence continues at coordinate 375,807 of NZ_JAUPEW010000002.1, forward strand.
ATACCCACATCTGACTGACCTAAAAAGCCATAACGGAAGCCATTAACCATATACAACACCGGGTTTGCCATAGAGACTTTCTGCCAGAATTCCGGCAACAGACTAACCGAGTAAAACACACCGCCTAAATAGGTTAGCGGCGTCAGTACGAATGTCGGAACGATAGAAATATCGTCAAAGGTTTTACCGTAAACGGCATTAATTAACCCGCCCAGACAGAATAAGGTGGAGGTTAAAATGACCGTTAATATCACGTAACCAATATGAGCAATTTGGATGTCTTCTACAAAAAAGAAAGACACACAAGTAACAATAACCGCGACAATCAAGGCTCTGGCCATACCGCCACCGACATAACCGGCAATAATAACGGCGGTTGGAACCGGCGACACCAGCATCTCTTCGATATTGCGCTGAAACTTAGCACTAAAGAAAGATGACGCCACATTGGAATAGGAGTTGGTAATCACCGACATCATAATAAGGCCGGGAACAATGAACTCCATGTAGCCGACGCCACTCATTTCACCAATTCGTTCACCCACGATGCTACCGAAAATGACAAAGTACAGCGTCATGGTGATTGCCGGCGGCACCAGAGTTTGTATCCAAATACGAAGAAAGCGGGTGCACTCTTTGATCCAGATGGTTTTTAACGCAATAAAATTCGCTGCGGAATGGCTCATTTGGCTTCCTCCTGCTGACGCCCCTGCTCGACCATAGACACAAACAATTCCTCTAAACGGTTGGCTTTATTGCGCATTGACAGTACTTTTACCTTTTGGGCAGAAAGCTGCTCGAACACGGCGTTCAGCCCGGCATTTTTATCAACTTCCACTTCCAGTGTCTGCTCATCTGTCCAACGGTGATTAAAGTTCTCTATTTCTGCACCGTTATGGCCCGGTTCTAAATCTAAGACAAAGGTTTCACGGCTTAGCTGCGCCAGCAAGCGCTTCATTGACGTGTTTTCAATAATGCGGCCACTATCAATAATACCGATATTACGGCACAGCATTTCGGCTTCTTCCAGGTAGTGCGTGGTCAGAATAATGGTAATACCCTGCTGGTTTATCTTGGTCAGGTAGTCCCACATGGACCGGCGCAGTTCGATATCAACGCCTGCCGTTGGCTCATCCAGAATCAGTAATTTAGGTTCGTGCAGTAATGCGCGGGCAATCATCAGACGGCGTTTCATGCCTCCAGACAAAGAGCGTGCCGGCTCATTGCGCTTATCCCATAACCCCAGCTGCTGCAGATATTTTTCAGAGCGCTCTTTCGCCAGAGACCGCGGAACACCGTAGTAACCCGCCTGGTTGACTACAATTTGCTGAACGGTTTCAAACTGATTGAAGTTAAACTCCTGCGGCACCAAACCAATTTGGCGTTTTAAATCGGTGAGCTGCGTGTCTAAGTCGTAACCGAAAACCTTCACCTGACCCGAGGTTTTATTTACCAGCGATGAGATAATTCCGATGGTGGTCGATTTCCCTGCTCCATTAGGACCAAGCAGTGCATAGAAATCACCTTCCTCAACCTCTAAATCAATACCTTTTAAGGCTTCAAAACCACCGCGGTATGTTTTTCGCAAGCCTGTAATTTCTAGTGCTTTCATAGATCTCTTTATGACTCCTTTCCATAGCCCCAACGGCTGACTAAACGCTGCTCAAGGCCAAGATGATCCAGGATTCTGGCCACCATAAAATCGATTAAATCATCAATGCTTTCTGGTTGATGATAGAAGCCCGGCGCTGCCGGCATTATCGTTACGCCCTGCTGACTGAGTTGCAGCATGTTTTGTAAATGGATTGTCGAAAGCGGAGACTCTCTCGGAACTAAAATTAATTGTCCACGCTCCTTCAGTACGACATCGGCGGCGCGCTCGATCAACGTATTACTGCTGCCATGCGCAATTGACGACAAGGTGCTGGTTGAACAGGGGCAAACCACCATTTTTGCGGGCGCAGCTGAACCCGAAGCCACCGGCGAAAACCATTCTTCTTTGCCGTAAACTTTGAGTTGCTCAGCACCAACCGAAAAGTGTTCACATAGCATTGCCGCTGCTTTGTCAGGAGCGGCCGGAATTTGCATACCCTGCTCCGTTGCCAGTACGACCCGGGCAGCACTGGAAATGAGCAACAGTACCTGTTGATCCTGATCAAGCAAACATTGTAACAAACGCAGCGCGTAAGGGGCACCCGAAGCACCGGTTATCGCAACAGTAATTCTATTGTCGGTTTTCATTGAACGGTTCCTGTGTCATTCAGTTATTGCAGGGCTTTAAGAAAGCGCTGGTGCAAACCATCGAAGCTGCCATTGCTCATAATAAGTACGGCGTCTCCGGTTTTGACTGCAGCCAGCAACCCTGCCAGCAAGTCATCGGTCGACTCAAACACATGCGCCTTGGGTATTTTTTCGGTCAGTTGCCATTGTAGCCCTTCGGGCTGCAACACGAATACATCGTCTGCATCTTCTAATGACTGAACCAAAGTATCGCTGTGAACGCCCATTTTCATGGTATTTGAGCGCGGTTCAAGTACCGCAATAATGCGACTGTCAGGCTGATGCTGACGTAAACCGGATACGGTTGTTTTAATCGCGCTTGGGTGGTGAGCAAAATCATCAAAGACTTTTACGCCGCGGTGCTCACCTAATAACTCCATACGTCGCTTGGGGCTTTTAAAGCGGATTAGCGCCTGCGCACTCTGCTCAGCTTTTATGCCAACATGGGCGGCGGCGATAATGGCCATCATGGCATTATTAACGTTATGAGTACCCAATACGTTCCAACTAACCTGCGCAATGCATTTACCCTGGTAATGCACTTCGAACTCCGTACCGTCAGCTTTAAGCAATTTAGCCTGCCAGTCAGCCTGCTCACCCATACGTACCACCGGACTCCAGCAGCCTTGCTTCAGCACCTCTTCCAGAGCTTTATCGCCCGCGGGTGAGATCACCTGGCCGGTGTCGGGAACGACCCGCAGCAAATGCGCAAACTGTCGTTGAATAGCCGCTAAATCTGGGAAGATGTCTGCATGATCAAATTCCAGATTATTCAGAATTAACGTATCCGGTGCGTAATGAACAAACTTGGATCGTTTATCAAAAAACGCTGTATCGTACTCATCGGCTTCAATCACAAAGAAGTTGGAATCGGTTAAACGTGCACTGACCGGAAAGTTTCCCGGCACACCGCCAATCATAAAACCGGGATCAAAGCCGTTATCTTCTAAAATCCAGGCCAGCATACTCGCAGTCGTGGTTTTTCCGTGAGTTCCGGCAACCGCCAATACCCAATGCTGAGTTAATACGTTGTCGTGCAGCCATTGCGCGCCAGACACATACGGAATACGCTCCCGTAAAACCGCTTCAACTTCGTCGTTACCACGGCTTAACGCGTTGCCGATAATCACTATGTCGGGGCATGGCTTTAAATTGTTATGCGAGTAGCCCTGCATCAATTCAATGCCGAGATTTTCCAGTTGCGTGCTCATGGGCGGATAGACCTTAGCATCAGACCCGGTTACCCGGTGACCAAGTTGCTGTGCAATGGCGGCCACGCCTCCCATAAACGTTCCGCAAATCCCAACAATATGAATGTGCATGAGCTTTCTAAATCCGTTCGCTTTAAAAATACCGAAAGTGTACCACCGTCCTTGCTGACAAGCAGGATTTTTACCAAAAAATAAGGTATCATTTGCGCTCTCTGAACAAACATTTGTTAGCACCCAATAACCAGAGCTGCAGGAACTTTCATGAAACGTTTATTACCAACACTGAGAGCGGATCAAACCAGCGAATCGCTTATCTCTGTTATTAACACCATTCAAATTGCAGCCAAGGAAATTTCTTTCCGTCTGCATCAGGGCGCATTAGCTGGAGTCTTAGGCTCAACTCTGGACGAAAACATTCAGGGCGAAACGCAAAAGAAGCTCGATGTTGTCGCCAATCAGCTGTTAAAAACTCTGTTGCTTGAGTCACCTAACGTCCATGCGGTTGCCTCTGAAGAAGAAGACTCCATTGTCGAAAGCCCGAACTCAGGCCATTACCTGGTGGCATTTGATCCACTGGACGGCAGCTCTAACATCGACATTAACGGTGGTGTGGGTACTATTTTCTCTATTCTGCGTAAGCCTGAGGGCGAAGAGACCAGCGAGAACATGTTCCTGCAACCAGGTAAGGCTCAGGTTGCTGCCGGTTATGTCTTGTATGGCCCCGCAACTATGCTGGTTATGACGACCGGTAAAGCGGTGCGAATTTACACTCTGGATCAGACCGTTGGTGAATTCTTGTTGACCCATGAGAAAGCGGAAATCCCGAAAGATACCAAAGAGTTTGCTATTAATATGTCGAACCGCCGTCACTGGGCTGACCCTATCCGCGCATACATTAGCGACTTGCTGGAAGGCGAAGAAGGCCCGCGCGGCAAGAACTTTAATATGCGCTGGAATGCTGCGATGGTCTCTGATGTACACCGGGTTATTTCGCGTGGTGGTTTATTCACTTACCCCTGGGATGCCCGGAAACCGGAAAAACCCTTTAAGCTGCGCCTTTTATACGAAGCCGCACCCATGGCAATGCTGGTGGAAAAAGCCGGCGGGAAAGCCACCGACGGCTACAGCCGTTTATTAGAAATTGTGCCAGAACATATTCACCAGCGCGTCTCGGTGGTTATGGGCTCTGCTAATGAAGTGAGTGTGTGCATGGAGTACCATAGTCAGTATCCAAAACCGTATTAGACGGATGTCGATATTGCGTGGCTATTGCGTGAGTGGCCCGAGCCGCTATAATCGCGCAGTACCTTTTTTTATTATTTTATTACTACAGCAGGAAGTACTATGAGCTTAGGAAACGTAACGGCTGGCTCAAACATGCCAGAAGAAGTTAACGTCATCATCGAGATCCCGGCAAACGCCGATCCGATTAAATACGAAGTTGATAAAGACACCGGTACATTGTGGGTTGACCGTTTTATGGCGACCGCTATGTTTTATCCGGCCAACTACGGTTTTGTTAACCAGACGCTGTCTCTGGATGGTGACCCGGTAGACGTACTCGTCCCGACTCCGTACCCGCTGCAAGCTGGCTCTGTTATTAAATGCCGCCCGGTTGGCGTGTTGAAAATGACTGACGAGTCAGGTGAAGACGCGAAAGTTATCGCAGTTCCGGTTAGTAAGCTGACCAAAGAATACGATCACATCAATGACGTTGATGACCTGCCTGAGTTGCTGAAAGCACAAATCACTCACTTCTTCGAGCGTTACAAAGAGCTGGAAAAAGGTAAGTGGGTTAAAGTTGACGGTTGGGGTGATGCCGCCGCAGCAAAAGAAGAAATTGTGTCTTCTTTTGAACGTGCGAAAAAATCGTAATTTAAAGTGGTCAGCAGCACCGACGCAATAAATGCCGTCAATATAGAAAAACTGAGTTTTTCCTGGGCGGGACAAAAGCCAACTCTGGATATTCCTGCCTGGCAGGTAAAACAGGGCGAAACGGTGCTGTTGCGCGGCCCCAGCGGTAGTGGAAAATCAACATTACTATCGCTGTTGGCCGGCATTAATACACCTGAACAGGGTCGGTTAGACCTGTTTGATACTGCATTTTCCAGTTTGTCCGGCAGACAACGAGACCGTTATCGTGCTGATAATATTGGCTATATATTTCAGCAATTTAATCTGTTGCCCTATTTATCCGCCTTAGACAACGCCTTACTCGCCTGTCAGTTCTCGCAAAAGCGCAGACAACGTTTAGCTGAGCAGGGAACATCGGCAGAAGCGACTGCATTGGAAATGCTAAAACGCTTAGGTTTATCCTCAGAACAAATTCAGCAACAGGCTCATACCCTCAGCGTTGGTCAGCAACAACGGGTAGCAGCTGCCAGAGCCTTACTGGGTGCACCTAAACTGCTGATAGCGGATGAACCAACCTCGGCACTGGATGCTGAGCACCGGGATACCTTTATCCAATTATTACTTGAGCTGAGTAGCCAGAATAACACCACGGTTATTTTTGTGACTCATGACGCCGCTTTGTCTTCTTATTTTGAAAAACACGTCGAGCTTAACGAACTTAATCGGGCGGGGGCTAAACCATGATCCGCCTTGCCCTGAAGAGCTTACTGAACCGACGCGCGAGCGTACTTTTAACTGTTATAGCGATTGCTGTCAGTGTCACCCTATTACTGGCAGTGGAGCGTGTCCGTGAACAGGTACAAAGTCATTTTGCTAATACGGTTTCTGGTACGGACTTAATTGTTGGCGCCAGAACCGGACAGACACAGTTGTTGCTGTCTTCTGTCTTTCATATTGGCAGCATGACCAACAACATGAGCTGGGAGAGCTTTGCCGAAATTAGTAGCCGCCCTGAAGTCAGTTGGGCCGTGCCAATTTCGCTGGGTGACAGTGTTCAGGGGTTGCCGGTTGTAGCCACAACCAATGCGTATTTTGAACACTTTAAATATGCTGATAAGCAGCCTTTAGCGTTTTCACAAGGCCAGCCTTTTGCCTCAGATGAAGACGTTGTATTAGGAGCTGACGCAGCCGAGAAGCTGTCAAAAGCCATTGGTGACGATATTATTATTGCCCACGGCAGTGGCGGCATTAGCTTTAGCGAACACGATGAGCATCCATTGACGGTTACTGGCGTCCTGCAACGGACAGGAACCCCGGTTGATCAAGCGGTGTTGGTAACCTTGCACAGCCTGGAGATGATTCACGGCGGTGGAACCGGGCACGACGAAGAGCATGACCAAAGCCACGAGCATCATAGCGAGGCCCGGGCTGAAAGTATCAGTGCCGCACTACTCGGCTTAAAGGCCAAGCCTTTGGCGTTGCGCTTACAACGTCAAATCAATACCTACGACAAAGAACCCTTAACTGCCCTGCTGCCGGGTATGACACTGCAGCAACTATGGAAAACCTTAAGAGTGTTCGAGCAGGCATTAACCGCCATCTCCGCTATGGTGGTACTGATTGGTCTTCTGGGTATGCTGACCATTATGCTTGCTAGCTTAAGGGAACGCCGTCGAGAAATGGCGGTCTTAAGAGCTGTGGGCGCAGGCCCCGGAACCATATTCGGCTTGTTACTTAGTGAAGCTCTGCTACTTACCGTGGTTGGTGCGTTCTCTGGCTTACTCCTGCTATATGGCCTGCAATGGTCGTTGGCCGGCGTTATTCAGTCGCAAACCGGGTTAATCTTCACCAGCTCCTGGCCCAGCATGAGTGAGTGGTGGCGCATAGCTCTCGTGATTACTGTCGGCTTTATGTTAAGTTTAATACCCGCATGGCGTGCGTATCGCCAATCTCTTGCAGATGGACTTACGGTGAAAATATGAAGAAGTTATTCGCGGTTGCACTTTTAATGCTAACCCTTCCCGCGTTCGCGGCTGCTGAAAAAATTGGCTGGAAAGATCTTATTCCTGAAGGGTTTACTCCACCTCCGGTAAAGCCTCAGTCATACTATGACGCGAACCCCGAAGAAGACCGGCAAACCAACCTGGATGCACCGGTAGTTGAAGCCCTGGACGGTAAGAAAGTGCGTATTCCCGGTTATGTTGTGCAACTGGAAGGGGACGCCGATAACGTCACTGAATTTTTACTGGTGCCTTATTTTGGCGCGTGCATTCATGTGCCGCCACCACCGCCCAACCAAATTATTCATGTTAAATACGCTGAGGGCGTTCCCTACGAAAACACTTATGATGCCGTTTGGATAGAAGGCACCATTAAGGTAGAACGCAAAGAAGGTGACCTTGCGGTTGTAGGCTACCAGATGGAAGCCGACAACGTAGAAGTCTATAACTAAGAGTAACTCATTTGCTTTTGTAACAAGCGGATCAACTGGTCAGCGGGCATTGGTTTAGCAAAGAAAAAACCTTGCCCCTCAGTGCACTCCAACCCTAAAAAGTAATCCAGTTGAGCTTGTTCTTCGATGCCTTCGGCCAGCACTTTTAAACCTAAACGGCGAGCCATATCGACAATAGTTTCTATGATGATCTTACCGCTTTTCTCGTCTGAATTATTGACGAAAGTTTTGTCTATTTTAATTCTATCTAGCGGCAGTTTTTGTAAGTAACTGAGCGATGAAAAGCCAACACCGAAGTCATCAATTGCTACCTGAATACCTTGCTGTTTCAAACGCCTTAACATATCGGCAACTAAATCAGGGTCTTCCATCACGATACTTTCTGTAATTTCTAACTCAATTCGATTCGGATCAATTCCCCACTGCTCTATTTGCTTTTCGACTAACTCGGGGAAGTCGCGCTTCCGAAATTGTGGTACTGAAACATTAACCGCAACCTGAAGCTGCGGCAGACCAATTTCATCAAAAGCATTAATTTGGCGACAAGCTTCTTCAATAACCCAAGAGCCAATTTCCACAATGAGCCCCGAGTACTCCGCTAACGGGATAAACTCTGCAGGAGAAATAAAAGAACCGTTGCTTTGAGGCCACCGTAAAAGCGCTTCTACACCTACAACTTTCTTTGTTCTCAGCTCAACTTGTGGCTGATACCAAACCTGCAATTTTCTATTGGCAAAATCGGCACGCAGCCGGCGGACCAGATGAAGACGACGCTGAGTCTCTTGTTCCATCGACGGTTCATAATAGTTATAGCGGTCAAAAGAGTTATTTTTTGCATTTTTCAAAGCAATATAAACTTGTTTCAACAACCCTTTGCCATTAACGTTCTCGGGGTTTCCTGCTGAAGCAAAACCACAGGTTACCCGCAACGGGATATAATGCTCTCCCGCTCTAAAAGGTAGGGCAAAAAGCTCGCTAAAAGCGCTAGGAGTGACAATATTCGCAGGACCGTAAATGCCGAATACATCGGCAGCAATACGCGAAACAAAGACTTTATCGCCAAGTTGGTCCGTGAGACGCAGAGCCACAGCTCGCAACAGTAAGTTACCCACATCCTGCCCTAATCCATCGTTAACATCAGAAAAGTGGTCGATGTCGATGACAGCGATCATTTTATCCTTATCCGACTTTTCAGACAGAGCTTGAAGACACCGTGTAAACTCGGCTCGATTAGGAATGCCGGTTAAAGGGTCAAGGTACGCTGCAGTCCGCAGTTCTTCGAATAAATTTGCATTCTCGAAGCCAACCGCAATATTGGCTAAAAAGACTTCCAGCAACTCCTGATCATACCCAGCTACAGCATTTTGGGTTTCTATGTAGGCAGCCGCCTGATGCGCCTGGCCATCAATAAAGAAGACCGTCGCGGTGTCTGTATGAATATGGCGCTGTTCACTCAGGCATTTTATGACATTTTTTTCTATTTCTTCAGAGTTAAGAGTGGATAAACTCTTATTAATACTATCGGCGAAGTGCCCGGCAGCTCCTAGTACCAGAATATCATTGTTTTTATGAGGCGCTCTGGCACCAACAATCCCTTCAGCGCGTAAGCCAAGCAAAGAAGCAATTTGTGTGACTACACCTTCAGAAAAGTTAACAATGGAATGTTTTTCCATTAAGTTGGAAGCCGAGTGAATGATTTTACGCAAACCACGACGATTTTCGTTAATGGTGCAAAGTTGCTGATACGAGCGAACAGCGGAAAATACAGTGGTTAAAAGACGGCTTCTTGTAAGTTCTGTTTTTGTCTTGTAGTCGTTAATATCATAATTTTTTACAACACTCTCTTCGGGAGCATAACCCGGTTGCCCTGTTCGCAGCACAATCCGAATCTCGTCATTGCCTAACTGCTCCCTAATGGCCTGAGCCACTTTTAAACCGGCGTCATCGGTTTCCATTACAACATCAAGCAATACCATGGCGATGTCGTCATGTTCTGTCAGGCGATCAAGCGCTTCACTACCACTATAAGCATGGAAGAACTCTAGCTGGCGGCCACTTATAATAACATCAGCAAGCGCCATTTTAGTGACCGCATGAATTTCCTGATCATCATCAACAATCAGAATTTTCCAGAAACCTTTACTGTACTCTGCCGGAGTAACTTCATCGTCGTCGTGAAGAAACAGCGGTTCATCTTGACTACTGACCATGCGTTGAGGCCATCCATCTATAAGAAATTACAAACATATAACAATTTAGCTTATATGCTGAACGACCTGCAAGCTTTGAATAGTCTAATTAATCGATTAAAAGTGAACTTCGACTCCAACAAATGGACCTTTAAAGGTCACATCTGAATAAATATTATCGACATCATCCAGCTCTATCACCGAGTGGCGATAACCTGCATTAAGGCTCACATCGACAGCTAAATTATCAACTAAACGATATTCGATACCAATTTGCGCATCCTGAACTTTACTGTCTTTCACGCTAAGTGCACTGGCATCAGCAAAGAAGGTCCAGTCGCTAGCGGGTATTCCCACTCGCGCTGCTGCATAGGCTGTAGGTACAACAACAGAAAATTCCTGGCGTCCAATAGTATCGCTACTGAGTACCCACAAACTGTCGTCGAAATCCATAGCATTGACGCCAATATCAAATGAGACTAAATCATTATCGAAAATTTCGTAGTAAAAAATGTAATCTCTATGACTAAAATCATTTTTCCCAGAGGTGCCGGTAACTTCTAAACTATTTTCCCGGACTTTAATATTTGGGATAAATGGAACCGGATGTTCCAGTGCAATGTAGTAACTGCTTTGGTTTTCATTCTCGAAATTTGGCTCTATTAAGTTAGAACCCAAAGCATACTCGCCTTCAGTATCGGCATTCCAGAATTGTCCGCCGGCATAAACACCAAAAACGGTATCAGCCAAAGCGCTGGCAGGAGCAACCGCTAACGCTACGGCTAACACTAATGTTTTTTTATACATAACTCTTCCTATTAGATGTCGGATTCTTTATTTCTTCACTAGAAATTGAATGGTTTGTTTGGCGCCTGATTCAAAATGTAAGGTCAGAGAAAAGTTCTCTTCAGCTTCAAGCGGAGATTTTAAGCCAAATAACATAAAGTGATATCCTCCTGGCTGAAACTTAATTGTTTCCCCAGGAGCAATAGACAGCGCTTTAACCTTTTCCATTCTCATTACATCGCCAGACATTGTGTGTCGATGTACTTCGGCTACTTTACTGACGTCTGAGCTAATGCGGGTAATTTCGACCGGGGCATCTTTCAGGTTTTCGAGTGTGGCGTAAGCCGCGCCATTTTCGGTTCCCGGGATAGTCGCACGAGCCCATGCGTCATCAACTTTTAATGTCTCGGCGGAGACTATAAGCGGTAACAAACTTAATACAGCAACTAGTGTTTTAAACATTGCCTAAGCCTTATTAGATTTAACTTAGGCTGTATATTACACGTGATTAGCCTGTTCTAGAAACCTTTGGTTTGCGAAATATAAAGTAAAGAACCAGGACGCAGAGAATCAGCGGCCAGAAAAAGCCGATTCCACTTAATATTAGGGCAATAAATGCTGCCCCAGCGCCTAAAAGCACGCTACCGAATATCGTGACTACCACGAAAAATACTAAACCAACAAAAAATAAGCTGATCAACAAAGTAACCGAGAACTCAATCACCGAGCCGAAAACCATTCCAAAAACTGAAAATATCTCTTCAGCGAAAAACGCTAAACCAATAACAGATAAAACTAATAACCAGCCAAAGCTACGATTCGACATGACAATAACTCCAATAGTGGGCAATTTTAACTATACTTACTTTTCTAATCCCGAATACAACTACTGTGCCAACTATTTATATTATATTTTTCAATAAGTTAGAAAATAACATTTCATCCTAAAATAAAAAAACCGCCAATTATTGGCGGTTTTTACTAATATCACTTCTGGAAAATGATTAAAACTTATATTCAACTTCCGAATAGAAGTAGCCACCGTTGAACCCGATAGGAGAGTTAGTATTTGGATACTTGAATATCGTATCAAATGCACTTTGTACTGGTTGTTCTTCCGGGTATTCGCTAAAGATGTTTTGGCCACCAATAACAAGACTCAACTGGTCAGAGAATGCGTATCTAACCGAAATATCCGTTATCCAATTCGGACCATACGACTCGTTAGCTTCTTCTGCGGTTTCGCCAGAATCGTAATCTCCAATAATATAAGTTCCAAAATAATTGAACCGTAAATCGGTTCTCCAATTACCTAAGGAATGAGTAAAGCCAATAGATCCGCTGTGATCAGGCGTAGAATCCGTCATACGTATTTTTTCATCATAATCAAACAATACCGACTCAATACCGTCAAATAATGGAGGCAGATTGATGGACTCTATTTCAGTATTGTTGAAGCCATACGCTAATTGTGCTTTTAACTCACCAAAATCATTTAAGTTAAATGTTTTGCTGGCAACAATATCCAAACCTTCCGTTTTTGTATCAACAGCATTAATAAAGAATTTGGCATTTTCGGCTGAAACAGTGCTCAGGGCGTTCGCTACTGCTGGTGAATCACTCGGGAATACTTGGTTCGATAAGATAATACGATCGTCAATATTAATCCGGAAATAGTCTAAAGTAATTGCCAAACCGTCATAACCATTCCAAACGATGCCGGCACTGACACTTTCAGATTCTTCCGGCTCAAGATCAGGGATATTCAAAGCCTCCGTAACCGGACTCAGAGAATTAAACGTTCCAGACTGTTGCAGAACCGTTTCACCATCAACATCTACGGCAAATGTTGATATATTAGTAAAATAAAGTTGCTGCACACTCGGAGCTCTGAAGCCGGTATTTAATGCCCCACGTACGGCGATTCGGTCAGTAATGTCATAACGACCGGAGACTTTCCAGCTGGTATTATTGCCAAAATCCGAATAGTCTTCGTGACGTACGGCAGCTCCCCACATAAAGTCTGTCGTCAACTGGTTTTCAATCTCCAGGTAAACTCCGACATTATCACGACTCTGGTTGACTTCCGCATCGGGTTTAAAGCCTGTATAGCCCTGACTTCCGCCCGGACGACCTTCGTAACCTCCGTCCATATAAGACGCTTCGTCACCTGCTTTTATTTCGTAAGTGTTATCTCTGTAACTAACGCCAAATGCTATTGATAAATCAGAGTTATTAACAAACGGAACGAAGCGTTGGGCATCGAATGTGAGACTAGCTTCCTCGTTTTTTAGTGTGCCCGCCTCAAAGGAGGTTGGCGTCAGTTCTGGACCTAGAGATGCGTTTAGAGAGTTCTTAACGTTGTATTGAAATTTACTACGCCCATAGCCACCGCTAAAATCTAGAGTCCACTCTCCGATATACCATTCATAACCAGCGTATGCAGAGTAATCCTTAACGTCAGGAGCTAAAATAGGCAAAAAACCATCTGGATAAATTTCAGTAAGCGTATTATTTTGAATTGCCCTTCTATAAAACGCACCAGATTCTGATTTACGGTCGCTCATACCGCCAAAAGCATACAGACGTCCTTCACCTAAAGTCATATCGAAATTAGCAAATAAAGAGGCATTCTTATATTCAGCTTGGCCAATATGAAAGCTCTGTCTATCAAAAGTTTCTTCTCTCGGATCATCGCTACCGTCTGGAAGTGATGGATATTGTTGACGAGTATCAGGTCCCGCTCTATTGGTACGGTTTTTATGATGAAGCTCGCCAGAAATGGTCAAAGCTCCGTCTTCACCAACGGCAAAACCAGTACTGGCGGATGCACGCCACTGTTCACCATCGCCTTTGTGTGTTTGTCCAAGCTGTAAACTGGCACTACCACCCTGTGCGTTATCTTTTAGAACGATATTAATAACCCCAGCTATGGCATCTGAACCGTATAAAGCGGCGGCACCGTCCCGTAAAACTTCAATACGCTTGATTGCCACCATAGGTATTGCGTTCAAATCGACATTTGAGCTACCACGACCCGTTGTTCCATTAAGGTGAACCAGAGCAGAACTATGACGTCGCTTGCCATTTATAAGAACCAGCGTATGGTCCGGCGATAAACCTCTTAAAGAGGCAGGTTTAACCGCGTCACTACCGTCGGTAATCGACGATGAAGGAAAGTTAAAGCTCGGCACTGCATACTGTAAAGCTTTTGCTGTATCTGTCATGCCTGTAGCTGCTAAGTCGTCAGCGCTGATTATATCTACCGGTGCAGCACCGTCTGTTGCGGTTCGCATTGATAAGCGGGACCCTACAACCTGAATCACTTCTTCGACATTGTTAGCTTCCGAGTCTTGTTGCGCTGAAGCAACTGGCGTTATGAAAAATGAACTTGCTAAGGCAAGTGTAATTGCATTAAAACGTTTCATACTGCTCTCCCTAATAATTATTACAGGGAATATAGCAGTAAATTGGGAGTTTGGTTCAGTCTGGAAAGCAATTAGGTATAAGCAAAAGTTATAGCAGCCTGATACTCTGGGCTCGGCAGAGCTGGCCGAGGAACAGACATAAAAAAACCCCAGCCGGTTGGGCTGGGGTTCTCTATTTGTAGTCTGGCGGTGACCTACTCTCGCATGGGGAGACCCCACACTACCATCGGCGCTGGTGTGTTTCACTTCTGAGTTCGGAATGGATTCAGGTGGTGCCACACCGCTATGGCCGCCAGACATAAACTGTCACAACATGTAAAAACTGACTGCTTTTTAAGTAAAAGCCACTCTGTTGAATTCACTATCTCACCTGATGTGAACATCAGGCTATTTATTCGGTAAAGTCGCTCGCTTGTGCGTAACGCTCCAAACACCTTGGGTGTTGTATGGTTAAGTCTCACGGGCAATTAGTACGGGTTAGCTCAACGCATTACTACGCTTCCACACCCCGCCTA